>JBAZPK010000076.1:0-10074 GCA_041648235.1 Thermoleophilia bacterium
CTTCTCACCGAGCACTCCGCGCACCGCCGTCAGGTCGGTGCCGCACTCAGGGCAGAATCTGGCATCCTGGGCGTCAAGCCCGCATTCTGGACAGAACATGCTCCTCCTCGACTGTCGGCCGAGAGACCCGGCGCGTACCGTGCAGGTTAGGTCGACGTCGTGAAGATTCTGTGTAGACGACGGGCCTCCGTACCTGGGTCTGGTAGTCTCATTTCGCGACAGCCAGGCCGGCAGCGGGTCGTGCGCGGTGCGCGGGCTCCGGGCCGGGATCCAGGGAGGGACGACATGAGCGACAAGAGCCGGCCTGCGGGCCGCGGGGTGGGGAACCGGCCCTCCACGGCGCCCTGCGCACCCCCCAGCGGATCCCTTGACCGGGAGGGCATCCTCTCCTGGCTGCGTGAGGACGACCCGCAGCGGCTCGAGGAACTCTGGGCGGCGGCCGACGACGTCCGCCGCCGCCACGTCGGCGACGCGGTGCACCTGCGCGGGCTCATCGAGATCAGCAACCACTGCGTGCGCGCCTGCGGCTACTGCGGCCTGCGGGCCGGCAACCGCGAGATCGAGCGCTACCGGATGAGCGCCGAGGAGATCCTCGAGTGTGCTCGCAGCGCCAGGGCCTGGGGCTGGGGCACCGTCGTGTTGCAGTCGGGGGAGGATTACGGCCTCACGACGGAGTGGATCGCCGAGGTGGTGCGCCGCATCAAGGCCGAGACCGGGCTCGCGGTGACGCTGAGCTTCGGCGAGCGGCCGGAGGCGGACCTCGCCGCCTGGCGGGCGGCCGGCGCCGACCGCTACCTGCTGCGCTTCGAGACCTCCGACGACGAGCTCTACCGGCTCATCCACCCCGAGCTGCCGGGGCGCCGCAGCGATCGCCTCGCGATCCTGCGCGCCCTGCGGCGGCTCGGCTACGAGGCCGGCAGCGGCGTCATGGTCGGCATCCCCGGCCAGACCTACGCCAGCGTCGCCGCCGACATCGAGCTCTTCCGCGGCCTTGACCTCGACATGATCGGCATCGGCCCCTACATCGCCCACCCGCAGACGCCGCTCGGAGACCAGAGCTGGGCGCGCGAGATCCCGGCCGCGGAGCAGATCCCGAGCGACGAGCTTACGGTCTACAAGGCGGTGGCGCTCACGCGCCTCGTCTGCCCCGAGGCCAACATCCCCAGCACCACCGCCCTGGCGACGATCAACAAGGAAGAGGGCCGCGAGCTGGGCCTGCAGCGCGGCGCCAACGTCGTGATGCCCAACCTCACGCCGCCCGAGTACCGCGTGAAGTACGAGATCTACCCGGGCAAAGCCTGCATCAACGAGACCGCCGAGATGTGCCGCGGCTGCCTGCAGGGCCGCGTGGAGTCCATCGGCCGCCACATCGGCAGCGGGCCGGGCGGGCGGCGGCGCGGGGCCTGAGGCACAGTGCGCCGCTATCCCGAGGCGATTCTCAGGGCAAGACTGCGGACAGAACGCGTCCGGAATCGACCTCAGACGCTCACCGACGACGCGTGCTGCGTGGTCTCCATTCCCGATGCCCCCGCGAGGTGTAGCGACGAATCGATCCCGACGGCTGCTGCCCCATGACGTGCGCCCATCTGTGGACGACGTCTCCGTACCACTGCGCGACCGAGTACTCTGCGGTGTGGTGCGAATCGATCACGGCTACAGTGATGCCCGCCGCGTCGATGGTGCCTCGCCAGTCGAGGGGCATGGCCTCATCAGCGGTCACGATCACAAACGGCTCGTCAAGGTCCGACAGAGCGCTGAACACCTGAGGGTCCTCGAGCCCGCGAAGCCCCAGGGATGCGATCGACCTCGCGGGCCTGCCCCGCTGCGCCAATTGCGTCGCCAGCCGCGCGTTGAGGCACTCGTCGATCACGAGCACGGGAGGCGGGAGCACTCAGGCCGCCTCGGCGTACTCCCGAACGGCGTGCCACCAGATGCGAGCGTCCGAGATCTCGGCTTCGCTGAGGTCGAACCCCTCACGCAACTCCTCCACGCCGTCCGGCTCGTCGGCCATTTGGCCGACCATCGCAGCAGACACGCGGCGCCCAGCGATCGTCGGGCGGCCGCTGAGCCTCTCCGGATTGACCTCGACGTGAGCGAGACGAGGCAGATTACGAGCCGCCCAACCACCTCGCCGAAGTATCCCGGCCACCCGACGCAGGTTTGCGGGCGTGATCTGCTGCTGCCAGACCTTGTCGGCGATGTCCCATGCCGCATCCTGCTCGAGAGCGACGATCCCACCGTCGGCGGTACCAAGCTCGGCCGACTGCAGCGGCCAGCGATTGCCATGCTGGTCTCGAAGTGCGGCGGTGGCGCGCCGTATCTTGCGGTGCGGGACGCGCGCATCGAGCAGCTCGTGCACGATGATCGCCTCCGCGATGTCCTGATAGCTGTAGTCGTACGGGGTCTGATCGGCTTGCGAGGCGCGGATGTAGCCGCGCCGAGCCCACTGGCCGATTGTGGTGCCCGACACCCCGGCGAGCAGCCCAGCCTCGCGGGCAGTGTAGTGGCCTCGCGGTTCCATGAATGTCACATTGGCCATGCAAGACTCCGTCGTGGTCGATGATCGCATGCTACTCGTGCCCGAGACCAGAGTCACGCGGACCCGGGTTGACGTTGAGATGAGGCGGGCCACGGATACGTGTCCGCCTTCACGCGCTCGTAGTTCTCGTCGAGCGCCGGTTCGAGCAGCAGGATGGCGGCGATGCGGCGCGCCATCTCGGTGACGTAGCGCGCCTCGTCGGCCTTGAGGTCGCGGCCGAGCAGGGGGCGCTCGCGGTAGCTGAGCCACTTCTTCATCACCTGGTAGCCGCCGATGGCGTACTTCCAGACGCGGGCCGGGACGCAGCGCCAGGAGGCGACGTCGTTCAGGAAGACGTCGTAGCAGGCGCCGCCGAGGCAGGCGGTGAGCTGGTCGTTCAACCCAACGTCAACCTTGTGCCCATGGGACTTCCGAGTAGAATGGACACCTTATGGGACATGTATACGGTCACTGGGATTGACTCTATTGTAGGAATAACCCGTAAATTGGCATATTTAGTTCGGTCAACTATGAGGACAAGATATGCGGACATATGAGCAGACACATCCATGGCTCGATTTCTCGTTCGACCTCCGGGGACTCAGTGAACATGACTGGATGCTGTTCGGCGAGGCGCGCTCCAAGTGCGAGCACATCGCGGGAGTCCCACTGTTGCCGGCAGTGGCGCTGCGGCTCCACCGGGTCTACCTCATTAAAGGCGCCGCCGCGACGACCGCCATCGAGGGGAACACCCTCTCCGAAGACGAGGTGCGAGCCCGGGTCGAAGGCACCGGCGATCTATCTGCATCCCGTGAGTACCTCGGTGTCGAGGTCGACAACGTCGTTGCCGCGTACAACGAGATCGTCGACCATCTCGCCGCCGGCGGGCAGGGCGACCTCACGCCGGACCGCATCAAGCAGTTCAACGCGCGCGTGCTGAGTGGCCTGGAACTCGAAGACGGCGTGGTCCCCGGCGAGGTCAGATCGCACTCCGTTGCCGTGCACGGGTATCGTGGCGCCCCCGCCGAGGATTGCGACCACCTCCTGAGCAGGCTGTGCGACTGGCTGAACTCACGGGATTTCCGCCACGATGATCCCGAATGGGCCTTCTGCCTGGCCGTGCTCCGCGCTGTCATCGCCCACCTCTACCTTGAATGGATCCATCCCTTCGGCGACGGCAACGGGCGAACCGGCCGCCTCATCGAGTATCAACTCCTGATCGCCTCCGGATTCGTCTCAAGCCCCGCGGCGCACCTCTTGAGCAACCATTACAACTTGACGCGCAATGGCTATTACAGAGCATTGGACCAAGCCCGTCAGCCGGACGGAGGTGAGTTCGCTTTCGCCCGCTATGCACTCCAAGGCTTCGTGGACGGCCTGCGCGACCAGCTCAGGGTCATCCAGGAGCAGCAGCTGGCCGTCATGTGGCGCGACTATGTGAGTGAGCGGTTGGCAGCCGAATTCGAGCGGGCGGCGAGCCCAGCGGCAGCACGTGCCCGCGCGTTGATGCTCGCCATGGATGGCCCCGTCGAGCGGACCCAGGTGACCGATCTCAACGCCGAGGTGGCGAGGCTCTACGCACGGGTGTCGCCCAAGACGCTGCAACGCGACCTCGCGACCCTCGAAGAGCTCGAGCTCGTCGTCCGCGACGGCGACATGCTCACGCCCAATGGCGCGGCGCTCCTGGCGTTCCTTCCCTTCCGCGTGCCACCTGGCGGCGGCGTGAATGGTCAGGAGCCGCCCGGCCAGGCGTAAGTGTCCGCCTTCACGCGCTCGTAGTTGGCGTCGAGGGCGGGCTCGAGAAGGACGATGGCGGCGATGCGGCGGGTCATCTCGGTGACGTAGCGCGCCTCGTCGGGCTTCAGATCGCGCCCGAGCAGGGCGCGCTCGCGGTAGCTCAGCCACTTCTTCATCACCTGGTAGCCGCCGATGGTGTACTTCCAGACGCGGGCGGGGACGCAGCGCCAGGAGGCGACGTCGTTCAGGTAGACGTCGTAGCAGGCGCCGCCGAGGAAGGCGGTGAGCTGGTCGTAGCTGAGACCGAGGTCGGCGAGGCCCTCGCGGAAGGCGGCGAGCTCGGATCCGGTGTAGGGGCGCTCGACAGCGCGGCCACGGCCGGGCATGGTGACGCCGCCCTTGCCGGCGTGGCCCCAGCCGGTGGTGACGGCGAGGTCGCCGGCCGAGGGGTCGAGCTGGCCCCCGGAGACCGAGGTGAGCACGCCCAGAGGGCGGAGCTCGTGGCGAACGGAGCCGGTGGTGACTGCGTCGACCGGCTCCTCGACGTCGAGCAGCGCCGCGATGCGGCGGCCGAGTTCGGCGGAGGCAAGGAGGGCGTCGCGAGTGGCCGGAAGAGGGATGCGGGGCCAGTCTTGGTGAAGGGCGCCGGCGTTCTCGCGCAGATAGCCCGCTGATGAGCCGACTGCGAGAGAGTGCAGCCACGCCGTGCCTGTGGGCGCGTCGCTGCCCGGCGCGATGTCGAACCTGTCGAGATATGAGATGACTTCAGGGCTCAAGTTCAGCCCTCCGACATCCTTTCGAGATGAGAAGAGCTCCTGAGAGTCGCCAACTGGCATCTCCAGCGGGAAGCACGCGCTTCCAGGGCGAGTGAGGTGGCGGTCAGGCAAGCCGCGAGTGACATAGAAGGGCGACCCCTCGCGATCCCGTTCTCCTTTCTGCCGCGAAGTGAGGAACGTGCAGCCTTGGCGGAAAGCGGCGACGAGGTCCTCGCGCTTTCGGTCGATGAGATCCGTCTCAGGATGCCAGAAGACCCATCTGAGATCGAAAGGGCGATACGCATACCGAAAGACGACGCCTGTCGCCTTTCCAAGCTGGAGGAGGACTCGCCTGACGGAGTACGGATCGAAGTGAGCCGTCCGAGTCATGAGAGAAGGTGCGGTCCGCGCCAAGTCCGCGTCGACCACTGACTCGTCGAAGTACGCGTCCATGACACGCTCAAGAGCGTCTCGGTCTATCGCCACCAGGTCGATGTCCCTGCTCGTCATCACACCGTTGAAGGCCATTGGTAGCAGCTCCGTGAGGCGCGGCCAGACTCCGTACCCGGCTGCAACGCGCGACGGTGCGAGGGGGAGCCCAAGCGCCGAACTTGGCGAGAGAGTGGACCAACTGTTGCGGTTCGGCTCTCCAGCGAGCACGGCCATCTCCGCCAACTTCCCTCGACCCCAGTGATCTCGGAATCGGATCGAAGAGTTGTCGTTGCCTTCACCGCTGCGCACGAGCATGCCCACAGCCGTGCCGATCCCGATACCCTCACGGTTGACCTCCGTGGAGAACACGCTCGGGTCGGGCAGCCCCTCAGGCGTCACCTTCCCGGTCTTGTACTTGTCCCCGTTCAGGCAGTCGATCCAGATGTTGTCGAAGACTTCGAGGAAGCGCTCGCGCATGCCGGTGAACGACAGGCCGTCGAGCCACGAGTAGTTGCTGATGAAGCAGACGATGCCCTTTCCCTCGGGGCCTTCGGTGATGCGCCGCTCCGCCATGCGGAAGAAGCGCACGTAGAGGTCGTTGAGGCCTTGGCCCTGCGGCGGCGCGACCTTCTTGACGGTCCGGTAGGCCGTCACGAGGTCGCGCTCCTCGTCGACGGCCGCGCCCGCGAACCCGTTGTACGGCGGGTTGCCGAGGATCACGAGGATCGGCGCGTGCTGCTTCACGGCCTGCGCCTTGTCGCGCTCCTCCTCCATCTCGGTGAACAGCAGGTGCTGCTTGGGCTCGGTTGGCGGCTCCCAACCCGTGAGCGCGTTTGTGAGGTAGACGCCGGCGCGCTCGGGCGACTCGTCGGCGAAGGGCGCGCCGAGGCGGTGCAGGAGCATGCCGATCTGCAGGTGGCTGATGACGAACGGCGCCGGCAGGATCTCAAAGCCGTAGACGCGGCTCATGGCGGCCTGCTTGATCTCGTGGGCCGCCAGGGCGTCGACGCCGCCGCTCTTCTCGGCCAGTGTCGCGGCGATCCGGTTGAGCACCTCGACCAGGTAGGCGCCGGTGCCGCAGCACGGGTCGAGCACCACGACGCGCGGGTCGGCGAGGCCGTCGGGGATGCCGAGCTCCTCGCGGAGCACCGTGTCGACCCGGGCCACCATGTACCGGACGATCTCCGGCGGCGTGTACCAGACCCCGAGCTCCTTGCGCAGCTCGGGGTCGAACGCCTCGAGGAAGGGCTCGTAGAAGTACTGCACCGCGTGGCTCTGCTCGAAGGTCGTGAAGAAGGAGGCGCGGTCGACGCGGTTGAGCGCCTCCGCGGCCCAATCGAGGACCTCGTCGATGCGCATGATGCCGAGCGCCCCCGGGTTGCTGAAGTCGTAGAAGAGCTTCTGCAGTATGGGGATGTGCAGGTAGCCGGCGGCCTCGCGCCAGCGGAAGCGCGCCTGCGCGTCCGCGGGCGGGTGGTGCTCGGCCCAGAAGACCCAGGCGGCGAAGAGGCCGTAGAAGAGGGTCTGGACGAGCGTCGAGCGGAAGAAGTGCTCGCCCTTCTCGCCCGAGAAGCTCATGCCGAGCGCCTCCTCGAGGGCCTTGCGGGTACTCACCCAGTTGGGCAGGTCGCGCTCCTCGGCGCGGGCGCGGGCCTCGCGGGCGTAGCTGGCCAGGAGCCAGGCGAGGTCCTTGGGCGCGGCGATCTGCGCCTGGCGCAGCAGCACGCGCCGGAGGAAGTCGGTGAGGCGCTCACCGGCCTGCCGGGCAGCACCGCTGCCCGGGTGTGCGGCGAGCGCCCAGAACTCGGCTTCTGAGGCGGCGAGGCTGAAGCTCTCGAGGCTCGCCGCCTCGCCCTCCGCGTTGAAACCGACGAGCACGAACTCGCGGTACGTGGTCACCAGCACCTGGCGGTACTTCTCGAGGTAGCGCGCGACCTGCCCCGAGGCGGCGACCGCGTGGACGCCGTCGCCCACCGGTTTGACCTCCAAGGCGCCGCGCAGCGGAAGCTGGCCGCTAAGCGGCTCCGCCCCATGCGCTCCCTTGGGGAACTGGCTGGCCGTGAACAGGCCACCGTCGGGGATGCCGGCGCCGGCGTTCTGCAGGTTGATGAGGCAGCGGACCTTGGGCTTGAGCTTGCCGCCGACCTCGTTCAGCAGGTTGGCCAGCGCACCGTAGCCGGAGGTCTCAGGCACTGCGGCGCCCGACGCCCGGATATCGCGCAGCTCGGTGAGGTAGGCCTCGACGGGGTTCATCGCCCTACCATTCTATTCGCAGCGGCGGACGCCTGCGACGCCACGCCGCTCGCTCTGGCGCCGCTGCGCGTCGCCACGAGGCGCCAATGTGACCATGCCCCGGAGCCTTCAGCACCCCGAAGCCGTGCGCGACGTCTTGTTCCAGCTCTCTCACGAGCCGCATCATCGAGCCATGACGCCATCCTTGACGCGTGTATCATTCTTGATACACTGGGCCCGTGACTGACGCGCTCCGCGCCGGCAGCGGGCCGGTGCTCCGCGTGGTCTTCTTCCGCACTCGAGGCGGTCACGAGCCCGTGCGTGAGTGGCTCAGGAGCCTCGAGCGTGAAGACCGCAAGGCGGTGGGCGAAGACATCAAGACGGCTCAGTTCGGTTGGCCGTTGGGCATGCCACTCATCAGGAAGCTGGAGGCGGGTCTGTGGGAGGTCCGATCGCTCACGACGCAAGGCACTGCGCGCGTCATCTTCACCGTCGAGGGCGAGACGATGGTGCTGCTCCACGGTTTCGTGAAGAAGTCGCGCCGGATGCCCCAGAACGACGTAAGGACGGCTCGCCGCCGTCGAGCCAGCCTTGCCGAGGAGTAGCGTGATGAACAAACAGAATCTGGGCAGCGACTTTGACGACTTCCTGCGCGAGGAACGGCTCCTCGCCGCGACGGAGGCCACGGCCATCAAGCGGGTGATCGCCTTCCAGATCGAGCAGGAGATGAGAACCCGGCGGCTCACAAAGTCTGAGATGGCCAGGCGCATGAAGACCAGCCGGGCGGCCGTGGAACGGCTATTGGACCCGGCAAATCCATCGGTGACGCTCTCCACGCTGGAGCGCGCCGCAAGGGCGGTCGGCAAGAAGCTGCGAGTCGAGCTTCTCTAGGCCGCGGGTCTGGTCGTCGATCGCCGCGGCCACCGCGCCTCAGGCCGGGTGGCCAAACGGTGACGTGGCCCCGGCCGGAGGCGTCTTCGCCTCCGGCCGGGGCCACGAGAGTGCGTCGGGTCGTCGTGTGAGTGGCGCTAGAGCGTCACGCTCACCAGCCGAAGCCACCCCACATACCACCGAGGCCCATCCAGCCGCCCGCGCCATCGCGCATGCGGGTGGTGGTCACCGACAGGTTGTGATGCGTGTAGAACGACTTGACCTGAGCGCGCTGATGCGCCCGCAGGGCCAGCAGCGCGGTCTTGGCGGCGCTGCTCTTGAGGGCGCCGTGGTACTGGCGCGCCCAGGAGCTGACGCCGGCCACCTGCTTGCCGCGCATGGTCAGCCACCGGCCGAGCGCGACGGGATGGTTCGTCATCCAGACGGCGCCGTGGCCCGTGCCCCACATGTGGCTCGCATCCCAATCGTGCCGGCCCATCATGCCGCCCATGTCCCAGCCGCCCCACATGTTCTCTGCGGGGCTGGTCCACGTGGCGCCGTTGCCGTACTGCTCGTAGAACGCCTTCATGTCGTCCCAGAAGGTGGCCCACACGTCGTGCAGCGCCTGCTGCGCCTCAGGCGTCGTGAGGTCGGCCTTGTAGGTGTCGTACCAGGCCTGGAGGGCCTGCTGGTGATCGGCGCGAAGCTGCGTCCACGCCTCGAGCGCACCGGGGTGGCTGCTGAGCCAGCTCATGCCGGAGCCGGGGCCCCACATGCCGGTGCCGCCCCACGTGCCGGAGCCGTCCCAGATGCCGCCGCCACACCAGCCGCCGGGCATGGCCGTCGAGCTGGGCGCAGATGACGGCATGGGAGTCGGCATCGTGGTCGACGACGGCGAGGGCATGGGGCTGCCCATCATGCCGCTTGGGCTGCTGGTAGCGCTCGCATCGCTGGCACCGACGATCGGCACCAGCACAGCGGCCGCGAGCGCGACGACCGCGAGAGCGGTGAGTAAGGCTTTGAGCCTCAGTTTCATTCGATGACCATCCCTGCCTCGGGTGCGAGAGTCGTGGTGACGTGAAGTATCCGGACCACTCTACTCCGCGATGTGAAGGACCCATGAAGCCGCGCCGTCTCTGCCTCCTTCAGTGTCGCCTTGTGCGTGCACTCACTTGAACACCGGAGAGGTCGCGTTTCTTACAGTCGATCCGAGTCGGGGCCCGCGGCGCCGCAGCGGTTCAAGGAGGGTGCCGGGCTGAGCCAGCCGGCGGGCTTCGCCGGCCTGGCCTACGACATCCGCCTCGCCGCGCCGGGCCCGCGGTTATCGGAGGCGACCAGCATATAAGATAGACTTATTTGTATTATCATCTTGACTTATGGATAATGGCGCCCGCCAATGTCATCAAAGTCGATTGGCAGAGTCAACAATCGCCGAGCCGCCACACCGGAAGAGGGATGCCATGAGGAAGATCGTGCTGATGCTCGCCGCGGCCCTGACCGCCATCGTCGCCGCCGGGCTGGTCGCGTGCG
>JBAZPK010000077.1:0-10033 GCA_041648235.1 Thermoleophilia bacterium
CGCCGGCCTCGAGGCGCGCCTCGCGCGCCTCGACAGGCGCCTGCCGCACAGCCTCGACGCCGGCTACGACCGCTTCATCTTCGGCCACGTCGGCGGCGGCCTCGGCCGCCACCTGGCGGCGGCGATGCGCGGCGCCGGCTACGACGCCTCCTACGTCGGCGAGCCCGACGCCGCCGCCTTGCGCGCCGCCGGCGCCGCCTGCTCCGGCAAGGAGTGCCTGCCGTACCAGCTCATCTGGGGCAGCTTCGCGCGCTTCATCGAGGAGGAGGCGACGCACCTCGACGGCCGGCGTGCCCTCTTCCTCAGCGCCGGCAACGGCTTTCAGGCCTGCCGCGCCAATCTCTTCCCGCTCACCGAGCAGATCTCGCTCGAGAAGCTCGGGCTCGGCGACCGCGTCGAGGTCGCGGACTTCAGCCTCGTCACCGCCAACGTGCGCATGATGCCGGTCGCCTGGACGGCGCTGGTCGCCGTCGACCTGCTCAACATGCTGCGCTTCTACGCGTTCGCCGACGAAGCGGAGCCCGGGGCCGCCGACGCGCTGTTCTCGGCGTTCTCCGGGCGGCTCGAGCAGATGCTCGAGCAGCCACGGCCTGATGCCGGTGTGGCCGGCAATGTGACCGCGGCCTTCCGCTTTTGCGGCGAGGTCGAGGAGCTGCTCGGTGAGGCGGCGCGGGCCTTCCGCGCGCTCCCGCGCGACCTCGCCCGCGCCGCCGACCTGCGCGACGTGTACCTCTGCGGCGACCTCTACCTGCGGGTCGATGAGTGGGGTAACGACGACCTGCAGCGGAAGCTCGCCCGGCACGGCCTCCGGGTGCTCTTCGAACCCTACGGCGCCTTCTTCGAGCTGCTGCAGCTGCGCCAGATCCAGGATGGCGTGCCCTGGCGCAAGCGGCCCGAGAAGGAGGCGACCCTGGGCACGATGCACTACGTGATCCACCGCTTGGTGAAGGCGGTTCGCGCCGCCCACCCCTGGGTCTTCTGGAACGACGTGCGCGCCGTGGACCGCGAGAGCCGCCGGCTGGTGGCGCCGCATCCCTTCGGGGAGACGATCCCGACGGTCGGCGGGGCGCTGCTCACCTGGCGCACGCAGCCCATCGACGGCGTGGTCTCGGTGGCCCCGCGCGGGTGCGGGCCGGCGCTGATCGCCGAAGCGCAGCTGCGGCGCGAGGCCGGCCTCCCGGCGCTCTTCGTCTACAACGACGGCGACCCGATCGACGAGGCGCGCCTCTCGGGCTTCGCCTGGCGCCTGCGCAGCCGGCCGGCCCGGCGCACGCCTGTCTGACCCTGCCGGCCGCCGCGACCGCTAGGCGCCTTCCGGCTCGAACCCCGCCTCACTCGAACGCTCGTCGCTCTCCGGGTCGATGGCGTGCGTCTTGCGCAGCGGGTCTTCCCGCAGGAAGAGGACCACGACGAGCCCCACCACGGCGACGATCATGGCGAGCAGGAAGATGTGGCTGATGGCGCTCGAGAGGCTCTGCCGCACCGCGTCCATGAACTGGCCGAACAGCTGCTGGCCCTGAGCCCCGAAGCGCGCGAAAGCCCCCTCCAGCTTCTCGGCCGCCGGCGCCGAAAGCAGCACCTGCGGGTTGTCGAGGGCCGGCGCGCCCTCAGCCCCGTTCAGCTTCTGGAGCTGCGCCGGCAGGTTCTGCTTCATCGCCACGGCGAACTGGTTGTTGAGGATCGTGCCGAAGACGGCCATGCCTACGGTGCCGCCGATCGAGCGGGAGAACTGCAGACCGGCCGTCACCTCGCCGAGGCGGTGGGTCGGGTACTGGTTCTGGACGATCACCGTGAAGGCGCTCATGGCGATGCCGAGGCCGAAGCCCATGACGACCATGTTGGCGGCCAAGCCGCCCGCTGACGTGCCGGCGCTCATCCGGGAGAGCAGCCAGGCGCCGACGGTGACGGTGACGAAGCCGGCGACCACCATCGCCTTGTAACGGCCGGTCCGGGCGAGGACGAGCCCCGCGCCGATGCTCGTCACCATGGCGCCGATCATCATCGGCATGAGGATGATGCCCGAGTTGGTCGCCGACTTGCCTTGGACTCCCTGCACGAAGAGCGGCAGGAACATGATGGCGCCGAACATCGCCGCCGACTGCAGCATGCTGGCCAGGGCCGAGACGCTGAACACACGGTTCTCGAAGAGCCTCGGGTTGATGACCGGCTCCGCGGCGCGCAGCTCGCGGAAGAAGAAGACGACCCACATCACGGCCGAGAAGACGAACAGCGACACGATCTGCCACGCCCCCCAGGCGTACTCGCTGCCCGCCCAGCTGAAGCCCAGGAGCAGCGGGACGGCAGCGGCCACGAGCAGGGCGGCGCCGGAGTAGTCGATACGGTGCCGATGCAGGGCCACATGGCCCGGCAATGCGAGGGCCGCCACGACCAGCGCCGCGGCGCCGACGGGCAGATTGACGTAGAAGGCCCAGCGCCAGCCGACGTTGTCGGTGATCCAGCCGCCGAGCAGCGGTCCGACGATGGTGGCGACGGCGAAGACGCTCATGAGGACTCCGCTCCACTTGGCGCGCTGCGCCGGCGGGAAGAGGTCGCCGATGATCGCCTGCGTGATGGGCATCATGGCACCGGCGCCAAGGCCCTGGAAGGCGCGGAAGGCGATGAGCTCGGCCATGCCGTTGGCCTGGCCACACAGGGCCGAGCCCACGACGAAGACGGCCATGCCGACGATGAAGAAGCGCTTGCGCCCGAAGGCGTCGCTGAGCTTGCCCCAGATCGGCATCGACGCCGTCGAGACGAGCAGGTAGGCGGTGGCGACCCAGGCATAGTGCTGCAGCCCGTTGAGGTCGGCGATGATACGCGGCATGGCCGTGCCGACCACGGTCTGGTCCACTGCCGAGAGGAGCATGCCCATCATCACGGCGCCGATCACGGCGACGAAGCGGCGCCGGCTCAGCGTCTCGCCCCAGGGCCGGGGAGCCACGGCCGCTGCCGCCGCGGAGTCGGCCGCGGGGGCGAGCTCGCGCACCTCAGCCATGCCGCGCCACCGCCGCGTCCGCCTGCCGCCGGTCCTGCTCGGCAGTCACTCGCAGCAGCCCGCGCAGGCCGAGCGCGAGGCCGCTCAGCTCGGCGTCGGTCAGCTCGCCCAGCCAGCGCAGCACGTGCTCCTCGCGGCCCTGGCGCAGCCGCCCCGCGAGCTCTTCCGCCGCTTCCGTGGCGCCCACCAGCGTGCGCCGGCGATCCTGTGGGTCGCGGGTCCGTGCCGCCAGGCCCTGGCCCTCGAGCTTGTCGACGAGCAGGCTGGCGCCGGGCTCGCTCAGGCCGAGCCGCCGGCCGAGCTCGCCCACCGGCTGGGGGCCGAGCGCGGTGATCGTCATGAGCGCCTTGAACTGGCCCATGGAGAGGTCGATCGAGAGTAGCTCGGGCCCCGCGCTCCGGTTCACGGCGGCGAAGACCCGGTGAGCGACGTCGTGGCACTCGGCGACCAGCCGGTCGCGAGGGGTTGGCTTGGGCACGAGGTCCTCCGGCGACCGTTTGCGGCCGATTACCTTTGCGGAACGTATCTATCCTACAAAAGCAAGCGGCCGGCTGCAAACCACCGCCGCCCGCCGGCCTCGCGGGGACCTGGCTGACCGCCCGGGCGCCGAGGGTGCCGGGAGCGGCGCCGGCGGGTGCCTGCTCATCGCAGTCTCGGTATCATGCCGGGGAGGCCTCTTGAGTGGCAGGACGACAGACACGCGTGCCGGCGGGCGCCGCCGCCCGCGCCCGCGCGGCGGCGCTTGGTCGCCGTGGACGCACCTGATCGGTGTTGCGGCGTTCGCGGTCGCCTTCGCGCTGGTCGAAGCCACGGTCGTCGTCTACCTGCGGCGGTTGTTCGAGCTGAAGTACGCCATGGTGTACACGCCAGCCGAGTTTCACTTTCCGCGCGCCTACCTGGGCTTCGAGCAGGCGCGCGAGGCGGCCACCATGGTCGTTCTGCTGGCCGTCGGCTACCTGGCGGGGCGGACGAGGTGGCAGAAGCTCGCCTACTGGCTCTTCGCCTTCGGCGTGTGGGACATCTTCTACTACGCGTGGCTCTACGCGTACCTGCGCTGGCCGGCTTCGCCGGGGAGCCAGGACCTGCTCTTCCTCATCCCCGGGGAATGGTGGGCACCGGTGTGGGAGCCCACCCTGGCATCGTGCGGCTTCATCGCCGTGGCCGTCGTCGTCCTCGCGCGGACGCGGCGCGCCCGATGAGGGCGCGATGACCTCGGCCGGCTGCCGCGCCGCGGCGGCGGCGATGCACCTGGCGGGGCTCCGCTCCCCAGCGACAGGGCGCCGGGTGGGCGTCGACTGGCCGTCCGGGGGCGCCCATCGCTTTCTCCCAGACCTGAGGCTCACCGACGGTCGGGAGTGAGCCATCGCAGTGGTCGCGCGTGATGGTGCACGCGCGACCCCGGAGGGTGGCTGGTCACTCCCCGGCGATAAGCCAGACGAAGACCTCGGCGGGGCCGTGCACCCCCACGCAGCGCACGCCGCTGATGTCGGCGGTGTTGCTCGGCCCGCTCACGAAGCTGACGCAGGCGGGCAGGTCGTCAGGCGCCGCCGCGAGGCGGCGGAGCGCGTCGCCGAGGCGCGGAAGGATGCGTGACTCGGCGACGAGAAAGCCGGAGGCGGCGGGCAGCAGGGAGTGGCCGCGCGCCGCCTCGCCGCGGTTGTCGAGCACCACGGTCCCGGTCTCGGCCAGGGCCCAGCGGGCCTCCGCGAGCCCGAACTGCGCCTCGCGAGACTCGTCCACCCAGGCGCCGGGCAGGCCTGGCCAGCGCAGGGAGGCGGGCGCGCAGGTGGTGGCCCAGCCGCGCTCCTCGACAAGCGCGCCCACGGAGCGCCGCGCCGCCTCGCGAGAGGCGACTGGGAACAGGGTGACCTCGAGCTCCTTCAACCTTTCTCTGAAGCGCGCCACCGGCGCGTCGGCCGCCGCCCTGGAGCGCGCCTCCGGTGACGGGTGCGGCGCCGGCGGGACCGGCGGATCTCCGCTGCGCCTCAGCTGGGCGCGGATCCTCTCCAGGAACGCCGCGCGCCTCATGGCGCGCTCCGTCCGCCGCGCTCGTCTCGTCCGCCGCCCGCCTTTCGCTCGCCGCCCGGATCGCGCCCGCCCTGCCCGGGCGGCCGCTGCCGCCAGAGCCGGCGGAAAGCGCGCGGCTCCGGCAGCCGCAGGTCGCGGGTGTGCGTCCAGGCGGCCAGCGGGCCCAGGCCGCGCCGCACCGTCTCGCCGTGCGCGAACAGCCGCAGCAGGGGCCGCGCCGCGCGCTCGGCGAGGCCGAACAGGCTGGGGTGCTCTGTGGCGGTGGCGAAACCGTCGAAGCCGGCCCGCCAGGCCGTGGACCCGAGCCCCTGGGCGACCGCGTCGCGACGCAGGCCGTAGAGGTGCTCGGCGAGGGGGATCCGCGCCGAGCAGACCTCGCTGCAGGCTCCGCAGAGGCTCGAGGCGAAGGGCAGCTCGGCGTGCCGCGGCAGCCCTTCGAGCAAGGGGCTGAGGACCGCGCCGATCGGCCCGGAGTACGTGGAGTCGTAGGCATGGCCGCCGATCTGACGGTACACGGGGCAGACGTCGAGGCAGGCGCCGCAGCGGATGCAGTGCAGGATGTCCTGGTAGGCGGAGCCGAGGATCGCCGAGCGGCCGTTGTCGACGAGCACCACGTGCAACTCGTCGGGGCCGTCGGCGTCGCCCTCGCGGCGGGGGCCGGTGATGGCGGTGATGTACGAGGTGATGCGTTGGCCGACCCCCTGCCAGGGGAGCACCGTCAGCAGGGGCTCGAGGCCCTCGAGGTCGGGCACCAGGCGCTCGACGCCCATCACGACCACATGCGTGCGCGGCAACGTGGTCGTCATCCGGCCGTTGCCCTCGTTGGTCACGAGGACGATCGTGCCGGTGTCGGCGACCCCGAAGTTGGCGCCCGTGATGCCCATGTCGGCGCTCAGGAACTTCTCGCGCAGCTGGCGGCGCGCGAACTGCGTGAGCGCCGCCGGGTCCGGCGGGAGCTCTTCGCCGGCGAGGGTGCTGAAGAGTGCGCGGATCTGCTCGAGCGACTTGTGTATGGCCGGCCCGACGATGTGGAAGGGCCGCTCGCCGCAGAGCTGGATGATGAACTCGCCGAGGTCGGTCTCGACCACCTCGGCGCCCGTGGCCTCGAGGGCGGGGTTGAGGGCGATCTCCTCGCTCACCATCGACTTGGACTTGACGATGAGCCGGCTGCTCGTGCGGCGCGCGAGCTCGGCCACGTACTCGCGCGCCTCGGCCGCGTCGGCGGCGCAGAAGACCACGCCGCCGTGCATCTCCACGTTGTGCGCGAACTGCTCCACGTAGTGGTCGAGGTGGGCCACGGTGTGGCGGCGTACCTCACCGACCGCGTCCAGCCAAGCGGGCCAGTCGAGCTCCTCGCGCGCCGCCTCGCAGAGATCCTGCATGTAGTCCTGGCCGCTCCGGAGGACCTCCTGGAGGCCGGGGTCGCCCAGGGTGCGGGCGACGCGCGCGTCGAAGGCCTTCCGGGAGGCGGAGCTCACCGCCGCCATCCTTCGGCCAGCACCTCGGAGAGGTGCTTCACCGGCACGGAGGCGCCGCGCCGCCGCAGGCGCCCGTCGATGTTCATGAGGCAGCTCATGTCGAGGCCGGTGAGCAGCTCGGCGCCGCTGGCGAGCACGTGGTCGACCTTCTCGTCGACCATCGCCGCGGAGATCTCCGGCATCTTGACCGCGAAGGTGCCGCCGAAACCGCAGCAGTCCTGAGATCGGGGCAGGGGTACGTACTCGAGACCCTCCACCATCCCGAGAAGGCGCTCCGGCTGCTCCACGATTCCCAGCATGCGGCGCGTATGGCACGAGTGGTGCAGGGTCACCTTTCCCGAGCAGCGTACGGGCAGCCGGTCGATCTGGAGGACGTCCACGAGGAACTCCGAGAACTCGTAGGTACGGGCGGCCAGGGCCCGCGCCGCGGCCTCTTCGGGCTCCCCGGAGAAGAGCAGCGGGTAGTGCTCGCGCACCATGGCCGCGCACGAGCCCGAGATCGAGACCACGCGCTCGCTGCCGGCGAAGGCGCGCAGGAAGGCGCGCGCCGAGCGGCGGGCGCTGTCGCGGTAGCCGCTGTTGAAGGCGGGCTGGCCGCAGCACGTCTGGCCCGCCGGGAAGTCGACGGTCACGCCGAGCGCCTCGAGCACGTGGACGGCGGCCACGCCGACGCGGGGGAACAGCGCGTCACCCAGGCACGTGACCATGAGCGAGGCCCGCACCCTCATGGCTCCAGGCAGTCGCGCAGCGCCGCGAGGAAGCGCCGGTTCTCGTCCGGCAGGCCCACCGAGACGCGGATGTGCGTCGGGTAACCCCAGGTGTCCGTGGGCCGCACGATGACGCCGCGCTCGCAGAGGGCTCGGAACAGAGCGCGTCCGTCGCGATGCGTGTCGGCGAGGACGAAGTTGCCCTGGCTCGGCACCACGTCCCAGCCCAGGGCGCCGAGCTCACGCGAGAGGTACTCGCGTCCCTCGCGCACCGCCGCGCCGCTCGCCCGCAGCCACTCCTCGTCGGCCAACGCCGCCAGGCCGGCGGCGCAGGCCGGACGGCTCAGGAGGAAGGGTTCGCTGATGCGGTCGAGCATGCGGCAGACGACGGGGTCGGCGATGGCGTAGCCCAGGCGGATCCCCGCCAGGGAGTAGGCCTTGGAGAAGCTGCGCAGGGCGATGACGTTGCGGTGGCCGGCGGCGAGGAACTCGAGCGGGTCGGCGTAATCGGGGTCGTCGACGAACTCGCGGTACGCCTGGTCGACGACGACCGCGGCGGTCGCGGGGGCGGCGTCGAGGAGGCTCCGCAGCTCGCTCCGCGTCACCACCGTCCCCGTCGGGTTGTTGGGGCTGCAGAGCCAGACGATCCGCGTCCGCTCGCTGAGTGCCGCGATGATGGCGGGGATGTCGAAGCGGTACTCCTTCAGCGGCACCGGGAGCCGGCGGGCGCCCATCACCTGGCTCGCGGCCTCGTAGAGCGCGTATGACTGCGGCGCGAGGATGACCTCATCGCCCGGGTCGGTGTACAGCAGCGGCAGGTTGAGGACGAGCTGCGCCGAGCCGGAGCTGAGGACGACCTGCTCGGCGGCCACGCCATTGGCGGCGGCCACCGCGGCCTTCAGCCGCCCGTAGTCCTCCCAGGGGTAGCGGTGCAGGAGTGGGAACTGGCGCTCGATGGCGGCGAGGACCTGCGCCGAGATGGGGAAGTCGTTCTCGTTGGACGCCAGCTTGACGATGTCGGCGACGGGGATGCCGGTGGCCTGCGCGACCTGTTCCGCGTCGGCCCCCGGCTCGTAGTCGCGGATGGCGGCGATGCAGGCGCGGAAGGCGGCTTCGTGGCCGCGGCCCCCGTTGGTACTTCGATCCACGGTGATCCTCTCGCTGCGGTGCGCCGTCAGTCTGACAGCTCCGCCGCCATGGTGTCGACCAGGCGGAGGCTCCTGCCCTCGGCTGCCGTGGAGATGGGCTGGTGGGCGACGCTTCGCCCGGCCCGTGGCGGGGAACCACCGTGGCATCGGCCCACGACGCAAGGAGACCGCTCATGACCGCTGAGCCTCGCTCAGTCACGCGCGTCATCGTCCCCACCCCGGTCATCGAAGGCGCCGGCGTGCGGCTGCGACGCAGCATCGCCACGGCGACGCTCGACTACCTCGATCCGTTCCTCCTCCTCGACGACTTCCGCTCCGACGACCCCGCGGACTTCCTGGCCGGGTTCCCCTGGCACCCGCACCGCGGCATCGAGACGGTCACCTACATGCTGGCCGGGGAGGTCGATCACCGCGACAGCATCGGCAACGCCGGCGCGATCGGCGGGGGGGATGTGCAGTGGATGACTGCCGGCGGCGGCATCATGCACGAAGAGATGCCCCGCCCCGGCGACGACGGCCGCATGGGCGGGTTCCAGCTCTGGGTCAACCTGCCCGCCAAGCTGAAGATGACGAAGCCGCGGTACCAGGACCTTACCGCGGCGCAGATCCCCGAGGTCCAGCGCGACGACGGCGCCCGCATCCGCGTGGTCGCCGGCGAGGTCGACGGCGTCCGGGGTGCGGTCACGGAGATCTACGCCGAGCCTGAGTACCTCGACGTCGCGCTGCCGGCCGGCGCCTCCTTCACCCAGGCGGTGCCCCGCGGCCACTCGGCGTTCGCGTACGCCTTCGAGGGCGAAGCTCAGTTCGGCGTCGGTTGTGACCTCGGGTATCGCGGCGACCTCGACGGTGAGCTGCTCAGCGCGCCTTGTCTCGCCGTGTTCGGCGACGGTGACGAGGTCCGCGTCGAGGCCCGCGGCCACACCGTGCGCTTCCTGCTCGTCAGCGGCAGGCCGCTCGGCGAACCCATCGCGCGCTACGGACCGTTCGTGATGAACACCCGTGAGGAACTGCAGCTCGCGCTGCAGGACCTGCGCGGCGACACCTTCGTCTGGCGCGACGACGCGGACTGGGCGCGCCGTCGCCGTACGTGGGCGCCGCCGGCCTGACGGCGCCCGGCGCCTCGCGGGTGAGGTCACCCGGGGAGGCGCAGATCGGCCACCACCGGCCAGTGGTCGGACGGCAACCGGCCGCCGGGCCGCGGGTGGGCGATGCGTGCCCCGAGTACCTCCCACGGCGCCGTGACCAGCACGTAGTCGATCCGCGTGCCCGCGGTGGCGCCGTCCCAGTGATGATGGGTGGCGGCCCGCGGGCCGCGCTCGCCGAGGTGGGCGAGCGTGTCCCGCAGGCCGCCCGCCAGCAGGCGGACCACGGCCGGGTCGCCGGCGACGGCGTTGAGATCGCCGAGGACGACCCAGGGCAGCGCCGGGTCGAGCCAGCCGAGGAGGGCCTCGGCGCTGCGCAGCCTCGATGCCGCCGAGGCTCCGTCCCAATGTGTGTCGGCGACGCCGAGGCGGGTTCCGGTCGCCAGGTCGCGGAAGCGGCACAGGGTTGCGATCCGCGGGACGGGGTTGCCCCAGGTGCGGGAGCCGGGCAGGCTCGGGGTGTCCGAGAGCCAGCGCACCGTCCAGCTCTCGAGCCGCAGCCGCGCCGGCCGGTAGACGACCGTGCAGCGCTCGC
>JBAZPK010000078.1:0-10015 GCA_041648235.1 Thermoleophilia bacterium
AGGCGTCGACCTTGGGGCCCATGCTGCCGGCCTTGAAATGGCCGGCGGCCGCGTAGGCCTCCATCTCGCTCACCGTGACGCGCGCGAGCGCCTCCTGCTCCGGGGTGCCGTACTGGATGTAGGCGCGGGGCACGTCGGTGAGGATGAGCAGCGCGTCGGCGCCGACCTGGGCGGCGAGCAGGGCGGCGGCGAGGTCCTTGTCGATGACCGCGTCGATGCCCGCCAGGGAGCCGCCGCGGCCGCGGACGACGGGCACGCCGCCGCCGCCCGAACAGACGACCAGCACGCCGCTTGTGACGAGGTCGCGGATGGCCTCGATCTCGACGACCTCCCTGGGCTCGGGGCTGGGCACCACCCGGCGCCAGCCCCTGCCGGCGTCCTCGCGCATCACGAGGCCCTCCTCGAGCATCATCCTCTTCGCTTCGGCCTCGCTGTAGAAGGGGCCGACCGGCTTGCTCGGGTTGGCGAACGCCGGGTCGCGCGGGTCGACCGCGACCTGCGTGACGATGGTGACGACGGCCATCTGGAGCTTGCGCTTGCGCAGGTGGTTGGCGAGGGTCTGCGCGGCGAGGTAGCCGATCTGGCCCTGGCTCTCGGCGCCGCACACGTCCATGGGCATCGGCGCCACCGTCTTCGCGGCGAGCGCGTTTTGGATCAGGAGGTTGCCGACCTGAGGGCCGTTGCCGTGCGTGAGCACCACGTGCCAGCCGTTCTCGATCAGCTCCGCGATGCGGCGCATCGCCTGATCGATGTTGAACAGCTGTTCCTCGAAGGTGCCGACCTGGCCGGGCTGCAGGATGGCGTTGCCGCCCAGAGCGATGACGGCCGTTTTGCCCTTCTTCGTGCGTGCTGCTGTCATGCGCTTCCTTACCGCTCGGTCGTGATTGCTCGAAGTAGCCATGATACGCGCTCCGCGCTCGTGCTCGCGCCCGACGGTGCGGCTCTGCGTCAGGCGAGGAGCGCCGCACCGATGGGCCGCAGCTCGGGATCGGCCGGCAGCTCGTCGATGCCGATCAGAGCCAGCAGAAGCGCCTTCTGGAAGTGCATCCGGTTCTGGGCCTGCGGGAAGATGATCGAGGCACCGCTGTCGGCGACCTCGTCGGTGACCTCCTCGCCTCGCATCGCGGGCAGGCAGTGCATGAACCGCGCCGTCGGCTTCGCTCTGCTCATGAGGGCGCCGTTCACCTGGAAGGGCCGGAACGCCTGGACGCGGTCCGCGTACTCGTCCTCCTGGCCCGTCCACCACCAGCAATCCGTGTAGATGAAGTCGGCGCCGGCGATGGCCTCGAGCGGGTCGTTCGTCAGGAGGAACGAGCCACCGCTCTCGGCGGCGGAACGCTCGGCCTGCGCGGCGAGCGCGGGAGCGATCTCGTAGCCGGCCGCATTGCCGATGCGCACCCGCAGGCCGAGCTTCGTGAGGGTGGTCGCCAGCGAGTTGCAGGGGTGGGCGGCGTCACCCACGTAGGCGAACGTGACGCCTTCGAGCGTCCCCGCGTGCTCCAGGATGGTGAGCGCGTCGCTGACGCTCTGGCAGGGGTGCCGGTCATGGTCCATGCCGTTGATGACCGGCACGGTCGACCACGCGGCCAGGCTGTCGACGGTCTCGTTCTCCTTCGCGCGGATCACGAGCGCCGCGTTGTACTGCGACAGCGTGCGGGCGGTGTCGGCGATGCTTTCGCGACCGGGGAGGTGGATCTCACCCGGTCGCAGGTACAGGGCGTTGCCGCCCAGTTCGGCGAACCCGTTCTCGAAACTGACCCGCGTGCGCGTGGAAGCGGCCTCGAAGATCATCGCCAGATGGCGCCCGGGCAGGAAGGGAGTGAGGGGGCGGCGCTTCCACAGCCTCTTGAGGTCGAGGGCGAGTGCGAGCAGGGCTTCAAGATCCTCGCGGGTGAAGTCGAGGTCGCTGAGGAAATGGCGGCCGCGGAGCCGTCCGAGAGCGGTAACGGCGGTGTCCAAGGTGTACCTCCCGGCGATCGTCTGGCGTGTGGGTCGCGGGCCGCCGGAGGGTTTCCGGCGGCCCGCGTGGATGACGAGACGGGTCGCCGGAATTTGTCTGTCCGGACGGACAGATGTAGGCTACCAAGCGACCTTGCCGCTGACAAGCCCCGACGAGCGGGTCGGAGAGGGGGTACGCGTTGAGTTCGCCGGACGAGAGACGCCAGAGCCTGGCTCGCGGCCAGGGACTGCCCGAGCCGCTGCTGCTCGAGGACCCGATGGACGCGCTGGCGCCCACGGCGCAGCGCCTGCTCGGCGCCGCCAGACGCCTGGTGGCCGTCGGCGGCTTCGAGGCCCTCACACTTTCCGCCGTCGCCCGCGAAGCGCGCGAGTCCAAGGCGAGCATCGGCTATCACTTCGGCAACAAGGACGGGCTCATCGCCGCTCTCGTCGACTCGCTCGCCCACGACGCCAACCGGGGTCTGATCGAGGAGACGGCCAAGCTGCCGCCGGGCGAGGGGCGCGTGCACGCCCTGATCGACGGCGAGACGCGCATCGCCGCCGACGCCGAGGCCTTCCAGTCGTTCTTCGACGCGCTCCCGCACGCCTTGCGTGACCCGGCTCTCCGCGGGCGCGTCGCGGCGCTGTACGAAGGCTACCGCGAGACGGTGCTGCGCTGCCTCGACGCGGACGACCCCGCCGTGGGTGCCGAGCTGCGGCCCTTCGCGATGCTCATGATCGCGATCGTCGACGGCCTCGCCATCCAGCACGGCCTCGACCCGGACGGGGCCGACGTCGGCGCCGCCACGGCGCTCTGGGAGCGGCTCTCGCAGCCGTACCTGGCCGCCGCGCGCCGCCGCGGGTATCCTTGAGGGCGTGAGACCCGCGATCATCTGGCACGAGGCCTACGCCGAGCACGCCACCGGCGACCATCCCGAGGGCGCCGACCGCATCGGGTCGCTCGTCGACCACCTGCGGGGAAGCGACCTCTGGCCACGTCTCGCGGTGGTCACGCCGGAGCCGGCCGGCGTCGACGACGTGCTGCGCGTGCACACGCGGCAGCACCTGGAGCTCATCCGGCGCGCCGCGCGGGGTGGCGGCACCTGGGTCGACCCCGACACCCACGTCTCGGAGCGCAGCTACGAAGTGGCGCTGCTTTCGGCCGGAGGAGCGCTGGCGGCGACGAGGCTCTGGGACGACGGCCTCGTCGCTTTCGCCCTGATCCGCCCGCCCGGCCACCACGCCACCCCCGACCGGGCGATGGGCTTCTGCCTCTTCAACAACATCGCCATCGCCGCGGCGCGGCTCCTCGACGAGGGGCTCGAACGCGTGGCCATCGTCGACTGGGACGTGCACCACGGCAACGGCACCCAGGCCGCCTTCTACGCCGAGCCCCGGGTGCTGTTCGTGAGCCTGCACCAGTGGCCACACTTCCCGGGTAGCGGCTTCTTCACCGAGTGCGGGGAGGGCGCGGCGGAGGGGCGCACGGTCAACCTGCCGCTGCCGGCGGGCTCGACGGCCGGCGACTACGCGCACGCCTTCGAAAAGGTCGTCGAGCCCGTGGTGCATCAGTTCGCTCCTCAGGCTTTGCTCGTCTCGGCCGGCCAGGACATCCACGCCGACGACCCGCTGGGCGGCATGCTCGTCACGGAGGCCGGCTTCGCCGACATGGCACTTCGCTGCCTGCGCCTGGCGCAGGAGCACTGCGAGGGCCGCCTGGCCCTGGTCCTCGAGGGCGGCTACGACCGCGCCGCCTCGGCGCGCGCCGTCGAGGCCATCCTCCGCGCGCTCGCCGATGAGGCGGCGCCCGCCGTGGGGCAGGGCACCGAGAGGGCGGCGGCCGCCATCGCCCGCGCCCGCGAGACGCAGGCGGCATTCTGGGACCTTTGAGTGACGACGGCGGCCCGGCCCCACCGGGGCCGGGCCGCCGTCGCGTCCTGATCTGGAGCTTCTGGAGCTGTCAGGCTGTCGCTGGTCCTTCTGGTGGCCGCCTCACTCCGGCGGGACCTCGAGGAAGGCGTAGTTCACGTCGATGCCTTTGCCCTTCTGGTACGCCCGGCCGATCCAGTATCCGACCAGGCTGACCAGGAAGACGCCGGCGACGACGATGTACGGGGTCGTGCCTTTGAGGCCGTAGGCGGCATTGGAGAGGAACGCGATCAGGGCAAGCAGGCCGAACACGAAGCCGATGATGCCGAAGATCGTGACGAGCGGGAAGCCGCCGAGGGTGTACTTGGCGCCGGGAGACGCGTCATACAACGCCTTGGCGCGATACGGCATGAGCGCGGCCGCCAGACAGCTGATCATGAAGACGTACCCGCACGCGAACGTCACGCCGAGAGTCAGGCTGTACCACTGGGCCCAGTAGTTGTACCCGTAGATCGCCACGCACCCCAGCAGGAAGTAGATGAGGTGGGCGTTCATCGGGGAGCGATAGCGCGGGCTGACCTTGGACAGCCAGGCGGGCAGCGTGCGGTCGAGCGACATGCCGACCATGACGCGCGTCATGCCGATGTAGCAGTTGCAGGTGATCTGCAGCGACGCGAGGATGAAGCAGGTCGCCACGAGGATCGTGATGATCGGGTTGGGCGAGATCACGATGGCGAACATGCCGGGGAAGGGCAGGACGCTGCCGATCCCGTCGCCGGAGGCGCTCACCACGTAGTAGTAGGAGTGAGACACTGCGTTGAAGAAGGCGGTGCCGACGGCCCGCTCCTCGGCCCAGGCGAGGACCGCGAGGCTGATGCCCATGGCCACCATCGAACCGACGATGATGAACATCTGATTCTTGAAGACGCGGGCGCCCTTGATCTCGCCACCCTGCTCAACGCTGTACGTGGCCCACTGCAGGCTCGTCCACACGATCGGCATGGCCAGCAGCGTGGCCCCGAGCGCGAACTTGGGCAGGAGGTTGACGCCGGCGTCGGCGACGTCCTTCTGGACCCAGTGATAGTAGTCTGTGCGGCCGTCGACGACGCTGGAGAAGTGGTTCAGGGCCGTCGCGAACTGCTCGGGCGACGTGCGGAGGAACTGCACGAGCAGGACGACCACCAGGATGCCGGTCGCGGCGAACATGAAGTACTGCAAGCGCACGTAGTTCTTGAAGCCGGCCACCAGAAGCGCCGCCATCGCCGCCGCGCCGATGATGCTGATGATGACGTGGCCCTGCGCCGACTGTGCCCAGACGGCCGCGTCGATGAGGCCGGCGTTGTCGTAGTACACGCCGAGGCCCATGAACAGCGGCGCCACGCCGAGGGTGGCGAGGAGCCAGCCGGCGAGCGCCACCCACTGGAGGATCCAGATCACGAACCCGCTCATCACGACCGGGAACCCGATGGCGCCGCCCAGCACGCGGCTCTGGAACACGTAGTCGCCACCGCTGCGCGGCATGGCGGTCGCCATCCAGACGTAGGCCAGGGCGATCGGGAGCTCCAGCAGGATGGCGAACAGGCATGCCCTCCACACGGAGACGCCCGGGAACGCCGCCGGCGCCCAGACGAACGTCCACGGGAAGATCACGCCCATGGTCAGGAAGTTGTACATGAATGCCGACCAGGGCGACATCACCCTGGACAGGCCCGAGGCCTTACGGCTGAACACCTCGGGTTTTGCTGCGACTGTAGCCATATCCGCCCCCTGTTCGTCTTCAGTTGCGATCACAGATGCGCCCCGGCTGCCGTGTCCGGCCCTCACCCCGACGTCATCTGATAGCCGACCACCTTGCCCGGCTGAAGATTGACGATGCATCCCCTCAGGATGCCTTCGCCGTACTCGCTGCCGGGGTTGATCACCGTCGTTCTTCCGACCTTGACCAGGCCCCGTGACTCGTGGATGTGCCCCGTGAGCTGGAGGAGCGGCTGGTACTTCTCGAGCATCTTGCGCACCGCTGTGCTGCCAGCCGGGGCGCTCTGGGCGACCCCCGCGACCACCACCGGCGTCGGCGGGTCGGTGGACCAGTCCAGCTTGGGGCAGTCGTCCAGGGTGCAGTCATAGGGCGGCACGTGGAAGTTGAAGATCGTGCTCGAGAAGTCCTCGATGCCGTGCACCGCGCGTTCCAGGTGCTCCTCCAGCGCCTCCTCTTCCACCTCTCGCGGGGTGTCCCACGGAGTCGGGTTGCTGTACCCGCAGTTGGCCATCGGATACCGATCGTCCATGAGGACGACCCTGCCCTCACAGTTGACGACATGGTCGCTGTCGATGCCCTCGAGCACGCTCAGCACATCCATGGGGTCGTCGTTGCCCCCGGTCACGTACCACTTGACGCTGGTGCCGGCCAGCCGTTCGTCGGCGAGCGCGATCCAGCGCTCCAGGCGTTCGCGCCCGAGCCGGCGGAAGAGGGCGTCGATCTCGCCCTGGCTCTCCTGCATGGCGTGCAGCGCGTCTTCCTCGAGGGTCACGTGGTAGAAGCCCAGGGTCTCGACCCGGTCCTTGACCGCCTGCAGGGCCGAGTCGCCGTCGATCGACTCCGTCGCGCCCTGCAACGTGACCCGGTAGTGGCTGTCGCGCTCGTGGACGATCGGCACGAGGAACTTGCCGGTGATGTCGCCGCCCATGATGATGTGGTCGACCTTGTAGAACTTGGCGCCGTTGAGGAACTTGCGGAAGGTCCGCTCGGACCCGTGGATGTCGGTGGCGTAGAACACCCGCGTCTGCCTCGAACCGGCGTCGTCCTTCTTCTTCCAGAATGCCATCGTGCGGTCACCTGTCCCGTCAGTCGATCGTCTTGTACCACTTGACCTTGTCGCCGACCCTGGCGCGCAACTTCCACTTCGTGCCCTTGGGGAAGTCGTTCATGGCCGTGAGCAGCTCGGCGATGCGCCGCGCGACGATGCCGCGGTCCTCGTCTGCCAGGTCGAGGTGGGGCAGGTAGTCGCGCACCTTCGCGAGGTTCATCGTCGTGGTGCGCCAGAGGCCCCACTCCGCCGCGCACAGCTTGGCCACGTGGGCGGAGTTGATGCGGTCCTCGTCGCTGGCGTCGACCTGGTGTTCACGCAGCAGCATGATGGTGTCGATGATGTCCTTCTCGTTGATCCGGATGATCTGCATCTTCTCGAGCAGGAGCTCGGCGAGCGGGATCGTGGGATCGTCGACCTCGAGCCGGCCCTTCCAGGAGATCGGATGGCAGAAGTCGAGCTTGTCCATGAAGACGTCAACGTGCAGGGGGATGCCGGGGTTGTTGAAGATGAGGCGTCCGCCTTCGGCGTGGAAGGCGTTGATCTCCAGATCCTCGTCATAGCCGATCGACTTGAAGAGGTCGCGGATCTGCGTGGACTGCCGGGCGTAGGCGGCGAAGTCGATGTCGGTGTAGACGCGGTTCAGCTTCTCCTGGAAGTAGCCGAACTCAGGGCAGTGGTTGTGGAACGCGAGGGCGCCGATGATGCGCAACGTGACGCCCTGCCGCTTGCCCGCCTCGACGACCCGCACGGCCTCCTCCTGGAACACCCTGGCCTGCTCCTTGTCGACCGTGCCCATGCCGACCGTCTCGTCGATGGGCTGCGTCTCTTCTTCGGTCATGTGTCGCTCCCGTGTCGTCTCTCGTGCCGAAGGCGCTTGGTCTCGTCAGACCGCTTCACAGCGCGGCCCTGCTCGCTGGATCTCTCTGCAGTCCTCCTCGTCGATCCCGTTGTCGACGAGCACGACGTCGATCTGATCGAGAGGGCAGATGAACACTGGGCACACGAGGCCGATCTTGTTGTTGTCGGCCAGGACCACGACCTCACCTCGCGTGCGGCGGATCATGGCCAGCTCGATGCCGGCCACCGCGATGCTCGGCGTGGTGAGCCCCGCCTTCGAGTCCAGGCCGTCGGCGCCGAGGAACGCCTTGTCGGCGTAGAACTGCCCGATCATCTCGATCGGCCAGGTGCCCTCGACGGCGTTGAGCTGGGGGCGGTAGAGACCGCCGAGGAAGACCATCTCGAGGCGAAGCCCCTGGACCTCGCCGGCGGCCGCGAGGCTATGGGTGACGACGCGTGCCTCGAGCCCCGGGTCGACGTACCGGAGCATCTGCGCCACGGTCGTGCCCGAGCCGAGGAACACCGTGTCGCGCGGCTCGATCATCGCGGCGGCGGCCTTGGCGATCCGGGCCCGCTCCGCCGCGAGCTTCCCGTCGGGGCCTTCGGGGCCGTGCACGTCGGCTTGGGGCTTCCGGAGCACGGCGCCGCCGTAGGTGCGGGCGAGCACGCCCTCCCGTTCGAGGATCATGAGGTCGCGGCGAATGGTGATGTCCGACACGCCGAGCGCCTCGCTCAGCGTGGAGACCTTCACGGCGTGCTGGGCTTCCAGCGCCGTGACGATTCTTGCTCGCCTCTCGGCGGGGATCATCTCTGGAGCGTGAGAAACAGACAAGTGGCGCTCCTCGCGGCCGTCGCCGCACGCCTGACCGATCATCATCGGGCATAACCGTGCAGAGATGATCGAATCATAGATCGTGCGCCCCGTTGTCAAGGGGCGCCAAGGCCTCCTTGCCAAGGTAGATCGTGCCGATCGGCCGGGGGGCGACGGTCGCCTGCCGCAAGGGGCTCACGTCAGCGAGCGGGGCGCCGCTCGGCGGCGCCCCGCTCGCGCTCAGGCCCTCTCTCGCCTCGCCGTCAGGCTTCGGCGAGCCACCTCTGGAAATCGGGGTCGTCGACGCCGCGCTGCGAGCGACTCACGATGCGCTCCATGCCCCAGTCCATGTAATCGAAGTCGATCTGCGAGACGGTGCGCTGGATCATCGCCCACACGCCCCACCACACGCCCGAGACGATCTTGTAGAGCATCATGCGGCCGAAGAACCGCTCGCTCATGCCCCCGCAGTAGGTGGCGATGATGAGGCGTTCCTCCTCGCGCGAGAACGGGTGCTCCATGACGAAGTCGCCGAGGTCGAAGTACGGGTCGGTCATGCCGCCGTACTCCCAGTCGATGACCCACATCTTGCCGCCGGCGTCGATGATGAAGTTCTCGCTGAGCAGGTCGTTGTGGCAGGCGACGTACTTCACGGGGTCGCGGCCCGTCGCCGTCTCGATGTCGTTCATGACGACCAGGAGCGACTCCAGCTCGTCGGGCATGGGTGCGTCGATGTCGCGGGCGATCTTCGTGTAGCGGCGGAGCATGTCGAAGATGTGGACCTCGTTCTTGAACATGGCCTTGTCGTGGACCACCTTGACCGTCTCCACGACCTGCTTGATACGCTCGGGGTGCCCGGCGATCGTCTCGGGGTGCATGATCTCGCCCTCGACGAAGTCGATCACGAGAGCGCCCTCGGGGTCGATCTGGTACGCGACCCTGGGGCCGATACCGGCCTTGTCGGCCTGGATCATGCAGTCCCGCTCGACGTCGCGGTCGATGAACATGTCGGTGCCCTGGCCGGGGACGCGCAGGACGTACTTGCCGCCGCCTGGCTGCCCGGGGCCGCCGTTCACCCAGACGATGTAGTTGTGGTTGGTGATGCCGCCCCCGAGCTCCTCCCAGCGGACTTCCTTGCCTTGCCAGTCGGCGACACGCGCGATGGCTTCGTCGGGGCCAAAGTGTGACATCTGCGTCCTTTGCTCGAGGTTGGTTCCCGCTGACGCCGGGCGCCTCGCCGCCCGCAGAGTGAGAGAGGACGGCCGGCCCCGTGCGCTGGTCCACTTCGCCAGCATGCTATTCCGCGAGTTTGGCTTGGACAAGCAGCCGTGCGCTCGAGAGCCCGACGACGCCCGAGGAGGGCGGCGAAGTGCGCTCGCCGCCCTCCTCGGGGCACTCGGATGACGCTTGGCGGGCTCGCCGATGGGGATCTCGAGCCGGCCTGCCCGCCTAACGGGAGGCGCGCTCCAGCAGAGCCTTGGCCCGCCGGTAGACGTTGTCGGCGGTAAAGCCGAACTCCTCGAACAGGATTCCGGCCGGCGCCGAGGCCCCGTAGTGGTCGAGGCCGATGACCTCGCCCTCGTCGCCCACCCAGCGCTCCCAGCCGAGCGTGACGCCCGCCTCGACCGCCAGCCGGCGGCGGCAGGCGGGCGGCAGGACGCTCTCCCGGTAGGCGACGCCCTGGCGGGCGAAGAGCTGCCAGGAGGCCATATTGACGACGCGCGAGCGCACGCCCTCGGCGGTGAGCCGCTCG
>JBAZPK010000079.1:0-9944 GCA_041648235.1 Thermoleophilia bacterium
GCTCTTCCCGCTGGCGCAGGTCCTCTTCTTCGGGACCACCGACTACCGCCGACCTGCCGCCATGGTCGTCGTCTTCGGCGCCCAGGTCCATCGCGACGGGGCGCCGTCCACCTCCCTGCGGGACCGCATGGCCACGGCCGTCGCCCTGTACAAGCGGCGCCTGGTGCGCCGGGTGCTCGTCTCCGGCGGCGTGGGGGAGAGCGGCTACAACGAGGCGCTCGTGATGCGCGACATGGCCGTGGCAGCCGGCGTGCCGCCGCGGCGCGTCATCATCGACTCGGACGGCGTGAACACCGACGCGACGGTGCGCCACAGCCTGCCGTTCTTCGGCTTCGCCGGCGGCGATCAGCCGGGGGTGCTCGCCGTGAGCCAGTTCTACCACCTGCCGCGCATCAAGCTGGCCTATCAGCGGGCCGGCCGGGTGGTGCTGACCGTGCCGGCCGCCGGCGACGGCGACCGCCGTCGCCTGCCCTTCCTGGTCGTCCGCGAGGTCCCCGCGTTCTGGGTGTACTACCTGCGCGCCGTGCTCGGCTGAGGCCCGGCTCCCGCCGGCCTCCAAGCGCCGGGAGCGGGCCTGCTGCGCAGGCCCGCTCCCTCGATGCGAAGGGCCGGGGCGCCGCCAGGCGCCCCGGCCCTTCGCATCGATCAACTGGCGGCTGCGCCTAGCGGAGCAGGCAGCCGCCGCTCGTGAGGTACTCCTGCCATTCAGCCTCGCTGGGCTCGCCGCACTTGCCGAGGAGCTTCTCCCACTCGCTCTCCACCCAGGCGTCGATGCTGAGGAGGGTCGCCTCGTTGCCGGGCTTGAAGAGGTGGGCGAAGCGGCCCTGGCGCTTGAGCCAGGGGATGAGCGGCAGCTTGTGGTGCGGCCGGTAGGTGAGGCGGTACTCGCCGTCCTCGACCTCGAACAGCGGCCAGTAGCCGGTGTTCACCGCCTCGCGCGCCAGGTCGATGCTCTCGGCCCCGTCCGAGCGCCAGCCGCGAGGGCAGGGCGCGAGGATGTTGATGAAGGTCGGGCCGTCCACGCTGAGCGCCTTGGCGGCCTTGCGCACCAGGTCGCGCGGGTCATGCGGCGAGGCTTGGGCCACATAGGCGAGGCCGTGGGCGATCATGATGTCGGTAAGGTTCTTGCGGTTTTGCAGCTTGCCGGCCGACTCCTTGCCCACCGGGCTGGTGGTCGTCCAGGCGCCCACCGGCGTGGCGCCCGAGCGCTGGAAGCCGGTGTTCATGTAGGCGCCGTTGTCGTAGCACACGTAGAGCATCGAGTGGCCGCGTTCCATGGCGCCGGAGAGCGATTGCAGGCCGATGTCGTAGGTGCCGCCGTCGCCGCCGAAGGCGATGAACTTGACCTTCTCCTCGATGAGCCCCTTCTTCTTGAGGGCCCGGAAGGCCGTCTCGACGCCGCTGAGCGTGGCGGCCGCGTTCTCGAAGGCGGTGTGGATGAAGCTGCCCTTCCACGAGGTGTAGGGGTAGATCGTGGTGCTCACCTCGAGGCAGCCGGTGGCGGCGCTGACCACCACCGGGTCGCTGGTGCCCATGAGCACCTGGCGGACGGCGATCGGCGCCGCGCAGCCGGCGCACATGCGGTGGCCGCCGGCGAGCTTGCTGCCCTGGGCGACGAGCTCGAGCCACCGGGTGCGCGCCTCCTCGAAGTGGTTGGTCTCCTTGAGGGCGTCGACCGGGCAGACGTTGACGCACTCCTTGCACAGGATGCAGCGGCTCTCGTCCACGCGGTAGGAGGCCAGGGCGCGCTCGTTGAAGGTGAGCGCGCCGGTTGGGCAGCTGGTGACGCAGCGGCCGCAGCTGATGCAGTCGGCGAGCTGGAGGGCCTCGCCATACGGCGTGTCGACGTTCATCGTGAAGCCCCGCCCGGTGAAGTCGTAGCAGGCGGGGCCGGCCACGTCGCGGCACACGCGCACGCAGCGCCCGCAGGCGACGCAGCGGTTCATGTCGCGGCGGATGAAGGGGTGCTCGTGCTGAGCCGCGACCTCACGCACCGCGTTGCCCTTGACGACGAGGTCGTTGCCGGTGACCTCGTACTCCACGCCGAGGCGCTGGAGCTCGCAGGCGCCGAGGCTCGGGCACTCGCACTGCAGGCAGCGCTCGGCCTCGGCGCGGGCGGCGGCGAGGCTGTAGCCCTTCTCCACCTCGACGTCGGTGCTGGAGAGGCGCTTGAGCTTGCCGACCTTGGGCATGGTGGTGCGAGCCGCAGGTGCGGCGCTCGCGCCCATCTTGAGCCACACCGGAGTGCGCTCGGCGAGCCGCAGGCCGAGCTGGCCGATCAGCGGCTCGGCCTTGAGCTGCTCGAGGTAGGGCAGGCCGTTGTAGACGGCCAGCTTCTCCTCGAGCTCCTCGAGGTCGGTGCCCCGCAGCCAGGCGTCGACGGCCAGGGCCGAGCGCTTGCCGCCGGCGACCGCGTGGATCACCGACTGGGCGCCGGTGAGCGCGTCGCCGGCCGCGAAGACGCCCGCTTCGGGCGTGCGGCCGGTGTAGAAGTTGGCCTGCAGGCGGGCGCCGTCGGCGAGCGCCAGGTAGTCGGCGCTGTCGCCGAGCTTGGGCGCCGAGCCGGTAGCCACGATCACGGTCGTGCCGCTGACCTCGAAGCGCGAGCCTCTGACCTCCTTGAGGCGGCCCTTCTGGGGCTCGACGCGCACGCATTCGACGCCCTGCGCCTTGCCGGCCTTGACCTTGACCTTCTTGGCCTGGGCGCCGAACTCGAACTGGACGCCCTCCTCGAGGGCGGCGGCCAGGTCGCGGGCCCCGGCCGGGAGGCTGTCGGCCGCGTGCGGCGCCAGGACCAGGACCTCCTTGGCGCCCTTGCGACGCGCCGTGCGCGCCACGTCGAGGGCGGTGATGCCGTCGCCGATCACGACGACCCTGGTGGTGAAGCGCACGGCCCGGCCCTCGCGGACGCGCTTGAGCACCTCGAGGCCGCGCAGGGCGGCGTCGTCGCCGGGCAGGACGTGCGTGGGCTCGCCCCAGGTGCCGACGCTGATCACGACGGCGTGGAAGCCGGCGTCGAAGAGCCCGTCGGGGTCGACCTCGTAGCCGAGCTCAGACCCGCCGACGTAGCGCACGCCGGCCTTCCAGAGCGGCTCGAGCTCCTTCTCGACGACCTTCTCGGGGAGGCGGAACTCGGGGATGCTGTAGCGCAGCGAGCCGCCGGCCTTCTCGTTGGCGTCGTAGACGGTGACCTCGTGGCCGCGCGTCGTGAGGAACCACGCCGCGGCGAGGCCCGCCGGGCCCGCGCCGATGACGGCCACGCGTTTGCCGCTCTGTTGGCCGGCGATGAGCTGCGTCTCGGTGTGGTCGGCGGCCGCCCGGTGCAGGGCGCAGATGGCGATGGGCTCGTCGACGTCCCCGCGGCGGCAGACCGGCTCGCAGTAGCGCGGGCAGACGCGCCCGAGGATGCCGGGGAAGGGGAGCTCCTCGCGCACGATGGCGGCGGCCCCGGCGGCGTCGCCGCCGGCCAGCGCCGCCATGTAGGCGGGGATGTCGATGTGCGTCGGGCAGGCGTGCGAGCAGGGCGCCTCGCAGTAGCTGTTGTGGTCCGAGAGATACATCTTGAGGTAGCTCTCGCGCCGGGCGCGGATGCGCGGCGTGTCGGTGGTCACCGTAAGGCCCTCGGCGACCCAGGTGGTGCAGGCCGCCTGGAGCTTGTCCCAGCCCTCGACCTCGACCAGGCAGAGACGGCAGGCGCCCCAGGCGGCCATGCCCTCCTGGTGGCAGAGCGCCGGGATGTCGACGCCCTCCCGGCGCGCCACCTCGAGGACGGTCTCGCCGCTGTGGGCGTTCATCTCGCGACCGTCGATGGTGAGCTTCACGGCGGCCTTGGTCATCCTGGGGCTCACTGCTGCCTCCCTTCGGCCAGCGCGAGTACGCCTGTCTCCACCGGGATGGCCTCGAACTTGCACACCTGACGGCAGGTATCGCACTTGATGCAGAGCTTCTGATCGATGACGTGGGCCTGCTTGCGCTCGCCGCTGATCGCGGCGGTGGGGCAGGCCCCGAAGCACGCGTGGCAGCCGGTGCAGGCGTCCTCGTCGATGGTGTAGCGGATGAGCGGGCGGCACACCCTGGCCGGGCAGCGCTTGTCGACCACGTGGGCCGACACCTCGTCGCGGAAGTAGCGCAGGGTACTGAGCACGGGGTTGGGGGCGCTGCCGCCGAGGGCGCAGAGCGAGCCCTCGATGATGTCGTCGGCGAGCCGCTCGAGGCGCCCGACGTCGTCCATGGTGCCCTCGCCGGCGCTGATGCGCTCGAGGATCTCGAGCATGCGCGTGGTGCCGACGCGGCAGGGCACGCACTTGCCGCAGCTCTCTTCGGCGGTGAACTGGAGGAAGAACTTGGCGAAGTCGACCATGCACGTGGTGTCGTCGACGACGACCATGCCGCCGGAGCCCATCATGGAGCCGGCGGCCACCAGGCTCTCGAAGTCGATCGGCTCGTCGAGGAGCGAGGCGGGCAGGCAGCCTCCGGACGGCCCGCCGAGCTGCACGGCTTTGAACTCGCGGCCGGGCAGCATACCGCCGCCGATGTCGAAGATCACCTGCCGCAGGGTGGCGCCCATGGGCACCTCGATGAGGCCGCCGTTCACCACCTTGCCGGTGAGCGAGAAGATCTTGGTGCCCTTGCTGGTCGCGGTGCCGATCCTGGCGAACGCCGCCGCGCCGCGGTTGATGATCCACGGTACGTTGGCGTAGCTCTCCACGTTGTTGAGGTTGGTGGGCTGGCCCCAGAGGCCCTGGGCGACGGTGCGGATGTGCTTGCCGCGCGGCATCCCACGGTGGCCCTCGATGGAGGCCGTGAGCGCCGTTGACTCGCCGCAGACGAAGGCGCCGGCGCCCTGATTGATATGGATGTCGAAGCTGAAGCCGGAGCCCAGAACGTCGTTGCCGAGCAAGCCGCGCTTACGTGCCTCCCGGAGCGCGTGGCGCAGGCGCTCGACGGCGAAGGGGTACTCGTGACGCACGTAGACGTAGCCCTCGACCGGGCCGTTGCCGGCCCCGATGGCGTAGGCGGCGATGAGCATGCCCTCGATGACGCTGTGCGGGTTGCCCTCGAGCACCGAGCGGTCCATGAACGCGCCCGGGTCGCCCTCGTCGGCGTTGCAGATCACGTAGTGCTTCTCGCCGGGGTTGGCGCGGCAGTAGCGCCACTTCTTGCCGGTGGGGAAGCCGGCGCCGCCGCGGCCGCGCAGGCCGCTCCGTTCGACTTCGTCGATCACGGCCTCGGGGTCGGCGGCGTTCAGCACCTTGGCCAGGGCGGTGTAGCCGCCGTGGGCGAGGTAGTCGTCGAGCGAGAAGGGGTCGATCTTGCCGTTGAGGCCGAGCACGTGGCGCCGCTGCAGGGCGTAGAAGGGAATGTCCTTCTCGTGCGCGAGCGCCTCGCCGGTGGCGGGGTCCTTGTAGAGAAGGCGCTCGACGCTGCCGTCGCCGACGACGCTCGTCTCGATGATCTCCTCGATGTCCCTGGGCTTGAGGCGCGGGTAGAAGAGGCCCTGGGGGCGCAGCACCACGATGGGGCCCACCTCGCAGAAGCCGTGGCAGCCGGTCTCGACCACGGCCACACTGTCGGCGAGGCCACGCTCGGCGAGCGCCTTGTCGAGTGCCTTGCGCAGGGCGACGCGGCCGGAGGCGTGGCAGGCGGTGCCGGCGCAGACGCGGATCTCGGCCTTGGCGTCGTCGGCCAGATAGGCGCTCGGGTCGGCGGCGCCGGCGAGCGCCTTGTCGATCTTCGTGTTCCTGGCGGCGGGGGTCATACCGGCACCGCCTGTTTCCGCAGCTTGCGGACGAGCTTGCGAGCCTCGTTCGGGCCCATGCGGCCGAAGGTCTCGTCGTCGCCGAGGCGCACTACGGGGGCCAGCGCGCAGGCGCCCACGCAGTTCACCGTCTGCAGCGTGAAGAGGCCGTCGGCGGTGGTGCCGCCGACGGGGACCTCGAGCTCCTGGCTGAAGGCCTCCACGACGAGCGGCGCGCCGGCCACGTGGCAGGCGGTGCCCATGCAGACGTCGAGCACGTTCTTGCCCACCGGCCGCAGGCGGAACTGGCTGTAGAAGCTGGCCACGCCGTAGACGCGCGAGAAGGGCAGGTGCATCTCGGAGGCGATGTCCTCGAGCGCGACGCGCGGCAGGTAGCCGAAGGCCTCCTGCGTCGTGTGGAAGGCCTCCACGAGGCCGGCGCCGGCGCGGATCTTGGTGACCACGGCGTCGAAGAGCCTTCGGTCGAGCTCGGGCACGAAGCCCACCGGCTGCTCGCCCATGACGCAGGCGGCATTGGCGCCGCAGCTCTCGCCGGGCAGCGTCGCCAGGGCGGCGGCGCGCTCGGCCGCCATGTCGAACGGCAGCTCCGGGAACTCGGGGCAGTACTCGATCTCGATGCAGTCCACCGGGCAGGCTCGCTCGCACAGGGTGCAGGAGTAGCAGCGGTAGTCGCCGTTTCTCTCCTTGACCAGGTCGAAGAGGCCCACGCCCCGGCTCTTGCCGACCAGCTCGCGGCGCTCGAAATCGATGCCTTTCAGGACCTCAAAAAGGGCCGAGCCATGGGGCTCGGCCCCGGGCCTGCCGTTACCGTTGTGTCCATTCCGTCTCGCCATCCGGCTCTCCTCAATCTTTGCGCAGGTTGAGGTAGCGGCGCTCGGTGGAGGTCCGCTGCTTGCTCTGCGCTGCCTCTTCGAGCACGGCGAACGCCTGCTCGATGTTGTCGGGGAAGATGTCGCGCCCGCCGAGGCCGTAGAGGAACGGCAGCACCTGGGGCCGCGGGTCGCTGTCGTACAGCGCCGCGCGCACCTCGAGGAACACCGGTCCGCCCTGGGCACCGGGGGAGTCGGCACGGTCCATCACGCCGACCACCTTGACGTGCTCGAGCGCCTCGGCATAGGCCTCGTGGGGGAACGGCCGGAAGGCGCGGACGCGCACCATGCCGGCCTTGACGCCGCGGGCCCGCAGCTTGTCGACCGTCATCCGCGTGGTGCCGGCGGTGGAGCCCACCACGACGATCGCCACCTCGGCGTCGTCGAGGCGGTACGGGTCGAGCAGGCCGTAGTGGCGGCCGCTCAGCTCGGCGTACTCGTCGGCGACGTCCTGGATCGCCGTCAGGGCGCGGTCCATGGCCCGGTTCTGGGCCACTTTGTGCTCGAAGTAGAACCCGTGCAGGCCGTCGAAGGGGCCCACCGTCACGGGGTGCTGGCTGTCGAGCATCGGGTTGATGGCGTGGTACGGGCCGATGAAGCCCTGCACCTGCTCCTTGGTGAGCATCTGCAGGGGGCCGATGGCGCCGCTGATCACGTAGCCGTCGTACATGTGCATGGCCGGCGTGCGCACGTCCATGCGCTCGGCGAGGCGCACGCACTGGATGCAGTTGTCGTAGGCCTCCTGGTGGTTCTCGCCGTAGAGCTGGATCCACCCGGTGTCGCGGCCGCCCATGGTGTCGCTGTGGTCGCAGTGGATGTTGATGGGGCCCGAGAGGGCGCGGTTGACCGTGGTCATGACGACGGGCAACCGGTAGCTCGCAGCCACGTAGAGGACCTCCCACATGAGGGCGTAGCCCTGGGAGGAGGTCGCCGTCATCGTCCGTGCGCCGCCGGCCGCCGAGCCGATCACGGCGCTCATCGCCGAGTGCTCGCTCTCGACGGTGACGAACTCGCTGTCGACCCTTCCGTCGGCGACCATCTGGGCGTAGAGCTGCACGACCTCGGTCTGCGGCGTGATCGGGTAGGCGCAGACCACGTCGGGGTCGATCTGGCCCATGGCCTCGGCCACCGCCTCGTTGCCGGTGACCGCCAGGATCTCGCTGTCGCTGGTCGCCACGGTCACTCCTTCTCGTCGATCTGCATGACGATGGCGCGGGTGGGGCACTCCTTGGCGCAGATGCCGCAGCCCTTGCAGTGCTCGAGGTCGACGCCGACGGCCTTGCCGTTCTCGATCACGATCGAGGCGTCAGGGCAGTAGAAGTAGCACAGCATGCAGCCGTCGCATTTCTCCCTGTTGATCGCCGGGACCTCGCTGCGCCAGCCGCCGGTGATGTTGAAGGTCGAGTTGCCGGCCTCGGGGATGGTGGCGCCGAGCTCGTGACGCTCGGGGCCCCAGGAGTTGATGTCGCTGATGTCCCACCTGGGCTTCGTCACGGCCGGCTTGCGGACGCGCGGCTTCCTGAGCGGGGCCGGCTTCTTGGCCCCGGCCTTCTTGTCCACGGTCATTCGGCCTTGACCTCCTCGTAGCTACGCATGATGGCGTTGATGTTGCCTTCCACGACCTTGGGTGGGAACTTCTTGCCGAAGTCCACGCGCAGGAAGTCCACGACCTGGTCGATGGGGAAGAGCCCCGTGATGCGCGTGAGCGCGCCCACCATCGGCGTGTTGGGGATCGGCCGCTTGATGGTCTCGGTGGCGATGCGGGTGGCGGCGATGGTGAAGTAGCGGAAGCCCTCGAGCCCGTAGTGCTTGCGCAGCTCGGCCGGGGTCATCTCGCTGTTGACGAGCACGACGGCGTCGTCGGGGGCGCCCTTGGTGACGTCGACGATGCTGAGCAGCGAAGGGTCGAGTACCACGACGATCTGCGGGTGCTCGACCCCGGCGTAGATCTGGATGGGCTCGTCGCTGACCCGCGTGAAGGCGACGATGGGGGCGCCGGAGCGCTCCGGGCCGTACTCGGGGAAGGCCTGGAAGTACTTGTCCTGGCCGAGGGCGAGCTCGGCGACCATCTTGGCCGCGGTCACGGCGCCCTGGCCGCCGCGGCCGTGCCAGCGGATCTCTGTGAGGCCGCTCGGGCCCTCGTGCTTCTTGGTGGCTCCACTCGTGGTCGCCATGGTCACTCCTCTCCGCGCCGCAAGCTGCGGCGTCCAGCCAAGGCACGCCCCAGCGTGAGCTCGTCGGCATATTCGAGGTCTCCGCCCACCGGCAGGCCGCTGGCCAGCCGGGTGACGCGGACGCGCGCCGGCAGCACGTCGGCGATGTACATCGCCGTCGCCTCCCCGGTCATGGTGGGGTTGGTGGCGAGGATGACCTCGTCCACCTGTTCGTCCACGCGCGCCAGGAGCTCGGTGATGCGCAGGTCGTGAGGCTCAACGCCGTCCAGCGGGCTGAGGGCGCCGCCGAGGACGTGGTAGAGCCCGCGGAACTCGTGGGTACGCTCGATGGTGACGATGTCGAAGGGTTGCTCGACGACGCACAGCAGGGCCGGGTCGCGGCGCGTGTCGGCGCAGATCGTGCAGAGCTCGCCTTCGGCGAGGTTGAAGCAGCGGCGGCAGAAGCCGATCTTCTCTTTGACCTCGGTGATCGCTGTCGCCAGCGGCAGGATCTCTTCAGGGCGGAGCCTGAGGATGTGAAAGGTAAGCCGTTGAGCGGTGCGTGGGCCGATCCCCGGGAGCTTGGCAAGCTCCGTGATCAGCCGCTCGACGGCTGGTGCATACACTTACAGACTCCTCGTCGCGACATGCATACTCATGCACTCAGTACGCGGGTAGAGCCGGCGCGGGAGCGGCCGGCGGACGCGACTACTGATTGTACCTCTTCGGGCACCCGGCCGCCAACGCGCGGGAGCCGGCGCCGGCAGCTTCCGCGGAGCGGCGCCGCACGAGGTGCCGGCGCCGCCCCAAACGGCACTCCTGGCGCCGCGGCGCGACGTCGGCGCCGCGGCACGCCGGCGCCTCCCGTGGCCGTCGAACAATGCGGACTAAGTACGTCCGCTATACAGGATTCAATCCCGCCCTCAAGGCCCGCCGTGACCGCGAAGCGGCTGTCGCCGGGCGGGCGACGAGCACGACCTCTGGGCTCGAGTGCGGTCCCGGGGAGGCCCCAGGGGAGTCGGACAGCAGCTCCTCAAGTGGGGTACACAACGGCCCTTGTGTACACGATGTACACAACTTGAGCGTGGCTGAAGGGCACGACCTCGCCGATCGAGAGCCTGCCTCACGGCAGGACCGCCGAGCCTCGACTCGCCGAGGCCTGGC
>JBAZPK010000080.1:0-9906 GCA_041648235.1 Thermoleophilia bacterium
ACTACCTGCTCATGTCAAGGAATCGTGTGCCTACACCTTTTCGCCTTTTGGGACCTGCGAAAACGCTCTGAGCAGGGGAAACGTCTTGGCGGCGGGGCGCAAATGCCTATTAGCTCCGGAAGTCCGGCCTGGCCATCGAGGTCGGTGACCCCTGCTACCGCACGGTGCGCGGCATCCTCAAGGCCGGTCGCGAGCAGCTCACTCCCGAGGAGGAGATCACGAAGCCCCTGGCTCCCGCCCACCTGCACGGACCTGACACGCTCTTCGCCCATCTGGAGGCTTGAAAGATGGAGACCCATCAGCTCGAAGCAAAGCTCAAGAGCCTGCGCCTCTCGGGCATGCTCGCCACCCTCGAGGCGCGCCTCGCGCAGGCACGCGGCGGCGAGCTCGGGCACCTCGAGTTCCTCGAGGTGCTGCTCGAAGACGAGATCAGCCGGCGCGAGGCCAAGGCGCTTGCCGAACGCATCCGCCGGGCGCGCTTCGAGAGCGCGGCGACCCTCGAGGAGCTCGACTTCGCCTACAACCCGGGCCTGCCGACGCCGCTGATCCGCGACCTCGCCGCGCTGCGCTTCCTGGAGCGCGGCGAGTCGGTGCTGCTCTACGGGCCCGTGGGCGTCGGCAAGACGCACGTCGCCCAGGCGCTCGGGCACGCCGCCTGCCGGCGCGGATACTCGGTGCTCTTCGCCAAGACCAGCCGTCTGCTCGCCGAGCTCGCCGGGGGGCGCGCCGACGGCAGCTGGGAGAGCCGCCTACGGCGCCTCGCGCGCTTCGACCTGCTGATCCTCGACGACTTCGCCCTGCGCGCCTTCACCGGCGCCCAGGGCGACGACTTCTACGAGCTCGTCAGCGAACGCTCAGGCCGCGGCTCTTTCATCCTCACCGCCAACCGCTCACCGAAGGACTGGTACGAACTGTTCCCCAACGCGGTGGTCGCCGAGGGCGTCCTCGACCGACTCGTGAAGTCTTCCTTCCACGTGCACATGGTGGGCAAGAGCTACCGGCCAAAGCGGCGGCCGGGGCAGGGCGGCAAGCTTGAGAAAGGAGGTCCGAAGGGATAGAAGAAACGCACGAGACCGGGTGGGGAATTGTTTGGCGCTCGGGGTGGGGAATTACTTGACGTTCGACACACGCTGAGCTCGCTCTCGGATATCACCGAATGCTGCCGTTTCCGCCGACGCGCTGTGCGGGGCGGCTGTGCGGCTCCGGTACATCCTTTCCACTGTGGCTCCGGCAGATGCGTGACAGCTCGGGGACGCGGCTCCGGTAGCTGGGCGACACTGGCTCCGGTACCTGTGAGACACTCCCGGGCCTCGACTGGCGCCACCTCTGTCTCGATAGTCGACCATCCCAGCACTGCCTTCCTCCTGCCGGCTCGTCGGCGCTCCCGATATCGGGAGCGCGACTGACCTATGCAGGCATCGGTGGGGTGGTCAACTTTTCGGCTATCGAAGCGCCCTCAGGTGGTCAACATTTAGGCTATAGAACACAGATCATGGGCTGCCTTCCTCCCGGCTCGCTGTCTCACTGAGTGGACCAAGCAAGCAGCTGGGCAGATGTGGGCGCCGGAGTGCGAAGAGAACTTGAGGAAGACGAGAGCGACGACTTGCGCCGGCTCCTTTGGGCCTCACCCCGGCATCGTCGTTGGGCGCCTGCACTTCGACGGCAGACTCAACTACAAGTATCTGCGTCAGACTCTCGCGAAGGTGAGCCCGTTTCTTCAGGACTGGGTCGATCGGCCGGCGCCAGCGTCGCAAGGGACAGCTTCTCCATCGCAATCGTGATGTGATGACAATGGGCACACAAAGGCGTATCCGGTTGGTGTCCGTATGTGGTCATCAGCGCGGACGAACTCGCGGAGATCACGGCGGCGTTGGCCATCGTCGTGGAGCACGAGTGAACGATTCGCCTTTCTCCAACGCTCGGGATCGCGATGTTGCGGCGTTCTGCCTGGCGCGAGTACTTCTTTGATCGCGACGTCGAGGAGTAGGCGCGTGTCAAGTACTTCGCCGCGCTCGACGAGAACATCTACCTCGACCTGGACGCCGACGGGCACATCGTCATCCTGACCATTGAGCACGCTCAGCGGTCGAAGAAGTCCGCGTCGTCGGCGGCCAGCTCGCCCGTGGCGGCGATGCGCAGGAGCCGGCTGACCGCCTCCGCGTCGAACGCTCCGGGGTCGAATCCACCGGCTCCGTAGACCTCCTCGAGCCAGAGGAGCTGATCCGCATGCTCGGGATGGTGCGGGTCGGCCATGGCGTCCAGGATGACGGCGTAGCCGGGAGCGCCGCCGACGTCCTCCGGAGGGCACGCGTGGGCCCCAGCGACGCAACGCGGATAGAAGACGCCCTCCGCGGCGTCCTCAAGCGCTTCGACGACGACATCGTGACACCAATCGTCGCCGAAGTCGTAGGTGTAGAGCAGCCGGCGGTGGCCGTCGGCGAGAGCGTCCGCCAGTGTGAGGTCGTGCTCGTCCTCGACCTTCGGGCCGTATGCATCGTTCAGCTCCGGCCCGCCGACCTCCCGGCCACCGAAGCTGAAGGAGTGCAAGTGAACGTCCTCCCAGCCCATGGCCGTGTTGAGGAACGTGTGGAGTTGCGCGAAGGTCGAGCCGGCGGGGACTTCGATCTGCCGCCACACGGCCGGCTCGGTGCCCAGCAATGTGACCGTGAGGCGCGCGATCCCGTCTTCCTGCGCCACCGCACGCGTCTCCGGGACCAGTCGCAGCTGGCCGTCGGCCAAGCGCGGCGCTTGCGGTCGCGTTTGAGCCGGTGCCGCCATGCCTCTCGCCGCGTCGGCCTGGCGGGGCGCGTCGTCATCTCGCGCCAGGATCCCGCGCACGGCGCGGCCGAGCCGCGTCGCCTCCTGCTCCGCCTCGTCGGCGCGGCGCATGGCCATGCTCTCCGGTATCAGCTCGTTCTCGGCGCACCAGACGGCGAAGTCCGCGGCCATGGCGGCGGCGAACATCGCCGGGCCGGGTTCGTCGGGACGCTCGAGCGCGCGGACGCTCTCGACGAACGCCGGCGCCGTGGCGACCGCCTCCAACGTGCTGAGCGACTGCAGTGACGGCGCAGCTGTCTTCTTGCGCTTCCGCTTGCGCGGCGCGGCCGCTCCGCTGCACAGGTACGCCGTCCAGGCTTCTACGAGCAGGCGGATGTCCGGGCCGGCGTCGAGCACGAGCGGCGAGGCGCCGTCCGTCAGGTAGCGCTCGAAAGCGGCGGCGGCGGAGACGCGCTCGGCCGGCACGAACGCGGCCCACTCGGCTTCGTCGGCGGCCGCTCCATCCGGCTCGGCGGGGCCCAGCTCGAACTCGAGCGCGGTCGCGAAGAGGGGAGTCGTGGCCCATGTCGTCGCAAGGTCCCAGTCGCGCACGAAGCTCACGGGTTTGACCCCCTCGGTCGGCACATTGGCGAGCAGCCCGAGCGCCTCGAGTGGTTCCAGGATCACAGAGCCCACGACATGAGGGAACCGCGGAGACAGCCAGGCGGGCTGCTGCGACTCCAGCACGCCCCATAGCAGCTCGTCGCGTGCGACGAGGCCGGAGATCTCCGTGGTGGCGCCGCCGCCGCCGGCCATCTCGCGGATCACCCACAGCGAGAAGACGATGTGCGCCTGCATCTCGGGGTCGTCCCGCCAGCCGTACCCGTAGAACATGTTGAAGCGGCCGAAGTAGGTGCGCAGCAGCAGGGCGAAGAGCCGGCCGGACTGCTCGGCGGCCAGCATCTGCTCGCCCCTCCGCGTGAGCGAGAAGCGTTCCTTTCGCTTCTTCAGGAGGCCCGCCAGACCGAGGACCACGCGCAGCTCTTTGAGGTCCGGCACGTCCTCCTCGTTGTAGGTGGCTCTCGGGGACAGGTGCAGGCCTTCGAGCTGCACTGGCTTCCAGCTCATCTCATCCAGCATGCGCCTGACGAACGACCGCGGGAGGTTGCCGAGCGACGCGGTGGCGGTCACGGGACCGTCGGCGAGCGCGCCCAGCAGCACGCGGGCGTTGGTCAGCATGCGGGCGCCGGAGAGCTGCTCCGGAGTCGCCGTCGGGTCGATGCGCAGCACGCCGTCGTCAGCCATGATGTCGGCGCGCCAGAGGCGCATCTCCTGGGCACGGCTCAAACGGAGGGTGGGGTCTTGCCGGATGCCCGCTGCGTCGTTGCTCATGAGGTGGCCTTTCCACTCAGCGCGTCGCGTGGGTAGGTGTGTGACGCTGGCGCCGTCGATGCTACCTGCCCACGCTGCCGGCGCCCAGTCGATCTTCGCCGACGGCCTGCATCGCGGCGAACAGCCGCCGGTCACCAGGAGACGTCTTTCGCGGCGAGGTCGTCCTCCGCGCCCTCGAGCGCGGTCTGGAACCTCCTGCGCCACTTGACGCTGACACAACTTCTGTCCGCAGTCCCTCGCTGCCGGCGTCGAGGAGAGAAGCGCCGAGGGCGTGGTCCTGCGAGTCTTCAACGTGGCCAAGACCGTGGCTGACTGCTTCAAGTACCGCAGCAGCGTCGGACGGGACGTCGCGCTCGAGGCGCTGCAGGAGGCCGTCCGCGAGCGCCGGGCCTCACCCGGGGAGATCATGGAGTACGCGAGGATCGACCGCGTCCAGAACGTCATCCGTCCGTACCTCGAGGCGCTTCTGTGAACGCGGACGCCGTCCGTCGCCAGCTCAGGCAACGGGCGGACGAACTCGGCCTCGACTTCCAGCGGGCCACCCAGTACTACGCGATGGAGCGGTTCTTGTTCCGGCTCTCTCAGTCGGCCTGGGCGGAGCGCTTCACGCTGCGCCTCGATATCGGCATTGACGACGCGGTCGTGCCGGCGCCGGGCTGGGTCGACTATCCTCCGCTGCTCGATCAGCCGGCCCCGCGCATCCTCGCCTACGAACGGGCGACGGCGGTGGCCGAGAAGTTCGAGTCCATTGTCGTGCTGGGGCTCATCGACAGCCGGATGAAGGACTTCTACGACCTCTGGATGCTGGCCGGCACGCTGGAGTTCGATGGTCCGACGCTCGTCAGCGCCTTTACTGCCACCTTCGGCGCCCGGGGCACCGCGCTGCCGACGGATACTCCGGCGGCGCTGACCGTGGCGTTTTCTGAGCAGGCCGGCACAGTCGCGATGTGGCAGGCTTATCGCTCACGCCTGGCAGCGTCGGGTATTCAGGCGCCATCCGACCTTGCGGGCGTGCTGCTCGGGATCGCGGCGTTCGTCTTGCCCCCGGCCTGTGCGGCAGCGGGAGGCGCGCCCTTCGTACAGCTTTGGCCACCTGGCATGGGCTGGAGTCCGCGCTCGATACTGGATTGACCGTGTTCATCATCATCGTCGGCGGCGGCAGTGGGACTGCTGCAGCGCGCCGCGGCGTGTAGCGGACGACGACCGCATCGACAGCGATGCCGATGATGATGATGATGATGATCGCACGGGCAGCTGACCGGCCCCTACTTGCCGTCCAATGCGAGTCGCAGGCGCCAGCCCTCTCGCTCTTGGCCGGCCTTGGCGAGCGTCTGCGCCGCTGACTCCACGAGCCTCCTCAGCCGCTCGATCTCCTCACGCAGCTGGGCGATCTCCTGCTCGTGCCCGGCCCAGTACCGCGCCAAGGCCCAGCCCGGCGTGTGCTCTCGCAGCCAGTCGTGGTAGAAGCGTTCGCCGGAGAAGACTCACGTCCTCGTCCCGACCGCCCAGAGGCGACTCATCTGATGACAAAAGGCACACACGGGCGTATCATGGGGTCATGAAGTCGTTCCGCTGGAGTCCCGAGAAGAACGAGTCGCTAGCGAGTGATCGAGGTGTCTCCTTCGAGGCCATCACAGTGGCAATCGGGGCAGATGGGCTGCTCGATATCCTGGCGCATCCGAATCAGAAGAAGCACCCGCGTCAGCGTGTCTTTGTAGTTGCCGTGGACGGCTATGCGTACCTGGTGCCGTTTGTGGAAGAAGACGACTACGTGTTCCTGAAGACAATCATCCCCAGTCGCAAAGCGACGAGGGACTACTTGCAGAAGGGTGAGGCCGATGCCGAAGATTGACCCCCACGAAGTGGAAGTCCTTGGTGCCTATGAGAGTGGGGCGCTGAAGTCGGTCGCGACCAAAGAGGAGCTCGTCCGCTTCAAGGCGGCAGCTCGTGCCACGGCGATCAAAGATCGGCGCGTCAACATTCGTCTGTCATCGGGCGATCTGCGCGACATCCAGGTCAGGGCGCTCGAAGAGGGCGTGCCGTACCAGACGTTGATTGCGAGCGTGCTCCACAGGTACGTGACCGGCCGTCTCGCGGATCGTCCGGCGGCAGGCGCACAAGAGCGCAGGAAGACCGTGAATAGGAGCGCGCGAACTGGCAAGTTCGTCAAGACCAGCACGGCGACGAAGAGTCCCACCGGGGTGCGTGCGCAGACCAAGGGGCCGGGTAAGAAGACCGAGCTGAGGTGAGACGTCCTCGGTCACGCCCGACGAACATGATTCGCCGACGAAAAGTCCGAGCCGGGAGCCGCACAACTCGCGCTCCCGGCTCGTCGCTCACTCTGCAATCGTCTCAAGTCAGCTCAGCCTTTCTTGCCTGACCTTTTGGCCGTCTGCGTGTACGTGGTGCTGGGGTTCTTCTTGACCGTGCTGGTCTTGACGAACTTCCCGGTCTTGGCGCTCTTGTTCGCCTTCTTCGGGGCCATTGGACGTCACCTCCTTCCCGTCGTCGCGGGGGACACGGTGCGTCGCTGTTAGTTGACAGAACGTGGTAGGATTATAGCACCTGTCAACCACAGGTCAGCTTTCGGGGGCACGACATGAACGCATCACGGCTCAAGGCCATCCGCATGGCTCGTGGTTTCACTCTCGACCAGCTGTCCGATGCAATGGGCGGAGTGGTCACCAAGCAAGCACTGTCCAAGTACGAACGCGGCGCGAGCGTGCCGTCGCCGCGTGTTCTGATTGCGCTGGCTCGAGCATTGCGCGTCAAGGCGGTCGATCTGGCGACGGATCCAGCCGCAGAGGTGCGGGTTCTGGCCTTCCGGAAGAGGTCGGCGTTCTCCAGGACGGCTCAGCAGACCATCGAGAGCCAGGTCGCCCTCGACCTGGAACGTCGCACCGAGCTCCAGGAGCTGGTCGGCCAGCGCTGCGCGGGTGACGTGCCTCTCCGGGCCTTCCCAGTCGGTAGCCTCGGCGATGTCGAGTCCGCCGCTGAGGCCCTGCGAGACCGCTGGAGTCTCGGTCGGGATCCGCTGGATCAGATGGTGGATGTCCTCGAGGACCACTGCTTCCACGTCATGGGAGTCGATGCGCCAGAGCAGTTCGACGGCATGTCGGCGGTCGCGGAGGTCGATGGGGAGCCTGTGGCTGTGGCGGTGGTCTCGCGCAACGGAGTCTGCCGTGAGCGCCAGCGCCTCAGCCTGGGTCACGAGCTGGGGCATCTGGTCATGACCCCACAAGCCCAAGTCGACGAGGAGAAGGCCGCCTACCGCTTCGGCTCGGCCTTTCTGGCTCCTCGAGAGACGCTGCTGCACGAGGTCGGCTCCAGGCGCACCGATGTTACGTCCGCGGAGCTCCTCATACTCAAGCGCAGATTCGGCATGAGTCTGGCGGCGTTGGTCTACCGCCTGCACGACCTGGGCGTGCTCAGCGATCGCTACTACCAGGAGTGGTGGAGGCACATCAACAAGATGGGCTGGCGGAAGTCAGAGCCCGAAGAGACACCCGCTGAAGAGCCGCGCTGGCTCATGCAGACCACGCTTCGTGCGGTCTCCGAGGGCCTTCTCTCCGAGGAGTACGCGGAGTCGCTCCTGGGACGGCCTTTGCCTCGTTCCGAGGGGCCGTCCCGAAGGCGTGCGTTCGCGGCGCTGCCCAAAGAGAAGAGGGCGGCCGCGCTGGCCAAGCAGGCCACGGCCGCGGCGGAGTTCTACGCTGCGGAAGCAGTGGACTCTGACGCCGAGCTGGTCGACTACTGATGGTCGACTGCCCTCACCCCAAGCGTGGCGAGGTGTGGTGGGTCAGGCCGGGCAAGACCGCCGGCGCGGAGCTGCAGAAGAAGTGCCCGTACGTCGTGAACAGCGCCGACGCGATAGGCAACGGGCTCCCACTCCACGGCACTTGCCTCGTGAGTTGCAATCGAGTACCGTAACAGCGTCATCTCAGGAGGTTGCGGTTCGCGATGGCAACTCGCCAGCCAGCTACACTGCTCAGGGCCGACGTGCTTCCCGGTGATCCAGTCTCTCTCGCAGAAGCCGCCAGCATCGCCCACACGACCACGTCTCTCGCGTCGCGTGCGTTGACCTACCTTTCGAGCGAGGGTGTGTTCGAGCGCGTAAGGCGACGCCTCTGGGTACGCACCGGTGCACCCCCCGACCCCTACCGCGTCGCGGCGCGCATAGCGGCGCCCTACGCGCTCGCATACGGTTCGGCGCTCGCACTCCATGGTGCCGGCCCCTCTGAACGCAGCGAAATGCTCGTGTCGAGTCCGCACCGCTTCACAGGCTTTGATTTCGACGGCATGCGCTATCGCTGGGCGCGGCCGTGGATCGACGACGGCCTTGTGTCGGTGACCGTCGGACCTGAGTTCGTGCGTGCAACGAACCCTGAGCGCACGCTGGTCGACTGCGTGCGCGTGCCGGCCAACGCCGGCGGTGTCGAGGAGCTCTCGCGGGCCATCGACATGCTGCCGGTGCTCGACGCCGACGAGGTCGTCCGCTGGGTCGACTTGTATGCCGAGACGACGACCGCGGCGCGTCTCGGCTACCTGCTCGAGCGCTCCGGGCTGCACGAGCTTCGGACGCCACTCATGCGCGCCCTGCTTCACCGGCGCCCCAAGCATCGCGTCTACCTCGGAGAGCGTCGGCGCGGCGGGCGGCTTGTCTCGCGCTGGAACCTGATTGTCCCGCCTCACCTCGCCCCAGAGACCCTGTGAGCAGTTGTCCGTCGCGGCGCTACTATGAGCGCGTCGCGCGCGAGAGTGGCTACCCGCCAGGCCCGCTCGAGCGCGTCTTCCGCCTCGCCGACTTCATGGCCCGCGTCGAGTCAGTCGCTCACGGCGAGCTGCTGTTGCGTGGCGGCACTGCGCTCAACCTCGTGCATCTCAATGCCCCACGCCTGTCGGTCGATCTCGACCTCGACTACGTCGGATCGGCCGAGGCCGACGTCGCGCAGCTTCGCCGGCCGAACTGCTCGGAGAGCTCGAGGAGCTTGCGATTCGCGCGGGCTACAAGGTCGAGCACGTCAGGCCGAGCTACGCCATGGCGCATCTGGTTCTGCGCTACGAGGACGTCGCCGGGCGGAGTGCGGCGCTCAAGCTCGACCTCAACTTCTTGGACCGCGTCCCCGTGCTCGACCCGGTTCGCCTGCCCCTGCGACACCCCTTCTCCGCTGACCTCCAGGTCTCGCCGGTGCTGACCTTCGCGCTCGACGAGCTGGCTGCCAGCAAGGTGATCGCGCTGGCGCGGCGTAGCCTTGCCCGGGACCTGTTCGACGTCGCTGAACTCGCGCAAGCTCCGCAGCTCGACCTCGACCTGGCGCGCACAGTGCTCGTAGTTCGCGGTGCCGCCTACCCGCCGCCGTCTCCGGAGGAGTATGCGTCCGATGCAGGCGAGCGGGTACGTCTGGTCGACTGGCGCTCTCAGGTCGTAGCGCTTGCGCTGCGGGGTCGCGCCGCCGATCTCGCGGACGCTCGACTGCGCTCAGCGAGCCTGCTCGGTGAGCTCCTCGCTCTCAAGCCCGCACAGGCGCGCTTCCTGCGCGCGTTGGAGGAGGGTGAGCTCAATCCGGTGCTGTTAGAAACTCCTGCTCTCGAGGGCAGTGTTGCCGCGAACCCTGGGCTGCTCTGGCGCGTGCAACGCGGGGCAGAGGGCCTCGAGGAGTGGGCCTGCCCCGCTTTGACAGACACGATCATTATGCTGCCTGAGCCGCCATCAGGTCTCGCTGTCTTGCTTCGTAGGCCACCGGTGTGAGGTAGTCA
>JBAZPK010000081.1:0-9804 GCA_041648235.1 Thermoleophilia bacterium
CTCCGGTGCCCCGCTCGATAGATTGCCTGCGGTCGCTATTCATGCCGTCACCTCCTTGACGGCCGCGGCCAAGGTCTCGATGTCGGCCTGGTCGTAGTACTCGGTGACGCAGTAGAGGGCGCTCTGCCCGAGCTCCGGGAACTCGGCGCTGAGGTCCTTGCCACCGAAGATGCAGTAGTCCTGCAAGGCCTCGTTGACTTCGGCCACCGTCTTGCCGCTGCCGTCGAAATTCACGACGAACTCCTTGAAGAAGGCGTCGCTGAGCACGACCTCGACGCCGGGGATCTCGCTGAGCAGCTTGGCGGCGTAGTGCGAACGCGCGACGCAGGTCTCACCGAGCTCCTTGAAACCCTGCGGGCCCATCACCGCCATGTACACGGCGGCGGCGATCGTCCACAGGCCCGACGCCGTGCCCACCCAGTCCTTGCCCTGGTCGCGCGAGCCGTAGCTGGTACGCTCGGCCATGGCCTCGCCGACCGCGTACTGGCCCGGCGTCCTGGTCTCCATCACGGTATAGAGCTCCAGCGGGCACTCCTGGGCGAAGACGGGGTCGTCGTCGCGGAAGGCGATGAAACCTGAGCAGCCGCCGCCGGCGTGCATGTGCATGCCCAGCGCCTGGATGTCGCCGCAGGCGATGTCGGCGCCCAGGGCGCCGGGCGGGGCGAGCACGCCCAGGGTGATCGGGTCCACGCCGGCGATGGCGAGCGCGCCCTTCTCGTGGGCGAGCTTCACGATCTCGGCGCCGTTGGCCTCGATCGTCCCCAGGTAGCTCGGGCTCTCCCAGTACACGGCGGCGTACGAGCCGTCGAGCCGGGCCCGCAGGTCGGCCAGGTCGGCCATGCCGGTGGCGCGGTCCCACTCGTAGAAGTCGATCTGCACGTGGGTCGGCATGACCTCCGGCTGGCACAGGGTGCGCGCCTCCATGAGCCGCATGGGGCTCATGGAGCGCGGGACGAGCACCTTGGCGCGCCCCGTGATGCGCTTGGCCATGCGGAAGGCGCGCCCGGCCACGTCGCCCCAGTCGTAGATGGGGTTGGCGACGCCGTCGAGGTCGAGCAGCTCGCCGAGCATGCTGTTGAACTCGAAACGCGTGAGGTACTTGCCGAGGTCGCTGTAGTCGCCGCCACAGTAGGCGCTCACAAACTCGGCGCGGTTGATGACCTCGTCGACGATCGAAGGTACGTGGTGCTGCCAGCAGCCGGCGCCGCAGAAGTTGAGGAAGTCGACGGAGGATGTGTTCTTGTCCAGGAGGCCGAGCACGTGCCGGCGCAGGTCGCGCTCCGCCAGGATCGCCGGCGGGATCTCAAGGGCGCCCTTGAAACGAAGGCGATCAGGGATCTCGGCGTAGATCTCCTCCACGCTGCCCAGCCCGAGCTCGTCGAGCATGGCCTGCTTGGTGGCCGGCACGGCGTTCGGGATGTAGGGGTGGACGAACGGTTTCTCAGCCATGGTGTGACGAGCGCTCCTTCCCGGGCGATGGGGCGGCGAGGATGACGGGCCCTTACTCGTAGCCGTAGCCGGCCGCCGTGCCGTAGTCGATGCTGATGAGGGCCCCGGTGATGGGCGCGGCGTGCGGGCCGGCCAGGTAGAAGACGAGCTCCGCGACCTGCTCCGGCGTGATGAACCGCGCCTTGTCGCCCTGTGGGTAGCTCGCGAGGAGGCGGCGATAGTAGGCCTCCGGGTCGCCGCCGCCATAATCGCGCGCCTGGCCCTCGAGCATCGGCGTCATCACGTCGGCCGGGCACACGGCCACGCAGCGCACGAGGTGCGGGGCCAGCTCCAGGGCGAGCGACTTGGTCAGGAGGCTCACGCCACCCTTGGAGGCGGTGTAGACGGCCGTCTCCGGGGTGCCCACCACCCCGGCGTCGCTGCTCAGATTGATGATGCAGCCCTGCGTCTCCTTCAGCTGCGGGATGGCGTACCGGCAGCAGAAGAAGGTCCCTTTGAGGTTCACGCCGATGACCCTGTCCCACTCGGCTTCGGTGGTGGCTTCGCTCGGCCCCTCGGTCCAGACGCCGGCCGCGTTGACCAGCACGTCCACGCGCCCGGCGTCCTCAGCCGCGGTCGCCAGCAGATTCCGGCACTCGGCCGGCACGCTCACGTCGCAGGTGAGGGCGTGCACCGTGCAGACCGCCGCCAGCTCGCCGGCCAGCTCCTCGAGGGCGACGGCGTCGAGGTCGCCGAGAACGAGTGTGGCGCCGGCGGCGGCGAAGCGCCGCGCGACCGCGGCGCCGATACCGCCGGCGGCGCCGGTGATCACCACCGCCTTGCCGCCCAAGTCATACGTCATGCGGCCCCCCTGTCCGTTCACTGAACGGTCCGTCAATATACGCAGTCTACAGCCGGCCTCGCCGCCGGTCACGCCTGGCGCGGCGGCAGGCGGCGGCACGTGCCGCCCTGCCCGGCCCCGGGCTCAGCCGAAGAGGGCGTCGACCTTGACGCGCTCCTCAGGGGCATAGGTGACGTAGCCCACCGGAAGCTCGCCGCCCACGGCGGCGCTCACCTTGCGGCAGCCCTCCTCGCCGAACGCGCCGCAGACCTCGATGAACTGCGCCTCGCCGTTCGCCAGCGCGGCCGCCGCCACATCGCAAGCCTGGGCCACCGTGGATGCCCCCACCGTGACCACCTTGCCCAATGGCGTGTCCATCACCGAGCGATGCACTGCCGGGTCACAGCCCTCCGTCAGGAAGATGAACAGATAGTCGATGCGTGCCACGGTGCGCCTCCTGTGTCGTCTGCGAGAATCGCTGATCTCAGTAGTAGAGCTCACTCGGCCCCTTGTACTCCTGCAGGGTGTTGCCGCCGTCGATCACGACGAGCTGGCCGGTGATGTAGCTGGCGTCGTCGGAGCCCAGGAAGCAGATGAGCTTGCCCACTTCGGTGGGCGTCGCGGCACGGCCGAAGGGAGTGTTCTCGGCGCCGGCCCGCTCACCCTCGGTGGTGGACCCCGTGTCGATCCAGCCCGGGCCCACCGCGTTCACGGTGATGCCGTGCTTGGCCACCTCGAGGGCAAGGCCGCGGGTCATGCCCAGGACCCCGGCCTTGGCGGCGCAGTAGACCGACTCTTCGGGGTTGGCGACCAGAGGACCAGTGACCGACGAGACGTTGACGATGCGCCCATACCGTCGCTCGATCATCCCTCCGATCACGCTGCGCGTCACGTTGAACTGCGTCTTGAGGTTGATGGCGATACCGAAGTCCCACTGCCGTTCGCTGAGGTGGGCGAAGTCGGTGAAATCCTCCTCCATGCCCTCCACCACCATGCCGGCGTTGTTGACCAGGACGTCGATGCGGCCGTGGCAGCCGACGGCTGCCGCCACGGCCGCCTGCACCTGGTCCATCTTCGTGAGGTCGGCGGTGTGTGAGGACACCGTGAATCCCTCCTTGCGCAGCTCGTCGGCGCAGGCGTGCACCTTCTCCGAGATGTCGACGATCGCCAGCAGAGCACCCTCCGCACCGAACACCCGGGCGGTGTTGAAGCCGATACTGTCGGTCTTTGCCACCCCGGTGATGAGAGCGACCTTGCCCTCGACCCTCCCCATGCGCGCCATGCTCACTCCTTCTGCTCGAGCTGCGGCCAGGGGCCCTGGCCGGCGATGATCGGTAGCCGGAATGCTACGCCGCCAGCCACGCGCACGCCACGGTCGGCGTCGGGACGGGCGATCCCCCCGGCGGCACATCCTGACAAACCTCCCGTCCGGCGTCCACGCGATGGGAGCTTTGATCAAGCTTCCGCGGAGACATGCCGATTCAGGTGACGTGCTCATGACCCGAAGACCAGAGAAGGGCGGCTCCGACTGGCTGCGCGTCGCCGAAGTGGCGCGGCGGCTCGGCGTGAGCGCCAACACCGTCCGCCGGTGGACCGACGCCGGGCGCCTCGCCGCCTACCGCAGCCCCGGCGGCCATCGCCGCTACCTCGACGCCGACATCCGCGCCCTGCTCCCCGACGCGGCCGCGCAGGGCGGGGGCGCCCATCCAGGTGACTTCGCCGAGCTTCGCCGGCAGACGCAAGCCCTGCGCGCCGAGGTCCAGGCCGGGGTCGACCTCACGGCAGTGCTCACCGACGCGCCGAGGGAGGTGCCGGAGCTGGTGGCGCGACGCCTGTGCGAGCTCTCCGAGGCGCCGCGCTGCGAGGTGTATGTGCTTGACGGCGACCGCTTGCGCCTCACCGTATCGGTCGACGGCGGCGAGCCCGATCTCGGCCGCATCGGGGATTCGTGGCCGCTCGCCGACTGGCTCCCGGTAGAGGGGCCGGCCGACGAGCTCGAGACCATCGTCCTGCGGAGAGGAGCCGGCCTCGGGAGCCGCGGGCGGGCGGCGCTCCAGCGCCGCGGCTGCCAGGCGCTGATGTGGGCGCCGCTGAAGGTGCGCGGTGCGCTCATCGGCGCCGTGGAGCTCAGCGACGCGCGGCCGCGTGACCTGAGCGCCCATGCGGCTCTGGTCGCCGGGCTGGCGGCGATCTGCGCCCACGCGCTGGACGTCGACAAGGTCAGCCGCACCCTCGAACGTCGCGACAAGGCCATCCGCGAGCTCATGGACGTCTCGCGGGAGGTCTCGCAGACGCACGATCTGCGGCGCTTCGCGGGACGCTTCGCGCACCGCCTGCTGGCGGCCGTGAACGTCGATTGCGTCAGCCTCTACCGCGTGCGCGGAGGCGTGATCCGCACGCTGGTGAGCGTGGACCGCGACGGAGTGGATGAGGCGCGGTTCGACGCCATTCTCGACACCTCCCTCTACCCGTCTCTCGAGAGGACTCTGACCGACCACACGCCGCTCATCATCGGAAGACTCGGCGACCCTCGGCTCTCGCCCGGCGAGGTCGCTCTGTACCGCGAGTGGGGCTACGCCAGCTCGCTCACCCTGCCCCTCGTCGCGGGCGATGGGATCGTCGGCCTGGTCGAGCTGTACGACGATGCCGAGCGCGACTGGGAACCCGAGCTGGAGTACCTGGCGGGAGTCACCCAGCTCGTCGCCGGCCTCTTCGACAACGCGATCCTGCTGAGCGAGGCGGAGGAGCGCAGCCGCCTGCGCAGCGAGCTCGTAGAGCTCAACGCGCACCTGGCGGCGGCCGGCTCACAGGAGGGCGCCGCGCTCGTGGCGGCCGAGCACCTTCGGCGCGTCGCCGGCTGTGCCGACTGCGACGTCTGGTGGCTGCAGGAGGGGTATCTGCGCTGCCTCGCGAGCGTCGACGAGCACGGCCCCGACGAGAGCGTGCGGGGCAACACTCTCGAGGTGGAGCGCTTCCCGTCCACGGCCGCGGCCCTGAAAGACCGCGAGACCCTCGTCTTCACCTCCCTTGACGACCCGCGGATCACCGATTACGAGCGTGAGGACTGGCGTGAGTACGGGTTCCGGAGCGGGCTCTCGGTCCCCCTGGTGTGCGGCGACGCGGTCGTCGGCCTGCTCGACCTCTTCGACACCCGGGAGCGCGACTACAACGAGGTCCGCGGCTTCATCGGCGGCGCGGCGCGCTCGGTGGCCGACGTACTCCAGAACGCGTATCTGATGAAGAGTCTGCGGCAGGGGAATGCCGCCCTGCGCGAGCTCGTGGAGCTCAGCGACCAGCTCACCGAAGCCGAGGACCTGGCGAAGCTCTGCCGCATCGCGGCCGCCAGGCTGCGTGCGGTCCTGCGGGCCGAGGACTGCGACATCTGGGAGATCGAGGACGGCCGCCTGCGCTGCCTGGCGAGCATCGACGGTCGCGGCTGGGACGAAAAGGAGGTCGGGACCTACCGCGACCTTGCCGGGTACGGCGCCACGCTCGCTGCTCTGGCCGCCGACGAGCCCATGGTGATCGGCGACCTCGAGACGGCAGGGCTCTCGCGCAGCGAGATGCGCGCCTACCGCAGATGGGGCTACCGGAGCATGGTGTCCCTGCCGCTGGTGGTCGAGGGGCGGCCGATCGGCCTCATCGACGTGTTCGACACCAAAGTCCGCGACTACACGAACCGGCTCGATTTCATCCGCAACGTGGGGCGCCTGCTGGCTGGAGCCTTTGAGAGGGCGATGCTCGTCGACCGGCTCGAGGCCGGCAACCGCGACCTCAGGTTGCTGGTGGATTCGGGCATGGCGTTCGGCGCCACCCTCGAAGCGGACGCGGTGCTGGACATGGTCGCCCGGCGGATCCTCGAGGTCTCAGGGGCCGACACCTGCGACATCCACCGCCTGCAAGGCGATACGTTCAAGGTCCTCGTCTCGGTGGGCGCCCCGTGGGCCGAGGCTGTCGTCGGGCGCAGCTACCCCGTGAAGGACTACGGCCTCCTCAGGCGCGCCCTGGAGACGCGCCGGCTGGTGCACTGCCTCGACATCCCCGACGACCCGACGATGACCCCGCAGGAGCGCGCCGCCGCCCGCGAGTGGGGCTACCGGGCCAGCGTGGACGTGCCGCTGATCAGCAGCGGCGAGGTCATCGGCTTCGTCTGCCTGTACCACCGCGAGGCACGGCCGTTCGAGCGCGAGGACGTCATCGTCGGACTCGCGCAGATCGCCGGCCAGGCCATCGCCAATGCCGACGTGCACGAGGAGCTGCGCGAGAACGTGCGCCGCATGACGCTGATGACCGAGTCGGCGCTCGAGCTGGCCGGCAGCCTCGACCTGCGCGACACGCTGCTGGCCACGGCTCGCCGCCTCTGTGACAGCGTCGCGGTGACCGAGTGCGAGATCACCGTCATCGAGGGTGACCACCTGCGCACCCTGATGCGTGTCGCGGACGGCGAGATCGACGAGGAGTGGATCGGCCGAAGCCTGGCCATGGCGGACGCGCGCGCGTCACGAGAGGTCATCGAGACCCGGCGGCCGGCCGTCGTCGAGTCGCTGCGCGACCCACGCCTGACGCCCAGGGTCCCTGAGATCGACTGTGGCTGCGCGCAGAAGAGTTGGGCGACCTTGCCCCTGGTCGTCAAGGATCGAGTCATCGGGACGGTCGAACTCGTGGACGGCATCAGGGAGCGCTCCTTCGCGCAGGCTGAGCTGGACACGGCCGTCGCGATCTGCCATGCGGCCGCGATGGCCATCGAGAACGCCGCCCTCTTCGAGCGTGAGCAGGTCGCCCACCGCGAGTCGCTGCTCCTGAACCAGATCGCCCGGAGGACGGCCGCCAGCCTCGACCTCGAAGAGGTCGTGGAGGCGGCCGTCGACGAGCTGCGCCAGATCCTTCCCTTCGATGGCCACAGCCTCCTCCTCCTGGCGGACAGCACGGTGGAACGCGTGCTGGCATCTGACGAGGCGGCCGCGTCGCTGCTCGGCTTCGCGGGCAGCGACGTCGAGGAGCGCTTGCACGTCCGCATCAAGCGCGAGCCCGTGCTACTGCTCGAGCTCCCGGATGGCGCTCCCCTGCCCAGCGGGCACCCATCCCTGACCGGCCTGCGGTCGGCGGCGGTGATCGCCCTGCCGTCGGACGACGGCATCCTCGGAGCGCTCAGCCTGGTGAGCGGCGACGAGCACGCCTTCCGGGATACGGATGTGCACCTCCTGGAACGCGTGGGCACTCAGCTCTCCCTGGCGATCAAGAACACGCAGCTCTACGACGAGATCAAGCGCATGCATCTCGGCAACCTCAAGGCTCTGGGTTCCGCGCTCAACGCGAAGGACTACTACACCCTGGGCCACGCCGCCCGCGTCTCGGCCTACACGATCCTGATCGGCCGCCAGCTCGGGTGGTCCGAGGACCTCCTGAGCACTCTCGAGGAGGCCGCGTATCTGCACGACATCGGCAAGATCAGCATCTCCGACCGCGTGCTGCTCAAGGCCGGCCGCCTGAACCCAATGGAATGGCAGCAGATGCGCCAGCACCCGGTGTTCAGCGCCGATATCATCCGGCCGCTGTTCTCGGAGCAGTTGGTACTGGCCGTGCGGCACCATCACGAGCGCTACGACGGTGACGGCTACCCGGACGGACTGCGCGGCGAGAGGATCCCCTTGCTCGCCCGCGCGTTGGCGGTGGTCGATGCGTACGACGCCATGTCGTGCCGGCGGCCGTACAAGGCTGGGCTCACCTACCCGGAATGCCTGGCCGAGCTGCAGCGCTGCCGAGGCACGCAGTTCGACCCCGGCATGGTCGACGCCTTCCTCGAGGTGCTGAAGGACATCGGCACGCGGCGCGCCCAGGCGCAGCAGATCGCCGCCGCGGCGGCGGCCCGGATCCCGGGCGAGCTGCACCGGGCACTGCGCACGGCGGAAGACGAAGGGTCGCCCCAGTACCGTCAGATCGCCGAGATCCTTCGCGAGGTGCGCGACGCGAACCCGCCCACGCGCTTCCTCACCACGCACGCCCAGATCGACAAGAAGTACGTCATCGGCGTGGACCCCGAGGAAGACGAGAGCCAGCGTTCGCACTTCGGCGACGAGATCTTCCCCGACGATGAACTGCCGCTGGTCCTGAACGGCGAGCGCCCGGACCTCAACACGGTGCTCGCCGACGAGTTCGGGTTGTGGCTCAGCGGCCTGGCGCCGATCCGCGACGCCGAGGGTCAGATCGTGGCCGCCGTCGCTGCCGACCTTCCGGCGCTCGGCGACGCCGGGAGCGACTCGCTCCGCGAGGACCGCAGCGGCACCTTCGCCCTGATGTTGCGCAAGGGGGCCATGCGCCTGATCCGCGCCGAGATCGATGCGACCACGGACGCCCTCACGGGGCTCTACAACCACCGCTCGCTGCACGAGCGGCTGAGCGAGGAGCTGCAGCGGGCGCGCGAGGTCAAGCGCCCGCTCTCCGTGCTCTTCTGCGACATCGACCACTTCAAGGCCTACAACGACAGCAACGGCCACAGCGCCGGCGACGCGGTGCTGCGCGAGGTGGCCCACATCATCGAGGAGTCGGTCCGCAGCCTGGACGTGGCCTGCCGCTACGGCGGTGAGGAGTTCGTGCTGGTGCTCGTGGACACCGGGCCGGAGGCGGCCCGCTCGGTGGCGGAGCGCGTCCGCGAGCGCATCCGCACGGCCGGCTTCAGCGCCGACGGCCGGCCGCTCACCGTGAGCATCGGGGTCGCCGCCTTCCCGCAGGACGCCCAGCGGCGCGACGAGCTGCTCGACAAGGCCGACGCGGCGATGTACCTCGCCAAAGGGCGCGGGCGCGATCAGGTCGCCGCGTACAGCGCCGAGTAGGCCGCGGGCGTCGCCGTCGGCGAGCTCGGCGCCTCACGCGGCGCACCGCCAGCGGGCGCGCCGAAGTGACCGGCGGCGCTCAGACCGGCCCAGTCACGAGCGCCGGCGGCGGGCCACACGGACGTCGCCGCGACGCAGCGTGAGGCCCTCCCGGTCGAAGAGCTCGAGGAGGGCCTGCGCGTTGCGCCGCCCGCACGAAAGCGCGTCGCGGAAACCGGCCAGGCTCACTTCGCCGGCCGACGCGAGCAGCTCTTCCAGCCCGGCACGCGCCTCGTCCACCGCCGCCGCGAGGAACCACAGGTCCTTGTCCACGCGCACCACGTCGCCACGGCGGGCCAGGACCTCGAGGATCCTGCCGAGGTCGCGCCCCGGGAGGCCGAGGCGCTCCGCCAGGCTGGCGAGTGTGGGCGGCGCGAACGGCTCGGTGCGCAGCACGAGGAGCAACTCGGCGGCGACCGCGGCCTGCTCGTCGCCGAGAACGCCGGCGCCGGCGGGGGCGTAGCCGCCTTCGCCGGCGACCAGCCGGTCCGCGGCGACCAGCCCCCGAAGCAGCCGGTCGACGTCGGCGACCGGCAAGGCCGGCATGAGCGCCCCCAGCTCGGCGGCGCTTGAGAACGGCCGTTCCGGGCGGGCTGCCGCGCGCTCCGCCGCCCCGGCGAGCAGTGCCGCGCGCAGCCTGGCCGGCACACCCGGGGCGAACCAGCG
>JBAZPK010000082.1:0-9677 GCA_041648235.1 Thermoleophilia bacterium
CTGGTGGCGGCGCTCCTCACGGCGCTGGACGACCCAGTCCCCGGGCTCGGGGTAGGGCTTGCCGAGCAGGTTCTCGATGGTGGCCTCGACGTCGAGCTCGCCACCGAACGCTTCGCGCAGCGGCTCACGGACGGTCTGCGTCGCGGCCCGCAGGGGCCCGACGAGGCGGGCGGCGCGCTGGAGCACGGCCCGCGCCGCCAGCCGCTCGGCGTAGAAGCGCAAGCCCGGGTGGGCGATCCGGCAACCGGCGCGTGTCAGGTTGACGGCCACCGTCCAGCCGTCGAGGGCCTCTTCGGCGACCTTGTAGCGGGCCGCGAGGGCGGCCATCGGGGCTTCGCCCGGCGACTCCGGCGCCGACCCCCGCAGGCCGACCACTTCCACGCGGCCGGCGTGCTGGAGCCGCGCCCCGCCGGGGGCGCTCAGGCTTTTGGGGACTCCGCGGCCGGCGCGAAGACTTCGTCCGGGTCCTCACCGCGGTCGACGACGAGCTCGAAGAGCTCGTCGAGCGCGGCCCCGAAGTCGGCGTCGATGTCGTCGCGCAGGTCCACCCGCGTGGTCAGCGCGGCCTCGGCCGCGCGGCGCAGCACCTCGCGGCTCACCGCCCCGCAGGCGTCGCGCTCCGCCCCCCAGAGCCGCTCGGCGATCGCCACCGTGGCGATGGCGGCGCGGACCGAAGCGCCTTTGCGAAACCGCGGGTGCAGCCGCGTGGCGCGCGTGAGGCGCACGGCGGTCCGCACCAGCGCGGCGTCGTCGCTGGCCGTCTCGGCGACCACGATGGCGTGCTCCTCCTCCGCCGCCTGGTAGTCGAGCGCCAGGTGTTCGAAACGGTCACGCAGCGCCTCCGAGAGGTGCCCGGTGGCGACGTACTCCACCGGATTCTGCGTGGCCACCACCTGAAAGCCCTCGGTGGCCCGCACCTCGCCGATGTGCGGCACCTGCACGAGGCGCTCGTCGAGCGCCGGGAGGAGCACGTTCTGCACCGATTCGGGCATGCGGTTGAGCTCGTTGATGAACAGCACCCGCCCCTCACGCATGGCCTCGACCAGCGGCCCGGCGAAGAAGGACTCTTCGCGATAGCCCTGCTGCAGCACGAGCGGCGGGTCGAACCAGCCGGTGAGCTTGCTCTCCGAGTAGCGGTCGTCACCGTCCACGCGGACCGTGTCGCGGCCCAGATGCGCGCAGACGGCGAGCGCCACCGTGGTCTTGCCCACCCCCACTGGGCCCTCGAGGAGCAGGTGCCGGCCGGCGCCCAGGACGGCGAGCGCCATGGCCAGCTCGCGCTCGCGGCCCACGATGCCGTGTTCCCTCTGGATCTTCTCGATGGGCGTCATGCTGACTTCCTCGCTTCGGGCGCGGTCGATGTCGATGTCGATGTCGAGGCACAGTGTAGCAGCGCGGCCCGGGTCGCCGCCGCCCGGGAGCGGGGCTAGACTACCTCGTGCATGGCGCTCCCCCCCGACATCGGCCTCCCCAGCCAGATCTACCCGGGGCTCGGCCTGGGTCGCTCTCTGGAGCGCGTCGCCGCCCACGCCAGTCTCGCCGAGATCCGCTCGTTCGGCCCTCACTCGCTGCTCGTGGGCCGCAACCGCCGCGCCGCCGCGTCCAGCGGCCTGCGCCTCACCGTCCACGGTCCGTTCGGCGCCGACGTCGACCCGGGGAGCTCCGACGAGCGAGCCCGCCGGCGGACGCTCGACGTGCACCGCCGGCACCTCGAGGCCGCCGCCGAGGTCGAGGCGCTCGTCTACGTCGCGCACCCCGACTGGGACGGCGCCCCCGTCCGCTACGACCGCGCCGTCGTCGCCGCATTGCAGCGTACGATCGCCGATCTCGAAGGCCTCCAGCGCGAGATCGGCGTGCGCGTGGTGCTCGAGAACATGCCCGGCCGCGGCATGTCTCACTTCGTCGCGCCGGGCGAGCTCGAGCTCGGCGAACTCGGCCTCCTGCTTGACTGCGGCCACGCCGCGATCAGCGGCACCCTCGAGGCGTTTCTCGCCGACCCGCGGGCCGAGCTCAGCCACGTGCACCTGCACGACAACTGCGGCCCCGGCGATCTCGACGACCCCCACCGGCCCCTGGGGCAAGGGGTCGTCGACGCGGCCGCCGCCCTGAGCGCGGCCCGCGCCGCCGGCGCCACGGTGATCCTCGAGCACCGGGACGAGGCGGCGGCCCTGGCGAGCATCGCCCACCTGGAGAAGCGCGGGCTCGTCCCCACCCGCGGAACGTGACCGGCGCGGCGCCCCCCGCCCACCGCTGAGCCCGGCGCCGCCTACCGCCGGAAGGCGAACCCGAAGCCCGGCTCCTGCCGCGACGGCACCAGGGGGCTGGGCGGCACCCCCGCCTGCGCCTCGCCGTGGTACTCGCGTGGCGCCACGTCGTTGGGCGCGCCGGGGTAGAAGAGGCTCGCCAGCGCCTGGATGTGGGCGCGCCCGACGCTGAGCTCGAACTGGCCGCCGCCGTAAACGGTGATGCCGGCCGCCTGGGCGCGCCCGACGCAGTCGAGCAGCGCGCCGAGGCTGCCGAACCGCGAGGGCTTGACGTTGAGGTAGCGTGGCAAAGCGACGCCCTCGGCGGGCGGGGGGTTCGTCGCCTCCGCGGCGCCCGGCGCGCGCCCCGACAGGCCCGCGGCCGCCGCCACCGCCACGACGTCCGTCCACGAGTGGATGGGGGCGTCGAAGCTCAGGCGCCCCTCCTCCCCGTCGAGCGCGCGCCGCGCCGGCCCGTCGAGCGCCGGGTCCTCGAGGATCGCTGCCGGGAAAGCCGCGGCGACCGCCCGGTACTGCTCGGCGTCCGGAGGGTTGTCCACTGGGGAGCCCGCGTAGAACGCTTTGAAGTCAAGAGACCGTACGCGGCCCGTGGCGGCGATGCCCGCCATCAGCGCCGCATCCCAGTCCGGCGTCGGGTCGAGTTTGAACTCGAGGCCGGAGTCGACCGCCAGCCAGGGGCGGAGGTCGAGGCGCGTCGAGACCACGAACCGCACCGGCCGGTACTCGCGGTCGAGTGCCGCGCCCAGCGTCTTGCCCCGCTGCCGGAGGGCCAGGTCCAGCGCGGCGCTCTCGAACGCCCAGCGCCGGTAGAGGCGGAACATCTCCTGCTGCGGCGGCCTGGCCGGGAACAGGTCGAGGCCGCCGAGCCTTCGCGAGAAGCCGTCCAGGGTCCACGAGCCGGCCAGCGGCAGATCCGCCGGGTACGGCTCGTGGTCCTCGGCCGCGTAGGTGACGTCTTCGCCGCGGCCCTCGCGGCCACCGCCGCGCAAGATGACCTCCGTCGTCACGCGGCGGAAGCCGCTCGACACGTCGAGCTCGTGCCGCTCGAGCGCGTAGCCGTCGACGCGCAGCGGCAGCGGCGCGAGCCGCGCGTAGTCGGCGCCAGGACCCTGTGCCTCACCGTTCATGGCACCACTCTGCCCGCCGCGGCCGCCGGCGAACCACGAGCGGCGGGCGGCCGCCGGGAGGCGCGCTCAGACGGCGCCGGCGTTCATCCGCCGAGCACCTCGATGAGCTCCTCCTTGATGTCGCGCAGGCGTACCGAGATCGTCCCCGCGATCTGCTTCATCACCTGATAGGCCGCCGCGGGCTCACGCAGGAAGATCTCCTCGGCGGCGGCGGCGGGGATCACGATCACCGTGCAGTCCTCGATCGCGCGGCCGTCGGCGATGTACGCGTGCGGCGCGACCAGGGCCGACCACCCCGAGAGGCGGTACTGGCCCGCGCCGAACACCTCAATGACGTGCCCGGCGGGCGTTGCCAGGCGGACGGCCAGGCGGCCACTCTCGACCACGAAGAGGTCGTGGGCCGCCTGGTCCTGGCCAAAGAGCGCCTCCCCCTCCCGCAAAGTCCGTACCGCGGCGCACGCCGCCAGAGCGGCGATCTGCCGCTCGCTGAGCGGCTCGAGAAGTTCGCAATGCTGCAAGGTGCTCTCGATGGAAAGATCGGCCACCGGCGGTTTCATGTCGTCCCCCTCACGTAGACGGTGCGGCCCCCACACCTCGTACTTACCCATTTGCACCCGCGACGTTTGCCCGGCCGCCGACTGTGCGATACTCGGCCCGTGCACCCTGATTCGGACATCGGCATCTCCACCGGGGCCTACCGGGAGCTGTCGCTGGGCGGCGCCCTGCTGCGCATCGCCGAGCTGGCGCCGTCGGCCGAGGTGCTGTCGATCGGTCGGCACTCACTGATCGAGCCCGCCAACGCCCGCGTCGTGGCCCTGGCGGGCCTGCCCTTCACGGTCCACGGCCCCTTCGCGCACTTCGAGTTCGGCAGCCCCTCCGCGGCCAAGCACCGCGCTGCCATGGACATGCACCGCCGGCACCTCTACGTCGCCGGCGAGCTCGGCGCCCAGATCTACGTCGTCCACCCCGACCTGCAGCGGCGGGCTCGAGGGTGGAACCGCAAGATCGTGGCCGCTCTGGAGCGCTCGTTCGAGGACCTGCGGATCCTGGAAGACGAGCTCGGCGTTCCCATCGCCGTCGAGAACCTGCCGTTCCTCCGGCATACGCACTTCATCGCCCCGGGCGACCTCGACCTCAAGGGCTTGGGCCTCGCCCTCGACAGCGGCCACGCGGCGATCACCGGGACGCTGTCCGGCTGGCTCGAGAGCCCCCTGGTCGAGCTCAGGCACGTGCACCTGCACGACAACCGGGGCCACTCGGGAGGCGACGACCATCACCCGCTGGGGACAGGCGTCGTCGACGTCGAACGGATCATCACCGCGGCCCGTGCCGCTGGGGCGAGCATCGTCCTCGAGCACAGGGATGAGGCTGCGGTGCTCGCCAGCCTCGAGCATCTCCGCGTCCGGGGCCTGCTCCCCCGACCTGTCTCTGTGGGGCTGCGGCCGTGAGCCCAGGCGGCGGCGAGGGCGGGCCGCTTCAGGAGCGCATCCGCTTTCTGGCGCACATCGAGCCCTTCGCCGGGCTGGACGCCGCGGAGCTCGAAGGCGTCGCCGCCTCAGCCTCGGTGCGCGGGGTCCTCGCCGGCGATGCGGTCCTCGTGGAGGGCGGCCCGCCGGGCACGGAGCTGTACGTCGTGCGGGAGGGCGTCCTCGAACTGCTGCACAAGCATGCCCTGGTGGCCATCATCTCCGGTGGGGACACCTTCGGTCACCCCACCCTGCTCAGCGGCCTGGCGCCCGAGTTCACCGTCCGGGCCCACAGCGACTCCACGATCTACTGCATCCCCAGGGAAGCCGCCATCCGGATCCTCTGCCACCCCGACGGGGTCAGGTGGCTGGCGGCCAACCAGCGCGAGCGCCTGATCCAGGCGGCGCGGTCGATGAGCGCCCTGCCCGACGTGCGCACCCGGCCCGTCACCGCGATGGTGCGCAGCGTGCCCCTCTTCTGCAGCCCCGAGACGTCGATCCACGACGCCGCCGAGCTGATGATCGCCGAGAAACGCTCGGCGATCCTCGTGCGGAGCCGCGACGGGCTCGGCATCGTCACTGACGTGGACCTGCGCGACAAGGTGGTCGTGGGCGGCGTGTCCCGCGACGCGCCCGTGAGCACGATCATGACGAGCCCGGTGCACACCATCGGCGCCGACGTGCTGGCCCCCGAGGCGAGCATCGCCATGATGGCCGCGGGCGTGAATCACATGCCGGTCCTGGACGCCGGGGGGGCCGTCATCGGCATCCTCTCCGCGAGCAGCCTCATGACCCTCGACGCGCGGAGCCCCTTCGCCTTGCGCCGCGCGATCCAGGGGGCGCATGACGAGGACGAGCTGGTGCGCGTCTCGGCCGACCTGCCCAAGCTGTTCGTCGACCTGCTCGAAGCCCGCCTCGAGGCGCCGGCGCTGACCCGCGTGCTCACCGTGCTCCACGACTCCCTGACGGCGCGCCTGCTCGAGCTGGCCTTTGACCGCAACGGCCCGCCGCCGGTGGAGTACGCCTGGCTCGCCTTCGGCAGCGCCGCCCGCAGTGAGCTCACTCTGGCCTCCGACCAGGACAACGGCCTCGCCTTCGAGGACACCGACGACCCCACCGTGGGCGAGTACTTCGCCCGGGTGGCCATTGCCGTCAATGAGGGCCTGAAGCGCTGCGGTTTCGCCGATGACCCCCACGGAGTTGTCGCGCGGACCCGGGAATGGCGGATGCCGCTCTCCGCCTGGAGAGCCGTGTTCGCCCACTGCCTCGAGGGCAGGGACCTCGACCGCCTCGCGCGCGCCACCGTGGCCTTCGACTACCGCCAGGTGGCCGGCGAGCTGCACGTCGACCTGGCCCTGACCGAGATCATCCGCGAAGCGCCGAAACACCCCGACTTCCTCAAGGGCCTCGAGCTGCTCGGGCTGCAGATCCCCTCACCGCTCGGCTTCCGGCAGCGGCTCGACGGCTGGGTCGACATCAAGAAGAGCGGGCTCCAGCCCATCCAGAACCTGGCGCGGTACCACGCCTTCGCCCTGGGCATCACCGCCGCCACGACCCTCGAGCGCCTGGCGGCGGTGCGTGAAGCGAGCTGCGAGCGACCCCGCGCCGGGGAACCGCTGCGCGAAGCCTTCATCAGCATGACCAGCCTGCAGCTGCGCCACCACGGGCGCCGCATCCGGGCCGGCCGAGACCTCGACAACGTGGTCGACGTCGAGACCCTGCGGCCGCTCACCCGGGTCGCGCTGCAGGAGTCGCTGCGGGAGGTCGCCGCCGCGCAGAAGCGCTTCCCGTGGACGCTCGTGCCACGCTTCTGACGCCGTGGGCGGGGCGCTCAGGTCGCGTCGCCGAGGCAGTAGAACCAGCCGTCGCGACAGCCGATGTAGACGCGGCCGTCCCACAAGATAGGCGTCGCTTCGAAGGCCGCTGGGGCGAAGAACTGGGCGCGCTCGCGCAGGCTCACCGTCCAGAACCTGCCGTCGCCGTTGGCACTCGGCAGGGCCCCCTCCGCCCCCTCCTGGGCACGCCTGTAGGTGAGCTTGTAGAGGTGGACGCGCTGGTCGTAGCCTGCCGCCACCAGCGCGTCGCCGACGATGATCGGTGTGCTGATGCCGCCGCCGTTCCACACCTTGGCCACGAGGACCGGCGTCTTGAGCCCCGGCTCGCCGTTGGGGCCCTTCACCGTCTTCGCGGCCGCCGTGTCCTGCGACACCAGGTAGAGGTAGCCGTCGATACCGGTGAAGGCGCAGAGCGCGGGGCGCCGGCCGCCGCGGTCGTACTCGTCGTTCACCGCGACCGAGCCGAGCACCCCGCCCTTCCACTCGCCCACCTCGCGGTCGCCGGTCGGGAAGAACCACTCGGTGGCCTGCCCCGGCGGTTTGGACGGATCGAGGCTCAGCACGCCGCCTTTGCCCTCGATGTACTGCTTCTCCACCGCCTGCAGCAGGCGCCCGCGGCGCGTGGGCACCGGGCTGCCGTCGAGGTCGGAGCCGATGAAGTAGTCCCACGCGACGCTCAGGTCGGCGCGCCGAAGGCCGTACACGTGGCCCGCCCCGGAGGCGATGTAGACGCGCCCGCCGACAGCGGCGGCCGAAGCCTCGAGCACGAGGTTGCCGCCATGTGGCTTGGCCCTTCCGTCGCCGAGCAGCAGGCGCTGAGCCACGACCCGCGGCCTCCGGTGGCCCCGCCAAGCCTCGGTCGTGAACGGGTCGAGCGCGTAGTACCAGCCGCTCTCCACGCCGATGTAGACGCGGCCGCCGTAGTAGAAGCCGCTGCCGTCGCAGTCGCGGCTGTAGGACTTCGTCTGCGGCACGGGCAGCCGCCAGAGCTCCGTGCCGCTGCCCCAGGTGAGCGCCCGGTACGGCGCCACCCGCGGGTCGGCGAGCTCGTAGGGGTAACCGCGGCGCGAGCCGGCGAGGACGATGTACCTGTCGTCCTCGCCGGTTGGCCTCGGGTTGGCGAAGACCGCGGGGCTGCTCTTGATGATGTCGTCGAAGGCGTACTTCCACACCACCTCGCCGGTCAGGGCGTCGATGCGGCGCAGGTTGTAGTCGTACCCGCCGGCGATGACATACGGCCGGCCGCCGTCCACGACCAGGCTGGGCTGCCCCGTCCAGCCGCTGCCGGCCCACTCGCTGGGCGGGTCGTCGTCGTACTTCCCCGAACTCCAGCCGCTGCCGAGGCGCACCCTCCAGAGGACGTCGAGGCGGTCCGGTGCCGGGCCTAGCCCGTAAAACCGGCGCCCGTAGTCGCCGAGGAAGGTACCGATCTTGACGCCGTCGCCCTCGAGCGCCGGCGCCGTGGGCACCGGGACCGGCGCCGCCTGCGCCTGCTGCGTCCCGGTGCCGGCCCCGGCACAGGCGCCCACACGCCAGACGAGGAGCGCCAGCGCCACCAGAAGAGCGAGGAGGGCGACGAGGCGCCGCCGCCGCAGCTGGCGGCGGCGCTCGGCGGAGCGGCGCCCCGGCGGGCGCCGGGGGATGCCGGCGGGCGTCTCGATGGCGCAACGATACTACGCGGGGAGCGCGGCGTCCTGCCCCGCCGGGAGCCAGGGCCGGCGGATGCCCGGCGGCCCCCTTGCCGGTAGGATTGCGGGGCGTGCCGGCCTCGCGGCGGCGGCGCGCCCACACTCGCGAGCACGGAGGCACCATGGCAACCGACTTCGACCTGCTGCGTGACCTGTGCGCCGCCCCGGCGCCCACCGGCTTCGAGGCGCCGGTCCAGGAGATCGTGCGCCGGCGCCTGTCCGGCGTCACCGAGCCGCAGGGCGACCCGCTCGGCAACGTCTGGGCGGACGTCGCGCCCGAGGGTGCCCCTCACGTCGTCGTCACGGCGCACGCCGACCAGATCGGCCTCATCGTCACCTACGTCGACGAGAACGGCTACGTCTCGTTCGACCGCATCGGCGGGCTCGACGCCCAGCTCCTCCCCGGGCGCAATTTCGTCGTGCAGACCGCCAAGGGGCCGGTCGACGGCATCGTCGGCCGCAAACCGTCGCACAAGATGACCCCCAAGGAGCGCGCCAAGGCGCCGGACATCAGCGAGCTGTGGCTCGACATCGGGGCCGCCAGCCGTGACGAAGCCCTCGGGCTGGTGCAGATCGGCGACCCCATCACCTTCCCGCCCGTGTTCCTGCCGCTGGCCGGCGGGCGCTACGCTTCACCGGCCTTCGACAACCGCGCCGGGGTGTACGTCTGCGCCCGCGCCCTGGAGCACTACGCCGCGGCGCCGGCCGCCGCCAGGCTGACGGCGCTCACGACGGTGCACGAGGAGACCACCTTCATGGGCGCCAAGGCGATGGCCGTGCGCTGGCAGCCCGACGTCATCATCGTCGTGGACGTGGACTTCGCCAGCGACGACCCCGGCATGGACGCCAAGAAGCTCGGCGGCGAGGTCAAGCTCGGCGCCGGCCCGGTGATCCACCGCGGCGCCGGCAGCAACCACGCCCTCGTCGACCTGGCGCTCGAGGTCGCCGCGGCCGAGGCGATCCCGGTGCAGGTCAAGGCGCTGCCGGGGCGCACCTCGACCGACGCGGAGGAGTTCATGGCCTCGGGCGAAGCCGCGACGCTGTCCTTCAGCATCCCCCTGCGCAACATGCACTCGGCCTTCGAGGTGATCCAGCCCGACGACGCCGAGGCGGGCGCGCTGCTCACCGCCGCGCTCACGCGGCGTCTCGCCGAGGGCTGGGAGCGCGAGCGCCTGGTGCCGCGCGCCTGAGCCGAGTCGGGCGCCGCTGCGGCCCGAAGGGCGACGGCGCCGCGGCGTGGCGGGTGGCGTCGGGGCGGGCGCGCGAGGCGCCGCCACCGCCGCCTCCGGCCACGTTT
>JBAZPK010000083.1:0-9661 GCA_041648235.1 Thermoleophilia bacterium
CCGCGGCAGCGGAACCGCGGCACCCGCGTCTCGCGGCCTGCGTTATCGTCTCACGTGTAGTGGAGCAGGCTGTACCGGAAGCCGATCGCCGTGCTCTGGAAGACATCGTTGACGAGCCCAGCGAGCTTCGAGTTGTAGCCGTCGCGCAAGTCGTTGAACGACCAGAGGATCAGCCCGCCCCTCTCGTATTCGATGGTGCTTGCCTTGCGGATGAGCTCGTTGCGGGCTGCCTCGTCCGCGGTCTGGAAGGCCTCGCTGACGAGCTTCTTCCACTCGGCGTCCTCGCCCCAATGGGTCTCGTTCCATTGCGCCCCCGTGGAGGTCCCCACTCGAGTCTGCGAGAGGTAGTTTCGCGTGCCCCAGTAGTCCATGGCGAAGGTCCACTTCAGGTACATGTCGCCGTAGAAGACGTCGGAGTTGCGCTTGTTGACCTTGACCTTCACGCCGGCGCCTTTGGCCTGCTCGGCGAAGACCTGGGCGGCTGCGACGGCGCCGCTGCCGACCGCGTCCGAGGTCTCGAGGTCGATGCTCATGCCCTCGTAGCCGGCCTGCTTGAGCAGCGACTTGGCCTGCTCGAGGTCTTGCGTGCGCTGCGGCAGATCTTTGGGGTAACCAGGGTCGAAGGGAGCGTACATGTCGTTGCCGAGCCAACCAAATCCGCCGAAGGCCTGGTCGATCATCTGTTGGCGGTCGACGATCAGGCGGAAGGCCTGGCGCGCGCGCTCATCGTCGAAGGGCTTCTGGTCGACGCGCATGGTGAAGGGGAAGTAGCCGCCCGACTTCGTCTCCCACACGGCATAGCCGGGAGTCCCCTGCACGACCGTCACCTGTGAGGCCTCTAGTACCTACTTGCATAAGTCCGAGTAACGTCGCTTGAGGGTCACCTGCTGGACCGACTCCTTCGTCCAGACGAACGGGCTGCAGTCCTCGCACCAGGCGCTCGTGAAGCGGTCGATGGCGCCCCTCAGGTCCCGCGGGCTGATGAAGCTGCCGCCGCGCAGCACGCGCAGCCTGAGGATGCCAAACCAGATCTCGATCTGGTTCAGCCAGCTGGCGTTCGTGGGCGTGAAGTGGAAGTGCCCGTGGGGATGGCGGGCCAGCCAAGTGCCGCCCTTCTTGGAGTGCGTGCTGAGGTTGTCGAGGATCACGTGGATCTCCTGACCCTCGGGGTACTGGCGGACCAGCTGGTTCATGAAGTCGAGGAACTCGATCCTGCGGCGACGCTTGTAGTGGCCCGTGCTCACGAGGCCGCTGGCCACCTCGAGGGCGCCGAACAGGGTCGTCGTGCCGTGCCGCTTGTAGCGGTCGCTGAAGCCCGTGAAGGTCTGCCCGTCGCTGAAGCGCAGGTAGCCCTGGGCCCGCTCCAGTGCCTGGATCTGCGGCTTCTCATCGACGCAGATGACGAGCGCCTTCTCGGGCGGCGCCAGGTAGAGGCCGACGATGTCGGCCGCCTTGGCGGCGAACTCGGGGTCGGTGCTCAGGCACCAGCTGCGGCGCCGCTGCAGGTGGATGCCGTGCCTCCGGAAGATGCGCCACACATGGTCCTCGGAGACGTCGCCGAGGGCCCTCGCAAGGAGCCGCGCGGTCCAGGTCGTCTCGCCCTCGGGGACCGGCTCGTCGAGCTTCGCGAGGATGCGCCGCTCGGTCTCTATCGAGTATCTGCCGGGAGCGCCGCTACGGGGCGCGTCGCGGAGCCCTTCGAGCCCCTGGCGCGCGAAGCGCAGGCGCCACTTGCTGACCGTGGCGGGGCTGACCCGCAACTGCGCGGCGATGGCGTTGGTGCCGACGCCATCAGCGGCCAAGAGGACGATGCGGCTGCGCAAGGCGAGGCGCTGCTCGGTCTTCGCGGCACGGACGTTGCGCTCCAGCACGCTGCGCTCGTCGACGCTGAGACGGATCGCCGTGGAGACGTAGGCCATGGGTCCTCCCTGCCGGGGTGGAGAGCTGACCGAGCAAGGATAGGACGTTATGCTGACTTCTGCAAGTAGGTACTAGTACTCCGTGTCCAGAATAACGAAAGGGATCGTACCCAGCGTCGTCGTGAATGTCGAACGTCACGCAATTCCCCAGACCGGCCGCCAAACAATTCCCCACCCGGTCTCGTGCGTTTCTTCTACCCCTTCGTAGCTCCTTTCTCAAGCTTGACGCTCTGCCCCGGTCGCCGCTTCGGCCGGTAGCTCTTGCCCTCCATGTGCACGTGGAAGGATGAGTTCACGAGCCGGTCGAGCACCCCTTCGGCGACCACCGCGTTGGGGAAGAGCTCGTACCAGTCCTTCGGTGAGCGGTTGGCGGTGAGGATGAACGAGCCATGCTGGGCGCGTTCCGAGACGAGTTCGTAGAAGTCGTCGCCCTGGGCGCCCGTGAAGGGCCGCAAGGCGAAGTCGTCGAGGACCAGCAGGTCGACCCGGGCCAGGCGCCGCAAGCGGGCCTCCCAGCTGCCGTCGGCGCGCCCCCCGGCGGGCTCTGCGAGCACGCGGCTCATCTTGGCGAAGAGCACCGAGTGTCCGCGCCGGCAGGCGAGGTGCCCGAGGGCCTGCGCGACGTGCGTCTTACCGACGCCCACGGGCCCATAGAGCAGCACCGACTCGCCGCGCTCCAGGAAGCGCAGGGCGGCGAGGTCGCGGATCAGCGGCGCCGGCAGACCCGGGTTGTAGGCGAAGTCGAACTGCTCGAGGGTCAGCTCGGCCTCGAAGCGTGCCCGGCGGATGCGCTCGGAGAGCGCTTTGGCCTCGCGCCGGCCGATCTCGTCTTCGAGCAGCACCTCGAGGAACTCGAGGTGCCCGAGCTCGCCGCCGCGTGCCTGGGCAAGGCGCGCCTCCAAGGTGGCGAGCATGCCCGAGAGTCTCAGGCTCTTGAGCTTGCCTTCCAGCTGATGGGTCTCCATGGTCAAGCCTCCAGGTGAGCGAAGAGCGTGTCGGGTCCGTCCAGGTGAGCGGGGGCTCTGAGCGCGACCTCGGGCTCGCGCGCGAGCTGCTCGCGGCCGGCGGTGAGGATGCCCTTGACGGTGCGGTAGGCAGGGTCGCCGACCTCGAGGGCGAGAGCACAGGCCGCCTCGAGGCGCTCGGCGCCGTAGGTGTCGGCCAGGCGGATGATGCCCTGCGCGCTCCTGAGCCGGTGCAGGGCCTGCTCGCCGAGCAACCCGCCGACGAGCCGCTCGACCGCCGGCCCGCACTCTTTGGCACGATGGCGGCACCAGGACGGGGTGCGCATGAAGAAGGCCGCCTTGGCGGCGGGGTAGTCCTGCCAGTCGGTCGAGCGGCGGCCCTGGCGTACGCGCACGTGGCTCTTGACGAGCTCGCCGCCTGCGAAGATGAAGAGCATCGCGTCGGTCAGCCGTACGTCGAGGCGGGCGCCGATGAAGCGGAAGGGCACCGAGTAGAGGGCGCCGCTGACCGAGATGTGGCAGTCCGGTGAGACCTTGGCCGTCTGCCAGGTGGCGGCCTCGAAGGGGCGGCGTGGCAACGCCAGGAGGTGCTCAGCCTCCAGGGCGGCGAAGATCGCCGCCGGCTTGGCGCCGGAGAGAGGACGCGCCGCGCGCCGCCCGGCCACCGCGAGCGACCACGTGGCCGCGTCGGCGCGCATCGCCGCGAGGCTCACGAACTGGCGCCCGCTGAAGAAGCTGTCGCGCGCGTAAGGGACCATGCGCTCCACGCGCGGCTTGTCGTAGGCCTTCAACTGCAGCCGGTACCGACGTTGCGGCAAGATTCATGGTCACCCATCCCTTCCATCCCCTGAGCGGCCAGCAGTTCGAGCTGGTCGGCTACGCCCACACCTGGGGTGAGCAGCGGGTCTTCTTCCGCAAGCTGGGAGAGGTACGCGTGCACTCGCTGCCGGCGGCCTGGACCGACGTCGAGGGCCCCGACCCCTTCCTCGTGATCGCCGCCGGCCGGGCGCACTTCCGCACCCAGGACCTGCTCGCCTTGGCGGACCTTCTGCGTAAGCTCGATGGCGAGGAGGCGTAAGGTGGATTATGCCGCGTATGTCAGGTACATTTTGCCGGGGAAGAGTGCACTGATTCACCGCGCCACGCGGATGATCTACAGACTTACGCTGGTCGTGACCGCAAAGCTGTTCGGTCTATCGCTTGACGTCGTCGCTGACCGCGGCATAATGTACCTAACGCAACGAGAGGAGGCCGACCGCGGAGCACTGCGACTCCGCCGAGAAGCGCGCCGCCCTGCGAAGTCACCACGCCTTGAACCCCCGGCCCCAGGCGGTGCGCGATCCCGCCTTCACGGAAGGGAGCCCCTTCTTCGACGCCGAGGACCTCGTGCAGGTCAAGTACGAGATGCTCAGAAGGGTGCGCGAGGAGGGCGAACGCGTGAGCGAGGTGAGCGCCGCCTTCGGCTTCTCGCGGCCCTCCTTCTACGCCGCCCAGGCAGCCTTCCGCGAGGCGGGCCTGCCCGGCCTCGTGCCGCAACGGCCGGGACCGAGGCGCGCCCACAAGCTCAGCGAGCCGGTGCTCGACCTGCTCGAGCAGACGCTGGATGCGGAGCCTTCCCTGACGAGCGCCGCCCTGGCCGAGCTGCTCGCAGAGCGGCTCGCCCTCAAGGTCCACCCGCGCAGCATCGAGCGGGCGCTCGCGCGCAGAGGCAAAAAGGGGGCTCCGCAGACGCCGTGAGGACGACGGCCTGCGCAGCCGATCTGGCGCACGGCTACGAAGCCCTGCGCGCGCAGGCCACAGGGCAGGTACCCCGCCGCCGCCCGCGCGGCCTCGCCGTCTTTCTGCGCGGCGGCCTTGCGAGCTGGATATGCGCCTGCCCGCCGGGCAGCCGGACGCGGCCGGCTGCGGCGGGCGCAGGCGACGCCGGCGGGGGGCGAGCCACGAGCGGCGGCCACGCCGAGCTCGTGCGCCTGCTCGCCGGGATGGCTCTCAGCAGTGGCAGGAGGTGCGCCGCATGAACCGCGAGCAGCATCAGAAGGTGGGCGCGAGCCACCTGCAGCGACTGGCGTACCTCTACGTGCGTCAGAGCACGCTCAGGCAGGTCCTCGAGAACACCGAGAGCACGAAGCGCCAGTATGCCCTGCGTGAGCGTGCCGTGGCACTCGGCTGGCCGCGGGAGCGGGTCGTGGTCGTCGACCGCGACCAGGGCCTCTCCGGCGCCGACAGTGATCGGGAAGGCTTCCAGCAGCTGGTCGCCGCCGTGAGCCTCGGCGAGGTCGGGGTGGTGCTCGGCCTCGAGGTCTCGCGGCTCGCCCGGAGCTCGACGGACTGGCACCGCCTGCTCGAGATCTGTGCGCTCTCGGACACGCTGATCCTCGATGAGGACGGCCTCTACGACCCCACCCACTTCAACGATCGCCTGCTGCTTGGGCTCAAGGGTACGATGAGCGAGGCCGAGCTGCACGTCCTGCGCGCCCGCCTGCTTGGCGGTCAGCGCGCCAAGGCGAGCCGCGGCGAGCTTGAGATGCGGCTCCCCGTGGGCCTCGTCTACGACGCCGCCGGAGGCGTCGTGCTCGACCCCGACCTCGAGGTGCAGCAGGCGCTGCGCACGTTCTTCGCCACCTTCCGTCGCAGCGGTTCGGCGACGGGCACCGTGCGCAGCTTCCGCGAGCAGGGCCTGCTCTTTCCGCGGCGCCTGGCGAGCGGCGCGCGCAAGGGCGAGCTCGTCTGGGGGGCGCTGCGCCACAGCCGCGCCCTGCGCGTGCTCAAGAACCCGCGCTACGCCGGCGCCTTCGCCTATGGGCGCAGCCGGGGACGCGGGCTGCCCGGCGGCAAGGAACGGCGGCGCACGCTGCCACGCGAAGAGTGGCACACCCTGATCCTCAGCGCCCACCCCGGCTACCTCTCCTGGGAGGAGTACGAGGAGAACCTCGCGCGCCTGCATGAGAACGCGCAGGCAAACGGCGCCGAGCGCCGCAAGAGCCCGCCGCGCGAAGGATGCGCCCTGCTGCAGGGTCTCGCCGTCTGCGGGCGCTGCGGGGCGCGCATGACGGTGCGCTACCACGTCCGTCACGGGCAGCTCGTGCCCGAGTACGTCTGCCAGCGGGAGGGCATCGAGAAGGGCGCGCCTCCCTGCCAGCGCCTCGTTGGCGCCGAGATCGACCGGGCCGTCGGCGAGCTGCTGGTGAGAACCGTGACTCCCTTGGCGCTGGAGGTCACACTCGCCGTGCAGGAGGAGCTGCGCTCGCGCGCCAGCGAGGCCGACGAGCTGCGCCGCCGGCAGGTGGAACGCGCCCGCTATGAGGCCGAGCTCGCCCAGCGCCGCTACCTTCAGGTCGATCCCGACAATCGCCTGGTGGCCGGCTCGCTGGAGGCCGACTGGAACGGCAAGCTGCGCACCCTGGCCGAGGCCGAGGAGGAGTACGCACGTCGGCGCGAGGCCGACGGCCGCCTGCTCGACGAGCAGCAGCAGGAACAGATCCTCGCTCTGGCCGGCGACTTCCCCCGCCTCTGGGCTGACCCGCAGGTCCCCCAGCGCGAGCGCAAGCGCATGGTCCGCCTGCTGCTCGAAGACGTGACCCTGCGGCGCGGCGAGGAGATCGTCGCGAACGTGCGCTTCCGCGGCGGCGCCTGCCACAGCCTGCATCTGCCGTTGCCCCTGAACGCGGCCCAGCTGCGCAAGGTCGACGCGGAGGTGGTCGCCGAGGTCGACCGCCTGCTCGATGACCACACGGACGCCGAGATCGTCCGGATCCTGAACGCCCGCGGCCTGCGCCCCGGGGTCGCCGAGCGCTTCAGCGGCAAGATCATCTACACCTTGCGGCGTGCCTACGGGCTCGACGACCGCTACACGCGCCTGCGCCGGCAAGGTCTGCACACCCTCGAGGAGATCGCCGAGCTGCTCGGCGCCCACCCCTCGACCGTGAAGAGCTGGGCGCAAGCCGGGCGCATCCCCTCGCAGGTGTACAACGACAAAGGGCAGCGCCTCTACGGACGGCCGGCGACGCTGACCCACCAGGCCTGCCAGTGGTGCGGGGGGGCCATACCTGCCAAGCCACTGCTACGCAGCGGCAAGAAGTGGTGCAGCCAGCACTGCTGCCTCGCCGCCTACAACAGCCGCAAGCGGGCGACCAGGCAGGCGGTTGAGAAGGAGGGGGCCGCGTGAACGCGATGACTTTGTGCCAGATACTTCGGACCGGGAGCAGTCAGATGCGCAAGCCTTGTCCTTGGGGCGGCAGGCGCGCGTCGGGTCGAAGAGGCAGCCGTAGTGGTGGCTGAGCTCGGCGTAGCCGCGGTTCAGGCGCGGGTCATAGATCCGCCTTGAGCACGCCGCTGTCGAGGTTGTCGGGCACGAGGCGCTGCGGGCAGCCATCGAAGAAGGCGAACGCCGCGACGTGCGCCGCGAGGAACTCCCGCTGCGTGATGCGCAGCACCGGGTAGCAGAACAGGTGCCGCGAGAAGGCGAGCACCATGATGAAGCCCCACACCCGGCGCCGGGCGCCGCTCGCCGGGTCCGTCCAGCTGCCGAGGTGGCCGTAGTCGAGCTGCGCCTCGGCTCCCGGCGGCGGGTCCTCGCGGAGCACCGTGGCGCGCTCCTCGGCGCCCAGCTCGGCAAGCTCGCTGCGCACGTAGCGGCGCAGGCTGGCGACGCTCACCGCAAGGCCGCGTTCGTCGCGCAGGCGCTGGTGGATGGTCACCAGGGTGGTCTCCGGGAGGTGCCTTTCGATGTAGTCATGGAAGGGCGCGATCTGGCCGTGCACCGAGGACCTCGCGCGAGGATCGCTGAGCTCGGGGAACCACTCGCGTACCCTCGCTGCCCACTCCGCCGCAGAGAAGGGCGCGCCTCCGGGAACCATGCCAGCCGCCTCGGCGCGGCCCACGTATTTGCGCACCGTCTTGCGGTCGAGGCCCAGGGCGCGGGCCATCTGGGAGACGTTGTCTCCGGCCTGCCAATGTCGTAAGAGCTCCACCACGTCCACCACAGCGAACATCCTCCTGGCCATCCGTGTCCTCTCCATCGACCCTGTCGTCGAGAGGGCACTCTCTGCGCGCGGACCTGGAGACCTGAGGGTGGGGAATTGTCTGACGCTGGGGCTGGGGAATTACCTGATTCCGCCCCTGGGGAATTGTCTGACGCTAGAGGGCCTCGCCCCTCGCATCGCGTTGGGCTGATCCGTCCGGTAGAAGTGCCACACTCGGCCGATGCCGAGGATCAGCGCAACGAGGGAGAGGTGTCCGAAGCCCGAGCACGCGGGCTCGCGCGTCAAGCTGGACGGTACCTACGGGAAGCCCGGTCATCGGCGACAGCGCTATAAGTGCTCACCCCGTGGGGACGGCAAGCCGCACGTGTTCACCGAGCTCCTGCCGCGGGAGGAGTCGTGGCAGAGCTCCTGCGAGCACGGCGAGCGACCGGTGGAGCGACGCGAGGGCCCGCAGGCGCCGCGCCGTTACCAGTTCGTCGCCAAAGGGATCGCCGAGGCGCTGCAAGCGGTGAGCGCCGGGAGCACCTACATGCGCGCCTCCCGCGTCACCCGCGATCGCGCTGGGCGCTTTCGCATTGACGGTGAGACCGGCGAGCTGCGCGAGTCCGCTCACGGCCAGCTCGTCGCCGACTGGGTGGAGCTGTTCGCGCCGGTCGTCTTCGAGCCCTTCCGTCCACCCGCCTGGCCGGCGGAGGGTTCGCTACTGCTTGACCACCTGCCGTTCAGGGTTCGCGCCCTGGACCCCAAGGGGAGGCGGATCCCGGCCGGCCGGGTCGCCTTCGACGTCTTCTGCGGCGTCGGCTTCTCCGCCGGCAAGCCGAGGCTCTGGCTGGCTCAGGCGTTCGCAAGCGCCCCTCCCGCCAACTGGAGCGCCTTCCTGGACTCGCTGCCCGGTGAGCCTGAGAGGATCGTCTGCGACGCCCACGGCGGCATGCTCGCCGCAATCGCGGCGCGCTGGCCGCGAGCGGAGTTGCAGCAGTGTGAATGGCACCTGCAACACGCCCTCGACCGCCTGCTTGCCAAGGAGGCGAGGAATGAGCCGAGTGAGGAGCTGCGCGAGCTGCGGGAAGGCGCCCAGGGGGCGCTTGCCGGTCCCTCTGCCTGGCACCGCTTCGTCCGGGCGGCTCGGGTCTCCGAGAACGAGAGCCTCGATCGCTGGATCGCCGTCAACGCCGCGACGATCGAGGCCCAGTTCGCGCGTCGAGCACTCAGGCCACGCCGCCCCGACAGGCCGCTCACCACCGCGGCTCTCGAACAGATCACGCGCCTCATCGTCGCGGCGCTCTACCCGCGTCGCTACGCGCTCAAGAACCGCGAGCGCCTGAACCGCCTGCTCATGCTCCTGCAACTCCACGTCAACGGCGACGACGACGTTCGGGTCTACGCGAAGGCCATCCGCGCCCAGCTTGAGTCGAGCGGAGGCTACCCACCGGGACGCCGACGGGCGCTCACCGACCCCGACGCACCCTCGCTGAGGTGACGTCGGCCCAACGAGATGCGAGGGGCGCAGGACCTTAGCCTGGGGAATTGTTTGATCGCCGACACGTGAAATGGGCCGTGATGCTTGCGAGTCGAGAGACTCTCGGGCCAAGTCTGCCGTCTCGCCGTCGGCGTCGTGTGTCGGCGTGCAAGAGAGAGTGCCTGCTATGCCTCGCAATGCCGAAGACGATTACGTCTTCTTAACCGGAAGTTTTCGCCCGAGTCGCGCCCTTTTCCCGCGATAACCAGGGTTAAGGCTCTGCGATAGCTGGATAACGTAGACACTAAAGTGGTTGACATGACGGCGGGATCGTGC
>JBAZPK010000084.1:0-9634 GCA_041648235.1 Thermoleophilia bacterium
CTGCGTCAGGGTGGCCTCCGCCGGGTGCTCGCGCACTGGCCCTGGCTGCTCGCCTTCACGGTCCTGGAGATGTCGTTGCCGTGGCTCCTGATGGCGCACGCCGAGCAGCGGATCTCAAGCTCCCTCACGGGGCTGCTCATCGGCGCGATGCCACTCATGGGCGTCGCGCTGTACCGGGCCATGGGCGAGAGCTACCGCTTCGACGCGCGCCACGTGGCCGGCCTTGCCGCCGGCTTCGCCGGCGTTGCCGCCCTGGTCGGGATCGACGTGGGCTCCGGCGACCTCCTCGGCGTCGTCGAGGTCCTCGGCGTCGCCCTCTGCTGGGCCGTGGCGCCGATCGTCGTCGTCAAGCGCCTGGCCGGGCTCTCGAGCCTGAGCGTCGCCGCGGCCACGCTCCTGCTGAACGCCGCCGGCTACGCGCCCGCGGCCGTGCTGAGCCCGCCCGCAGCGGTCTCTCCGGAGACCGTGGCCGCCGTCGCCGGCCTGGCGGTGGTCTGCACGGCGCTGGCTCTGCTCATCTACTTCGCACTCATCGCCGAGGTGGGGCCGTCGCGCAGCGCCGTCATCACCTACGTCAACCCCCTGGTGGCGGTGCTGCTCGGGGTCGTCGTGCTGAACGAGCCGCTCACGTTGGGGATCGCCGTGGGTACGCCGCTCATCCTCCTGGGATCGGTGCTGGCCACGGCTCCCTCCCTCGGCAAGCGGGCGCCGGGCAGGGCCGTCGGGCTTCCGGCGCCCTGAACCCCAGGGCCGGACCGGGCCTGGCGGTGCGCGCCGGGGCGAAGCGCTGACCCCGGAGGGCGGCGGGGTGCACGGGCCTTTCGCCGAGCTCAGCGGCCGCCCCAGAGCTCGGCGGCGCTCATGCCGAGCCGCTGCTCCACCTCACGGCGGTAGGCGGCGATGGCCTGGCGGGTGACCGGGCCGGGCGGGTCGTCGAAGGCCCGGCCCTCGATCACCTCGACGGCGTGGACCTCGCGCGCCGAGCCGGCCAGGAAGGCCTCCCGCGCGGCGAGCGCGTCCCCCGTGCGGCAGACGCGCTCGCCGACATCCAGGCGCTTCATGACCACGCGGCGCGTGATCGAGTCGAGGATGCCTTCGCTGAGCGGCGGCGTGCAGAGGTCACCCTGAGGGGTGACCCAGAAGAACGCCGCCTGCTGCGACTCGAGGACGCGGCCATCCGGCGTGGTGAGCAGCGCCTCGCGGAAGCCGCGCTCCTCGGCCAGCCGCCGGGCCAGCATGTTGCCGGCGTACGAGAGGCTCTTGGCGCCGGCCAGCACCGCCCGCGGCGAGTCGGTGATGAACGCCAGGCTCGCCGGCGGCGACTCCAGCTGCGGCTCCAGGAAGAGGATACGCCGGCCGCCGCGGGTGAGGACGATGCGCAGGTCGGCGAAGACGGGGCCGGCCCAGGCGAGCAGCGCGGCGATCTCCGCCTCGAGCTGCTCGCGCGGGCAGGGCAGGCGGAGGGTCGCGCAGGTCCGGGCCAGGCGGTCGAGGTGCTCGACGAGCGTGAACGGCCGGCCGCCATAGCAGCGCAAGAACTCGAAGGCGCCGTCGCCGCGCAGCAGGCCGTCGTCGTACGCGGGGATCGTCGCCTCCCGCGCCTCGCAGAGCACGCCGTCGACGGATGCCGGGGTGTCCGGCCGGGCGGCGCCCTCGCCGGGCGGCGCGTCCCCGGCCGATCCGAGCTGCGAGCTCTCATCCACCCTGGCACCCCCTTCGCCGCGGCACTGTTGCGGCTCCCACGCTAGTGCGGCGCCGCTTCCGCGGCAAGGCACGATCCCCGCGCGGCCGCCAACTCGGCGTTCACGCCTCGTCGAGAGAGTCTTATCATGGGGGCCGGAGGCGGGGAGTGCACGAGACACATGCCAGCGGCGGGCGCGTCGGAGCGCCGGAAGAAGAGGTCAAGGGCGGCCGCGTGTGGTCGACAGGCTGCCTTCTGATCGTGCTGCTGGCCGTCGTCCTGACGGTGGTCGTCCTTCCCGCGTTGCTGTGGACCTTGGGCATTGTGTACGGGCAGTAGCCTCGGCCGCAGCCCGGCGTGGCTCGCAGCCGGCGGGCGGCTGGCGGCCGCGCTCCCGGTTGGGACCCAGGGCTCGTCGTGGCCCGGCGGCACGAAGGTACACCGCCGGAGCTGCGAGCATCCGGCTCAGGCAAGGCAGAGCATCTCAGGGGGAGGAAGGGAGCGTGCCGTCAGGCCGTCTTGCGCAGGCGGCGGCCGGCGGCGAGCTCCTTGATGATTCGCGCGTTGAAGGCCGGCAAGTCTGCCGGCCACCGGCTGGAGACGAGGCCGTCGTCGCTGCGGACCTCCTCGTCGACCCAGCGCGCACCAGCATTCTGGAGGTCGGTGCGCAGCGTCGGGTACGAGGTCAGGGTGCGCCCGCGGATGAGCCCCGTCTCGGTCAGGATCCAGGCTCCGTGGCAGATCACCCCGATCGGGGTCCCGGCGGCGAGCAGGGCGCGCGTGAACCGCACTGCGTCCCGGTCGACGCGCAGCTTGTCGGCGTTCACGACGCCGCCGGGGAGCACGAGGGCGTCGTACTGATCGGGGTCGGCCTCCGCTACCCGCCGGTCGACGGGCAGACGCTCACTCTTCTCGCGCTGGTCCATCGCCTGGATCGAGCCGGCCTCCGGCGCCAGGAGCTCCACCGTGGCGCCTGCTTCTTCCAGCGCCCGGCGCGGCTCGGTGAGCTCGATGCCCTCGACGCCGTCCGTCGCGAGGATCGCGATCCTCTTGCCTGTGAGTACAGCTGACATGCTTCGTCAGCCTCCTTTGAATGTCGTGGGAGTACACCGGCCACATTCCCGGCTGACGCAGGCGGAAACGCACGGTGGGGCCGAGGCGGCCTGGCCGGCGGCCCCCCAGCCTGCGATGGCGGACCCGGCAGCGCGGCACCCTCAGGCGGCCGCCTGCCCCGGGGCGGGCTGGCGGACCGCTACTGCGCGGCCCCCCGCGGCCAGTACATGATCACGCACACCCCGACGAGCGCGATGGCCGCGCCCACTATGTCGGCGGCGTCGGGCCGGTCGGCGTCGAACGCCCACCCCCAGAGCAGCGACAGGACGATGAAGAAGCCGCCGTAGGCGGCGTAGACCCGCCCGAAGTGGGCGGTCTGGAGGGTCGGGATGACGCCGTAGGCGATCAGCACCAGAGCACCGACGAGGCCCCACCAGGTGGGCCGGTCGTCCCGCAGCCATTTCCACATCAGGTAGCCGCCGCCGATCTCGCAGGCGCCCGCGACCAGGAACAGCATGATAGAGCGCACGATGGACACCGCGATCACTCCCCTCGTCGCCGCAGACGACCTCGGCTTCTTCGCAAGGTGGCTGGCCCGGCGATTCTATACGAGGGACGCCGCGGGCCCAGAGCGGCGCCGGCACGGGGGGGGTCTCCCGGCCACGAGCGTCCGCAGACGAGCGCATACCGTCGGCCGTCACGCCGATCACGCTGCGCTACCTCTTCCGCGTGAACTGCTACGCCGTCGAGTCGGACGGCGGTTACTTCGTGATCGGCACCGGCCTCACGCGGCCGACTCTTCCCGCGGGCACGCTATGCGCGCCGCCGGAAGGAGGCGACGGCCAGAGCACCGGCCACTACGGCGACGGCCGCCACGATCCCCAGCTCACCCCAGTTCCAGCCGTAGCCCAGCCAGGCGTCCTGCAGGGCGATGACGCCGTGCCACAGCGGCATCGCCTTGCCGATGCCCTGCATCGTCGAGGTCATCACGTCGACGGGCGGTCCGGCGCCGGAGAGCATCATCATGACGAAGAAGAGCATGACGCCGAACCCTTGGGCGGCGCGCGGCGACGGCATCACGGCGCCGAGCAGGATGCCCAGCGCCGCGAAGGCGGTGGCCGTGACGAAGAAGGCGACGAGCGGGCCGAGGAAGGCCTCTGGTGCCGGGAAGTCGTAGGCGAGGTAGGCGGCCGCGATGATGAGCAGCCCGCCGGCCGCGGCCAGAACGTACTGCACGGCGATCTGGGCGGCGAACACGGTCGACGCGGGGATGGAGGCGGCGCGGAAGCGCCGAAGCACCCCGCGTTCGCGGTACGCCGCGAGGTGCGCCGGGACCATGACCAGGCCGACCGCCGCAGCAGCCAGGGCGACGTAGGCGGGCACGTAATAGCTGAGCGGCGACACGCCGCGGAAGGCGATGGGGTCCCCCGGGTCGGGCTCGACCGGAGCCGTTCCGAACACCTCGGCGAGCACGAAGAGCATGATCAGCGGGAAACCGATGGCGAACACGACGGTGAGCGGCTCGCGCACGAACAGCTTGAGCTCCTCCCAGGTCAACTTGCGCCAGAGCCGCATGGGCCTACTCCAGCCCGTGTCCGGTCAGCTTGAGGAACGTCTCTTCGAGCGTCGGCCGTTCGACGCGCAGGTCAGACGGCTCCAGCCCGCGCGCCAGCAGCGCGCCGGCTACGTGCGCGAGCACCGGCCCGTCGCCGGTGACCTCGACCGTGCGGCCGCGACGCTCAACGCCGTGTACGTGCGGGACGTCCGCGAGCCAGTCGACGCCGGCCGGCTCGCCGACCGGCTGGGCGCTCGTGAACTTCACGCGCACGGCGCCGGCCCCCGCCTCGATCAGGGCGCTCGGCCTGGCCATGGCGACGATCCGGCCGGCGTCCATGACGGCGACCCGGTCGCACAGCCGCTCCGCTTCGTCCATGAAGTGGGTGACGAGGACCACCGTGGTGCCGCGGGCGCGGATCGCCTCGATGAGCTCCCAGCTCGTGTGCCTCGCCGCCGGGTCGAGGCCAGTCGTCATCTCGTCGAGGAACACCACGTCGGGGTCGGTCACGAGGGCCAGTGACACCAGGAGCCGCTGGCGCTGGCCGCCCGAAAGGCTGGAAAAGGCGGCGTCGCGCTTCGTGGCCAGGCCCCATGCCTCGAGCACCTCGGTCCAGTCCACGGGCCGCGGCGCCGCGGCGGCGAAGAGGTCGAGCGCCTCCCAGACGCGCATGCGGTCGGGCAGGTGCGACTCCTGAAGCTGGCAGCCGACCCTGCCGCGCAGGCGCTCGGGGTGAGCGAGAGGGTCGATGCCGAGCACGCGGACCTCGCCCGAATCGGGCTTGCGCAACCCCTCGAGGCACTCGACCGTCGTCGTCTTGCCGGCGCCGTTCGAGCCGAGCAGGCCGAACACCTCGCCAGCCTTGACGCTGAAGCTCACACCATCGACCGCCGTCGTCGCACCGTACGTCTTGCGCAGAGAGTCGACGACGATGACGGGATCTACTTCGGTGGTCCTCACGGGTGGCGCGCCCCTCCCCCGCACGACACGGTCGCCCGCCGGGCACCGGCAAGCATGCCTCAAGACGGGGCGTCGCGCAACGCCCGGCGCCGGCGCGAGAATCAGACCGAGACCCGCCCCTACGCGACCGCCATACGGGCGCCCACGAAGGCGCGCGGTCTGGTGAAATCGAATTCGCTCACCGGTGCGTCGACTTGGCACTCGTAGCGCAGAACTGACTGTCTCAGCTGACGTGTGGCGCGTGACTAGCGCTTGGAGAGCGGCGTTTGCGCGCTTGTTGGCCCGGAGCTCAGGGCTGCGCGACCGAGCGCAGAAGCAAGGTGCCGCCCTTCCTCTGCGGGCAGATCGCGATGGAGCCCGGCAGCGGCTGGCCTTTCTGGAGGGGCTCCGGCCCCTGCGCGGCCAGGGCCGCGTACGCCAGTGCGAACCTGGGGTTCCGCGCCAGGGTGGCGAGGATCCCCCGCATGAAGCTCGCGTAGTGACGATTGCGCTCCGTGATGGCCATGAAGCTCATGGTGCGGCGGCAGTAGATGTGGTCCCGGAGGACCGTGAAGCGGTTCTCGCTGCCGATGATGAACAGCCCGACGCCGCTGTCTTCGGCCGTCTGCATCAGCTCGCGAAGCTCCAGCTCGGCGCCGGGATCGTCGCTGAGCAGCCCCGCCTCGTTGATGGTCGCCAGCAGATGGACGATCACCGGCCTCTGCGAGGCGATGCGGGTCGTGATGTCGGCGACGGTCGGCGCTTCGTAGGAGACAGCCCCTACTCGCGCGGCTTCGTAGATCGCGACGTCCTCGTCGAGCAGAGCACCGAGCCCGTCGTCGGATCCGTAGCGCACCACCAAGGCGATCACATCGCCGGAGCTCGAGCCCTCGTGCTTCGTCTTGCGGCTACCCAGAAACGCCACGTGCCCCTCCGTCCGTCTGACAGCGAGCGTGCGGCCTGTGCCTCGACGCCGGCCCAGACCGCCTCTTTCTGCGCAAGACACTATCACTGCGCAAGGGCGGAGGCGGGGTCAGCCGGGAAGAGCACGCCCCTGGGTGTCCCTGCACGCTGTCCGGGCGGGGCCAGGGGAGCACCCCCTCCGCCGTTCCGGCCGCCGGCGTTCAGTAGTGGTCCGATAGCCACTATACTGACTCTGCAGCTCAGGAAGGGAAACGATGAACAGGACCAGGCTGGTAGCTCTCGCGGCGGTCGCCGGACTCGCCTTGATCGTGCTGTGGGCGGTGCTGTCCGGATCCCCGGCGGAGAGCGGGATCCAGACCGGCGATGGACTTCCGCTCACGCTCACGGGCAAGACGCTCGAGGGCGAGCGATACGACCTCGTGGCGTACCGAGGCAGGCCAGTCGTCATCAACTTCTTCGCCTCGTGGTGCCCCTCGTGCGCCAAGGAGGCTGCCGACCTGACCGCCTTCGCCAAGGCGCACCCCGAGGTGGCCTTCGTTGGGGTGGACATCCAGGACACGCTGGCCAAGGGCCGGGAGTGGGTGATGCGGTACGGAGTGCCCTTCCCCATCGTCTTCGATCGGGAAGGCGCCATTGCCCGGCAGTACGGCGTCGTCGGCATCCCCGCGACCTTCTTCCTGGACGCGAGCGGGGTGGAGCGAGCGCGCATCGTCGGCCCGGCGACGCGTTCCGCGTTCGAGGAGAAGCTGCAGGCTGCGATGTGAGGTGGCGTGCTTGCCACCGCCTGGCACCGCGGTCTGCCGGCGGCCGATGACTACGGCACAGGCGAGCTCGGCGGAAGGACGCTCATGGAGAAGCTGACGATCTACGCCGGGCTGACGATCGGCGGCATCATCGGCGGCTACCTGCCCGTCGTGCTGTTCCACGTGGGCGCCTTCTCCTGGGTGAGCCTCGTCTGCGGCTTCGTCGGCTGCATCGCCGGGTTGTGGCTGGGGTGGAAGCTCACGCTCTGGATCGAGGAGTGACCTCTCCGCGTTGACTGCGACTACTCACGCGTGGCGACCGCCCGTCGGAAGGGCCTACCACCACATGCCGGGCTCGGTCCCCAGGTAGGTCAGCTCCCCCGTCTTCGGGTCCTCGTGAAAGACGTGGATGGTGCCTTGGGAGTAGCCCGAGTCGTCGATGCTGACATGGTCCCCCTCGACAAGAACGCCTTCCTTGACCGCCCACAGCTCGTCGGTACGGTAACTGCGACCCCCGCTCTTGATCGTGTCGGCCACGACCTGGCCAGGCATCTCCATGGGCGAATCGCCGTAGCGGCGCACGCCGCCGAGCGGCGACGGCGTCGCCCTCGCGTACGCGACGAGAAGGGCCTCGAACTGCTCGTCGGTCATCCGGCTGACGAGCGACCCCTTGGTGGGGACCATGCCCGAGGAAACGACTGACATGTAGGGTTCGGCCAAGGTCCCCGCGATGGGCGTCTCGAACCCCTTCAGCCGATACTCGACGTAGAGGGCCGGAGGAGGCACGGCGCCGTCGGGGGCGCTGGCGAGCGCTTCCTCCGGCAGGTCGATCTGCACGATCCTCGCGTCGACGCTCTCCAGTCGGTCTCCGAAGGCGTTCTCCACCTCGGCTCGCGCCTCGGCCACCTGCCGCTCCGACGGCTGGTACATGTCGGGGACATACCCCTGCGTCTCGTCGCCGTCTTCCCCGGCCACCTGCATGACGACGAACGTGGCCGTGAACGCCGCCAGGGCGACCGTGAGCACGATCAGCCATACCTTGACGAGCCGCAGGGACCGGGTGAGAGCGGCGAGTGAGGACGCTTCAGACGGCGTGGACGGCGGGACCGCCACGGCTTCCTGCGGCTGCTCGGGCATGTGGGGCACCTCCACGGCACGGGATGGGCGGGCAGGCCATCGCGCTGCCCCGCGGCGTTCTACTCCGGCACCGAGCAGATTCTTTCGCGCAGGGGCGTCCCGGCACGACAACGGGATTGCAGTCGCACCAAAGCGGAGGGGTGATGGGACTCGATCTCGCTGCAACTCGCCGGCAGGGTGCACGTGGGTGCGAACCACTCGCACGCACACGCAATGAAGCGCGAGAGTACGTGTCGCCTTGGGCATACTGCTGGAAGAGGATGTGTAACTGCTCACCGCGAGAACGCGGAAGGGAGGCACCCCGTGAGCCCTGAGACAGCGAGCGCCTATCTCCAGGAGCGCGTCGCCGCGGCGCGGCTTGCCGACATCGCCGCGAAGGACGACCTCGCCGACGCCATCGCAGCGTTCCCACATGGGGAGAGGGAGGCGCACCGCCTGCTGGCCTCTGCCAGGACGCGCGCCGCAGCGGCGCTCGACCTGAGGCAAGCCATCCGCGCCGCCCATCCGCAACCCTGCGAGCCGGCGCTGCCCTGCGACTTCCACGTCTCGTACCCGCCCCGCTGACCCGCCCTCGTACACCACGCCGAGGTGCTCGTCGTTCACGGCGACTCCTACCGTCTCAAGGGCAAAGGCAACGAGGTGCTGCAGAGCGATGAACGAGGCTGAGGGTGCTCAAGGCCCGAGCTTCAGTCGCGTTCGTCGCTTCGGTCGCCCGGTCGGGGAATCGAGGCGGGGCCGATACTGACAGCGACTCCGGCGGTGGCGTGACACGATCGACAGGACCGACGATTCACCGCGCTGCGCAGGTGAACCGTCCCGCGCGTCTTCGCGCGTGGTGAGACTCTCTCAGCAAGGTCCGAAAGGGGGCCGCCATGTCGAAGATCGTGGACGAACCGGAAGCCTACTTCAGCCAGTTCGCCCTCAAAGACGACCCGCTGCTGCAAGGGCTGCAGCTGGAGGCCGACACGGAGCACATTCCGATTGTGGGCCCTGTGGTCGGCGAGCTTCTGTTCATCCTTTCTCGAGCCATCGACGCCGTAGCCATCCTTGAGCTCGGAACCGCCACGGGCTACTCCGCCATCTTCCTCGCCCGCGCCTGCGCCTTGAACGCAGGCATGCTGACGACGCTGGAGCTCGATCCTGCGTTCGCCGCCCGTGCACGCAAGAACCTGGAACGCGCCGGCCTCGCGAAGCGGGCGAACGTCATCTGCGGCGATGCGTTCGCCCACCTCTCCCGGATCCAGGGCGGATTCGACCTCATCTTCATGGACATTGAGAAGGCCGACTACGCCCGCGCGTTGCCCGACTGCCATCGACTGTTGCGACCGAGAGGGTTGCTGGTGGCCGACAATGTCGCTCTTCCCGATGCGGACCCCTTCAGCCGGGCCATTTTCAGCGACAGCGGATGGAGGCCGGTGTCCCTCTTCTCCTTCTTGCCAAGGCATTCCCCGGAAAGGGACGGGTTGTGCATCGCGCTGCGTTGCTAGCAGGATGCAGAACAAAGCCGCCTTGAGAGGAGCGCGTTTGCCGGGTGGAGCGGCAGGGAGCGGGAAGCGGGTGGGTTTCGCCCCCCGCGAGCCCTCGGGGCGGGCCCCTGAGCCT
>JBAZPK010000085.1:0-9617 GCA_041648235.1 Thermoleophilia bacterium
AGCCTACCCGGTGCTTCGCGAGGAAGAGCTCGTCCCAGATCCGTTTCGGGACGGGCCGCCGGAACAGCTCGCGGTCGTACTCGGGATACTCGCCCACCGTGGCGCGCACGCGGAAGCTCTGCCCATTTGGCTCGGCGAGGTAGACACTGGCCTCGCGGAAACCGAAGGTCTCGTTCAGCGCCGTGGCGATGACGTGCACGATGGCGCCGAGCTCGAGGCTCGACTGCAGCTGGTTGGCCAGCTTGACGAGGCTGCGCAGCAGCTCGACCTCGCCGCGCGCAGACTTGCGACTCTTGGAACTGAACGCCATCTCGCTCCCTCTCTCACAGCACCCGCGTGCGTGACCCGCCCTATGCACAGAGTGTACCCGCGCAACGGGGCGCGCAACGGGCGTGCGCGCTGCCCGTCGTCTATCTTGTCGACACCTGCGCGGCTGGACTTGAGGGGCGCTGGGGCGGGCGGGCAGGCTACCGAAGGCCCGCCCGCCCGATCCGAGCCGGCCTACTCCGCGTACGGGCCAAGCTTGAGGATCCGGCGCGCCTCGTCCGGAGTGGCACAGGCGCGGTCCCACTCCCCGGCCAGGCGCGCCACCCGCCCGACGAGCTCGGCATTCGCCTTCGCCTTCACGCCCTTGTGCAGGAAGATGTTGTCCTCGAAGCCGAGACGCACATTGCCGCCGAGGGCCAGGGCGGTCATCGTCACCGGCAGGTGCCAGCGGCCGATGCCGGTGCAGGTCCAGGTCGAGCGCTCCTTCGGGATCTGGTCGACGAGGAAGACGAGGTTCCGCGGCTCGCCGCTCATCGACCCCGGCACGCCGAGCACGAAGTCCCAGTGCAACAGCGGGCCGGCCGGGCCGAGCCGTTTGACCAGCCGGAGGGCGTTGTCGATCTGTCCGGCCTCGAAGATCTCGAACTCGGGGCGCACGCCCTTGGCCTGCATGCGCCCGTAGAACTCGGTCATCAGCGCCACGTCGTTGAAGAAGACGTCGTCGCCGAAGTTGGCGGTGCCGGTGGTCAGCGACGCCATCTCGGGGCCCAGCTCGAGCGGCTGCAGCCGTTCGTCGGCCGTCATGCCCATGGCGCCGCCGGTGCTCGTCTGAATGATGATGTCGCTGCGCTTGCGGATCTCCTCGATGGCGGCCGCGAACGCCTCGCCGGCCTGCGTCGGGCTCCCGGCGGCGTCGCGCACGTGCAGGTGGTACAGCGAGGCGCCGGCTTCTCGGCAGCGGGCGGCGTCGGCGCCGATCTCCGCCGCTGTCACCGGCAGCGCCGGTTGCGCCTCCCTAGTGGTCTCGGCGCCGACGCCGGCCACGGTGATGATGAGCTTGTCCACGAGTGCACCCCTTTCGAGCCTCGCGCTTCTTAGCGCTCCCACGGGTGGGTCTGGGCGACGTAGGCCAGCGACTCCTCCACGACCTCAAGGGCCCGGCTCAGGTCGGCCTCGGTGTGGCGATAGCAGATGTACCAGTGGTGGTACGGCTGCACAAAGAGCCCGCGGCGGATGCACTGCGTGTAGAACTCGGTGCGCCGCTCGCGGTACCGCTCGTCCGCCTGGTCGAAGGTCAGGAAGGGCATCGGCGGGATGCCGCTCTTGGTCACCGGCACGCCGGAGGCGTCGACGATCTCGCCAAGCCGCTCCAGGAAGCGTGTGCCGCGCTTCCAGATGGCGTCCTGCACCTTGTCGCGCTCGAGGATCTCGAGGCACTTCATGCTGGCCGCCATCTCGAGGCTGTTGGGGAAGTAGGTGGAGCTGAGGAAGGCGTCCTTGACGTAGACGCTGAGGATCTCGCGCCTGCCCACCAAGGCGGCGATGGAGTAGCCGTTGGCCATCGCCTTGCCAACGGTGGTGAGGTCCGGAACCACGCCGTAGCGCTCGCTGGCGCCGCCCATGGCGACGCGGAAGCCGGTGCGGATCTCGTCGAACACGAGCACCGCCCCGTTGTCGTGGGTGAGCTTCTTGACGGCCTCGAGGTAGCCCGGCGGCGGCGGGATAATGGGCTTCGCCATCGGGTGGCCCACCGGCGTGATGATCACGCCGGCCACTTCGCCGGGGTTCTCGGCGAAGACACGCTCCAGGTCGGCCAGGTCGCCGTACTCGAACTCCTTGGTGAGCTCCCACACCGCCTGCGGAACTCCCCCGTGGTGCTCCACGCACCAGTCGCCCCAGCCGTGGTAGCCACAGCGGGCGATCTTGTCGCGCCCGGTGTAGGCGCGCGCCCCCCGCACGGCCGCATTGGTGGCATCGGAACCGGTCTTCACCAGGATGGTCTGCTCGCCGCACGGCATGATGTCGGCCAGCCGCTCCTCGAGTTCGTTCTGGAGCGGCTGCACGAGGCTGAAGCAGAAGCCCTTTTCCATCTGCGCCTTGGCGGCCTCGTTGATCTCGTCCTCCACGTAACCGAGGATGATCGGCCCATAGGCACACAGCATGTCGATGTACTCGTGGCCGTCCACGTCGAAGATGTGGCCGCCGGCGCCGTGCGTGATGAACACGGGGTACTCGCCGATCACGAAGTTGTAGGGCCGGCGGATGCCTCCGACCCCTCCGGGGGTGAGTCGCTGGGCGTCGTCGAGCATGCTCATGGACTTGGTCAGGTCGAGCTTCGGGGCGCTCTCCACAGGCTTGCGCATGGGGGTTCCTTTCAGCGCGGCAGCGCGCGAGTTGAAGGGGAAGGGGAGCGCCCGGCCTCAGCCCGGGTCGGGCCAGAGCCGCTCGTAGATGCAGAGGATGGTCATCGCGGGGTCGCCTCCTCGCCCTGGTGCGGGCCGCGACCCTCACCCTCCCGAAGCGTAGCGGAAACGGCGGCGGCGGGCGAGCCTGTGGCGGCGCTCCGGACGCCGGCTCGGTCCGCGGCGGTCACAGCGGTGGCTCCGCTTCAGCCGCCGCCACGTCCGCCGCCGCTTCGGCCCCTGCTGCCCCGGCCTCGGCCTCCGGCTTGCCGAAGACCACGACGAGCAGGCCGGCACCGAGGATGAGCGCGCCGCCGAGGAGCGTCCACGCGCTCGGCCGCTGGCTGAGCAGGAACACCGCGTATAAGGGTCCGGCGACCGGCTCCAGGTACCCGAGCATCGTGACGTGCTCCACTCGCACGCGGCGCGTGCCCTCGATCCACAAGGTGTAGGCGACGGCGGTGCAGGCCACGCCCATGACGAGCGCCACGACCAGGTCGGAGCCGGTGAGGCGATACCCGGTCGAGCCGAGTTGCCAGAGCGCGAGCGGCAGAACGAGGACCATGTCCACCACCGCCTCGGCCATGGAGATCGTGGCCGAGCCGACCCGCTTGGTGAGGCCCTTCACCGAGATCGCGTACGAGGCGTAGCCGATCCCCGCCACGAAGGCCGCGGCGAGTCCCACCACCGAGATCTTGAGGCCCTCGTCGAGCAGGTCGGGCACGAGGATCACGGCCAGGCCGGCAAGGGCGAGGGCGAGGGCCGGCCCCACGATCGGCTCGCGCGGCGCATGGAAGACGCGAGGCGCCGCCAGGGCTACCCACACGGGCATGAGGAAGAGCAGCAACATGGCGATGGCCACGCTGGTGGAGCGCACGGCGAAGAAGAAGAGCAGCAGCGTGGCCGACGAGACTGCGCCCATGACGACCAAGCGCCAGGCGGCTCCGGGGCGGGCCCAGTCGGCGAGCATCGGGCGCCGCAGGAAGACCACGCCGAGCGCCAGCGCGGCGAACGCCATGCGCAGCGCCAGCACCGCCGCCCCCGGCGCCTCGGTGTACGCGACCAGCGGCGCGCTGCCCGCCATCAGCAGATAGGCGACGATGACCTCCGCATAGCCCAGGGGGTCGCGGCGCCGGCGGGCAGGCGGCGCGGCCTTCATCCGAGCAGCTCCGGCTCGGGCTGGCCGCGGCCGTACCGCACGACGAGCAGGCCGGCGAGCACGATGAGCGCCCCGCCGGCCACGGTCCACCAGGACGGAACCTGGCTGAGGAAGATCAGCGCGTAGAGCGGCGCGCTCACCGGCTCCAGGTAGCCCATGATGGAGGCATGCTGCACGCGGATGTAGTGCAGTCCGTCCATGAACAGGCTGAACGAGACGGCGGTCGTGAGCAGCCCCAGGAGGAGCGCCATGGCCAGGTCGACGCCGGCGAAGCTGTAGTGCGCGGCGCCCACGGCCAGCACGCCCGGCACGAGCATCACGGCGGCGGTGAACGCGCTCTGCGTGAACACCACCGCCGTGCTCCGCACGCACAGGTTGCGCAGGCTCTTGGCGAAGAGCAGGTACACCGCGTACATCACCCCGGCCGCCCAACCGGACAAGAGCCCGGGCGCCGACAGCCTCGTGCCCGCAAGCAGCAGACCGGGCACCAGGATGACCGCCATTCCGGCGAGGCCGATGCCGAGCGCCAAGTAGACGATGCGCTCGGTGGGCTCGCGCAGGACCCGTGGCGCCACGAACGCCAGGTACACGGGTGCCAGGTACGAGAGGAAGATGGCGACCGCGACGCCCGTGTAGCGGATCGCGACGAAGTACAGCAGGAGGTTGAGGGCCAGCGCGCCGCTGATGCCCAGGAGGCGCAGCGGCGCCCCGGCGGTGCGCAGGTCGCGCCAGCTGCCGCTGAGCAGGACGACCAAGCCGAGCGCCGCGGTGGCGAAGGCCATGCGCAGGCAGAGGAGCATCGCCGTCGGCATGGCGGCGTAGCTCACCATCACGCCGATGGAGCCGTTGGCCAGCGAGGCGAGTCCGACCTCGAGGTAGCCCCTCGGGCGCTCCGGCTGCGCCGCGCCGCCGGGACCGGCGCGACCGGCCGGGGCGATGAGGCGGGCGGCCGCCGCCTCGGGACCGCTCACGTGAACGGTTCCGGGAGCGGCTCGGCCTCACCCTTGCCGAGCGCCACGACGAGCACGCCGGCGGCGATGATGAGGACGCCGCCGGCCAGGGACGTCCACGGAGGCCGTTCGCTTATGAGCAGCAGCGCCCACAGGGGCGCCGTGACCGGCTCCAGGTACCCGAGCACGCCGGCATGCTCGACGCGCACGTGGCGGATGCCCTCCGTGTACAGGCTGAAGCAGAGGGCGGTATAGACGAGCCCGTTGACGACGACGATCCAGGTGTCGTCCGCCGTCAGGTGATAGCCGCTGGTCCACGTCTGCCACACGGCAAACGGGGTGATCAGCACCACGCTGCCGAGGCAGAAGAAGAGCGCGAACGTGGAGCCGCGCACCTCCGAGCCGACGCTCTTCACGAGCATCATGGCGGCCGCGAACATGACGCCCCCGAGGAGGCCACAGACCATTCCGGGCACGCTGACCCCGGCCCCGGCGAAGCTGATGCCGGGCACCACGATGAGCACCATGCCGCCCGCCGCCACGGCGACGGCCACCATGTCGATGACCTGGCGGCGCGTGTGCAGGATCCAGGGGGCGACCAGCACCACGATCACGGGAGCCGTGTATTCCAGCGCGACGCCCACGGTGACGTTGGCGAGGCGGATGGCGGCGAAGTAGAACGCCATCTCCAGAGCGACCACGAAGCCGATGAGGGTGAGGCGCCCCAGGCGCCCCGAGCGGCGCACCTCGGCGACGCCGCCGTTGAGGAGGAAGAGGGCTCCGAGGACGACGCCGGCCAGCCCCATGCGGAGCACGAGCAGGAGGCTGGCCGGCATCGTCGAGATCTGGATGAGCGTAGCGGAGGTGCCCAGTACGAGCGACGCCCCGCCGATCTCGGCGTAGCCGAGGAGGCGTCGGTCAGTCGGCAGTGAAGCCGAGGCGACCGGCGAAGACATCCATGAACCGTTTGTCCGTGGCGAGATCCAGGAACTCGATGCGCTCGCGCAGCCGCGCCATGCGGCGCCGCGCCCTGACGTCGAGAAGAGCCATCTGGGCGCCCACGCCGGCGGCGTTGCCGACGAAAGCGACCCGGTGCGTGCTGACCGGCGGGAAGAGCCCGAGGCGCTGGGCGGCGCTCAGGTCAAGGTAATTGCCGAAGGCGCCGGCGATGTACACCTTGTCCAGCTCCTCGAGCGGCACGTCGAGGCCGTCCATGAGCAGCTCCCAACCGCTGTGGATGGCGCCCTTGGCAAGCTGCAGGTTGCGGAGGTCGTGCTGGGTGAACACGATGTCGCCGTTGGGGCCCGTTGTGAGCAGGTACTCGAGGCCCTCCTCGCCCTGACGCACCCGCGGATGCTTCTGCAGGCGGCCGCCGAGGTCCACGATCCCGGCGCGCACCATGCCGGCGAGCAGGTCGACCACGCCCGAGCCGCAGATGCCGATGGGCTCGGCCCCCGCGATCGTCCGGATGTCGGTGGGCTCGCCGTCTTTGGTGATGCGCACGCGCTCGATGGCTCCGGCCACGGCCTTCATGCCGTGCCGCATCTGGTAGCCCTCGAACGCCGGCCCGGAGGCGCAGCTGGTGACGGTCACCCGGCCGTCGTGCACCAGGGCGATCTCGGTGTTGGTGCCGATGTCGATGGCCATCGAAGGGCGCTTCTTGCCGGCCAGGCGCGTGGCGGAGATCACCGCCAGGGCGTCCGAGCCGACGAAGCCGGCGATGGGCGGCGGGAAGTGCACGCCGCCCTCGGGGTTGATGTCGATGCCGAGCTGATGCGCGCGCAGCGTCAACGGCTCGGCCGCGGCGGGCGCGAACGGCGACTGCCCGAGGCCGACGGGCGAGAGGCCCAGGGCCAGGTGATGCATGGCGGTATTGCCGACTACCGTCATATCGTAGACGTCGCGGGCCGTGATGCTCTGGCGCTCGTACAGGGCCGCGAGGTTCATGTTGATACCTTCGCGCACGGCGGCGGCCAGCTCCTCGCGGACGCCGCCGTAAATGGCCCCGTCGATGCGGCTGATCACGTCTTCGCCGTACCGCATCTGCGGGTTCTCCAACGCTTCCTGGTCGACCAGCCTGCCCAAAGCGAGGTCGAAAAGATAGGCGATCACCTTGGACGTGCCGATGTCGATCGCCGCGCCGAAGAGCGGCGGCGTGGCATGGCCGGGATGTACGTCCATGACGTACTTGCCGTAACGGGTCACCGTCGCCTTCCAGCGGCCCTCACGCAACGTGTCGGGCAGGAGCTGCAGCACCCGCAGCGGGACTTCGGCGCCGCCGAGGTTCTCGTCGAGACGCTCGAGGTCCGAGCGCTTGTCCTCGAGTGTCGGCGCCACGAGCTCGACCGGCACCGTCTCGACTGCGGGTCGTGAGGCGCCGTGATGCAGCTTGGAGGCGGTGAGGATCCGCCGCTGGCCCGCGGTCCCGCGCACCTCGATGCTCACCCTTCCCGAGCGCGGCCGCGCCTGGCAGGCCATCCGCCAGCCCTCATCACGAAGCTTCTCGGGGATGCGCTTGAGCTCGCGTTCGGTGGGCTGACTGAGCTCGCCGGAGCCGAGCCGCACGAGGCACTTGCCGCAGGTCCCGCGGCCGGCACAGTCGGACGGCACGTTCACGTTGGCGCTCACCAGCGCCCCGAGGAGGTCGTCCTGCTCGTCGATCTGCAGCGTCACCCCGATGGGCTCGACAAAGACCTTTGGCACGTTGACTCCTTAGACGGATGGGCGAACTTCAGGCCGCGACGTGCGACTGACCCGTCCTACCCACAGGCGGCCGGCCTCAGACCTTGGCCGGCCCGAAGGCCTCGGCCATGCGGCCCTTGCGGTCCACGACCTTCTGCAGGCGCGCGTCCCAGACCTCACTCAAGGTGGGGCCGTGCTCGTCGTACAGGCCGGCGACGCCGAGCCGCTGACTCTCCGCGGAGCAATCTTCGCAGTGGCACTCAGGCTGCGTGTAGTCGTCGGGCTCCGTGTACTTGCTGATCACGCCCTCGTAGTTGCGCAGCACGATCTGCCCCGGCGCCTGGGAGATCACGTAGTTGGGGTAGACCGGTGTCTTCCCGCCGCCGCCGATGGCATCGATGATGTAGGTCGGCACGGCGAACCCGGTGGTGTGACCGCGCAGGCTTTCGTAGATCTCGATACCCTTGGCGACCGAGGTACGGAAGTGCGCCGTGCCCTCGGCCAAGTCGCACTGATAATAATAATACGGCTTCACCCGGTACTGCACCAGCTTGTGCACGAGCTTCTTCATCACGTAGGCGCAGTCGTTGATGCCGCGCATCAGCACGGTCTGGTTGCCCAGGGGGAAGCCGCCGTCGGCCAGCAGGTCGCACGCCTTCTTGCTCTCCGGCGTGAACTCCTTCGGATGGTTGAAGTGGGTGTTGATGTAGAGGGGCTGGTACTTCTTGAGCATCGCCACCAGCTCGGGGGTGATGCGCTGCGGGAAGACGACGGGGGCGCGAGTCCCGAGGCGGATGATCTCCACGTGCGGGATCACGTGCACGCGGCGGATGATGTCCTCGAGCTGCCCGTCGGAGAGCACCAGGGGGTCGCCGCCGCTGATCAGCACGTCACGGACCTCGGGGGCGCGCTCGATGTACTTGATGGCATTGTCGATCTCGGCCTCGCGCACCAGGGCCTCGGTACCGCCCACGAGGCGCCGGCGGGTGCAGTGGCGGCAGTACATTGAGCACATCTCCGTGACCACGAAGAGTACGCGGTCGGGGTACCGGTGCGTGATGCGCGGGGTCGGCGAATCGAAGTCCTCACTCACCGCGTCTTTGAGGTCCTCCTTGTGGATGACGAGCTCGGCGGGGGTGGGGACGCCCTGCATGCGCACGGGGCAGGTGGGGTCGTCCGGGTCCATGAGCGACGCGTAGTAGGGCGTCACGCTGACCCGGAACTTGCCCATGCAGGCGTTGAGATCGGCGCGCTGCTGCTCGTCCAGGTTCAGCACCTGCTCGAAGTCCGCCGTCGTGGTGAGGCGGTTACGCAGCTGCCAGCGGTAGTCGCTCCACTCCTCCGGGGTGACATCCTTGAAGAGCGGGATGTCCGTGTAGCTCCTGGTCATGGTCAATCTCCTTCTCGCGAGTGGTCCCCTCGCGCTTCCGGGTGGGGGGTCCGGCGAGGCCAGCGCAGGCCCGCCTCGGTGGTGATGCGTTGCAGCGTACCGGTCGCTTCTTCGCCAAGCGGCACGACCTCATGCTCGGCCAGAAGCCGGGCGGCGAGAGCCATCGCCTTCTCGCCGGCGCCCTCCTCCCCCGCGGCGACCCAGGCATCCCACATGCTGCGGTCGAGCAATCGGGGGCGCCACACGTCCCTCATGTGGCGGCGTGTGTGGCGCTGGCTCAGATAGTTGCCGCCGATGCCGACCTGCCTGATGGGGCCCAGGGCGATCGTCTCGTCGTCGACGGCGATCCCGGCGGCGATGCGCGCGTTCCACGAGAAGATCTCGGAGTCCATGACAAGCTGCTGGGCCGAGAACGTGAGACCGCCGCCCAGCGCGCCGGCACCTACGGTGAGGTCGGCCCGCGCGGCCGTCGTGCCGAGGGAGGCCAGCGCGTTCTGTGAGCAGGCCTGCCAGTCGGGCTCGTGACTGCCCGTCGCCATGGCGACGGCGCTCACGGGCAGCCCGACGTAGGCGGCGAGCTGGGCCGCGGCGATCTGGAAGACGGCCGTCTCGGGGGCCGCAGCGGGCAAGCCGGCGAGCGCCGGGCTCGCGAAGTAGATGAAGGGTGCCCCGGGCGCCGCCGCCTGCACGGCCGCGCAGGCGGCGAGGACGCCCGCGTGGTGGTGCACGAGTGCGGCAGCGAGGTCGGGAGCGGCGCCGGGGACGCG
>JBAZPK010000086.1:0-9586 GCA_041648235.1 Thermoleophilia bacterium
CGCGATGCGGCGGCCGTCTTCGGCGGTCCACCCGTCGCGCTCGGCGTAGCTACTCACTGCCTGCCGGCCGATGGTGCTTCGGGACATGGCGAAACCCTTTCGGGTGGAGTGGTCAAGACGCGGGCGCCAGGCAGGCCAGTGTCGGACGCCCGCGGTAGTCCGGCCGGTGAGAGGCGGCCGGACGCTTGGACCGCGCCGCGCGCCGGGCCGGGAGGAATGTAGCTCGGCGGCGGGCGGTGAGGTCAACGTATCCGAGAGGCAGCCCGACGGCTGGCGACGACGAAGAGGCCACCGCCGGACCGCCACTCGGGTACGCGTCCCCTACTTAATAGCTGCGTCGGCGCAACCCCTACCGTCATGGTATGTCGCGCCCGGCGAGCCGCTCTAGCCTCGATTTCTGCTCTTCGACCTGCTCACGAATGTCTGTCTCCGCCGCAACCCAACTTTTGGTGACGGCTTGCCTCGTACAGCCGACGCCGCCGGCAATGTCGGTGAACGTCCAGCCGACGAGACCGTGAAGGATGAGCACCAGGCGGCGCCGCGGGGTCATGCGCCGCAGGTCGATAGAGTAGTTCTCACCCTGCACCTTGGCGACGAAGCACCGGCCGGGCCCCTCAGCCTCAAGCGACATCGCAGGCGCCCTCAAAGATGTCAAAGGTGCCCACGTCTGAGACGTGGCCATCTTTGGATTCTTTGGCATCTTTGGCGACCTCGGGCAGCGACCACCGCCAGGCGCCCTGATAGCCACTCTTCGTCTTGATGACGCGCAGGTCAGAGCCGGACCGGCGCATCGTTTTGTCGCTGAAGCCGTAGTCCTTGGCGCGCTTGAAGAGCTCAGTCACGGGCACCGGCCCATCGGCCAGCTCGCCGGCGATGAAGTCCTTGGCCTGGTCGCGCTCGCTGCGCTCTTCGTGGTCGACGGCGCGTGAGGTGAAGGCAGCCGAGGCGTCGACCGTCACGGGCAGCTTGTCGAAAGTGATGCCGCTCTCGCCGATGCGGAAGCCGAGTCCGGCGGGCATCTCGGCGATATTGCACTTGACGGGCACGAAGACGCGCCGGCCCTCGAGGTCGGGATCGGCAGCGACGCCGTGCACGATGCGCGCCGCAGCGACGAAGTCGAGCGAGCCGGACGCGCGATACAGGGCGTTGGCGCTGGTGCCCTTGTTCAAGTGGTGGACGCAGAGCAGGCTGGCGTGGGTCTCGCCGGCCACGTGGGCGAGCGGCGCCAGGACGCCGCGCACCTCGGCCGCCTTGTGCGAGTCGACGCCGCCGAGAAACGCGTTCAAGGGGTCGATCACGACCATCGCGGCCCCGGTGTCCTCGATGGCCTCGCGCAGAAGAGCGACGTCAAGGCGCAGGGAGAACGGCCGCATCACCTCGGCACCATCGTTGCGTACTCCGTTGATGGCGATGATTCGCGCGACGTCGGCGCCGAGTCGGTCAAGCCGCGGCCGGATCGTGTCGGCCAGGTCATCCTCGGCCGAGACGATGAGCACGTTCTCACGCGGGGCGATGCTGCCGTCCGGCCACTCGCCGCCGCGGCTGAGCACGGCCGCCATGTAGAGGCTCAGGTAACTCTTGCCGAGGCCAGGGTCGCCGGCGATCACGGAGAGCTTGCCGCGCGGGATGCGTCCGTCCCAGAGCCAGACGATGGGCGTCGCCTCCACGAGTTCCATCGGCACGAGGCAGATGCGCGGCGTGCCGACCTCAGCGCCCATGGTGGCGCTCCTGCTGGTCGAGCTTGCCGCTGCCGCGGTGGCGTCCTACGCTAGTGAAGCACCTTGAGAGATGGGTGTGAGGCCGGGCCCTCCTGCCGCCAAGCTCGGGGCCCGGTCGCTGTTTGCGGGTCAAGTCGCGGTCCTTTCGTCGTCGCCAGTCTCGTCGTCGCCACAGGGGGCGTCAGTCAGTCGCGCGCCGGATGCGGTCCTCGACCTCCGCGGCGTCCTCGGCCAAGTCCCACACCACGCCGTTGTCGAAGACGACGCGGCAGCCGCCATCGGGGTCGCAGCCGATGGACAGGATTCTGTAGGCGTTGACGCGCAGAGGGCGGTCTTTCGCGTTGCAGCGGGTCACGGTGATCATTCGAGTCGGCACTAGTCCTCCATCCCGGTGTGTGTCTCGCCCGCATAGCCGAGCTGCTCCAGCAGCGGCTTCACGCGGCCGGCTCCTGGCGTCCGCTCTCGGATTCGAGAAAGCGGAGGATCTCGCGGCCGAAGAACAGGTGTTGCCGGCAGTAGCCCTGCGGACGCAGGCGGCCGGCCTTCACTAGCTGGCGTACTCGCCTGATACTTACGCGCAAGATGCTGGCGGCCTCGTCCGCCCGATACACGGCCAGTTCGTCAATCGTCAACGTGCGGTCCCCCTGAGTCGTTTCGCGTGCGTTTCGCGGCAGGCTTGACCGGTCCCGGTCATTGCGTTACTATCACGCCATGGGTGAACGTAACGCGCAATCTAGTTTGAAGGTAACGGGTTGGCCTGGGGCCGACATTGAAGTCCCGCCCGTACTCGCCTATGACATCGTGGGTGTGTGTGGCCCCTGGATCGAGTACGACTTCATGGGCGAGACTTTTCGTGATGTGACGCTTCCCGTTGACACGTATCTGCGCGAGGCGCGCGACGTGGACCTCGGCGATATTGAAGCGCTCGCCGACTTCAGCGCGCGGTTTGGTCTGCTTGGGTGGTGGCCATGGCCGGAGCTACCGACGAGAATGAGCGGACCCGGACCGGCCGATGTGACCTGGCTGAACGGGGTGTTCAAAGCGTGCCGTGAGCAGCGCCTTCAGCAGTGGGGTGAGCCTGATTCCACGGATGAAGGGCACGACCCCACCGAGATGTTCTACGGGGTTGTCCACGTTGACGAGATCCGGCTGTATCTTTCGTTCGTTCGCGACATGGTGACGCTCTGGCGCTGCGTTAGTGGCGACCTTGCCATCGGGGATGTCGCGGCTGAGTGGGCGAATCGCGTTTACCCGCCACCTGCCGACGCCAACGATGCGGCCGAGATGCTTGCAGACATGATGAATCCAGCTCTAGCAAGGGAGAGCCTGAGGATCGACGTTGTGGATCCCCGTGATGCCGGCGAAGTCTCCGTCTCGCGCTGGGGAGGGCCGTACCCGACGACCTATCGCGCGCTCTGCTGTCAATTGCGCAACGACATCGCCATGAACGCCGAGTACTACATCTGCGCCAACAAATCGTGTGAGCGCCTGTTCTCGAAGTATCGTCCCGACGACACCGAGACGATCACCCGCCTCAAGGCTGGCTCCCGCTACTGCAGCCCGTGGTGCCGTGATGCCCAGAAACAGCGCGAGTATCGACAGCGGCGGAGTGCGGGGCAGCGGGCCGCGCCGTACAAGCGCCGTCCGGCAATCAAGGCGAACGGCCTCGAGTCCGACTAGCTCTGTCGCGAATCAGTCGCGAATCTCGCGCCGAACTCCACGCCTAGGCACGAAAAGGCCACTCCCCGCGAGTCACGAGAAGTGGCCTGTTTGCAGCGAAAAGGCTACTCAGTGCGTCAGTAGCCGAGCGATTAGAAGTCTCCTGCTCTATCCAGCTGAGCTACGGGCGCGTACTGGATGGGGGAATCCTACACCGCGCCGGGTCCGCCTTCTGAGCGGAGCCACCCGGAAGCCGGCAAGGCGCCCCACGGCGGACGCGACGGCGTTCGGGGAGCCTCAGGCCGGCGACTGGGGGCCGGCGACAGAGAAGAGATGGAGCGGGAGACGGGCTTCGAACCCGCGACCCTCAGCTTGGAAGGCTGATGCTCTAGCCAACTGAGCTACTCCCGCCCGCAAAGGTGTTCTGGTCGGGACGGGCGGATTCGAACCGCCGGCCCCCTGCTCCCAAAGCAGGTGCGCTACCAGGCTGCGCCACGTCCCGGCGCCCGGCAAGTATACCGCACCCGGCCGCGCCGGCAGGTGAGTGGGCCTCCGGTGGAGAAGACCTCGCCGATGACCATGACGCTGACACCCTTCCTCGGCGGGCGGGCACAGGCTCCCGAGCCGGTGGGCCCGGGCCTGCGCGAGCGGCTGGCCGAGCCGCAGGCCCTCGTCTGGATCGACGTCACGGAGCCTCGCGACGAGGAGCTTGCCGTGCTCGAAGCCGAGCTCCACCTGCCGCCGCTGGCGGTGGAGGACGCGCGTGAGGCCCGCCAACGGCCGAAGATCGACGAGTACGAAGACTGCGTGCTCCTCGTGGCCTACGGGGCGCATCTCGGCGACGACGCGAGCGACCGGCGCCTGACTCTCCACGAGGTGGCCATGTTCGTCGGTCGCCAGTACATCGTCACGGTGCGCCAGGAGCCCGCGCTCAGCGGCGACGACCTGCGCCACCGCCTGAGCGGCACCGCAGGGCGCCCCATGCCCTCCAGCACCGCGCTCGCACACGCGGTGCTCGACCGCATCGTCGACGGTTACTACGCGGTCACGGAGCAGGTCCAGACGCGCATCGAAGACGTGGACGCCAAAGTGTGGGACGGCATCGCACAGAGCGACCTCACTGAGGCTTTCGCGCTGCGCCGCGACCTGGTGCGCTTCCGCCGCGTGGTGGCGCCGCTGCGCGAAGTGCTCAACGTCATGGTACGGCGCGAGGGCGGCGTGCTCGACGACTCGGTGGACGAACACCTGCGCGACCTCTACGACCACGTCGTCACCGTCCACGAGGAGATCGAGATGAGCCGCGAGCTCCTCGCCGGTGCCCTCGAGGGCCACCTCTCTCTCGTCTCGAACCGCATGAACGAGGTGGTACTGAAGGTGAGCGCCTGGGCGGCGATCATCGCGGTGCCCACCGTGATCGCCAGCGTGTACGGGATGAACTTCGTGCACATGCCCGAGCTGCACTGGGCCCTGGGCTACCCCGCCGCCGTGGCCCTGATGCTCGCGGCGGCGCTGGCTCTCTACATCACGTTCAAGCGCCGCGGCTGGCTCTAAGAGTGCCGTCCGAGGCGGTCGCGCCCCGCGAGGCGTCGCCTCAGTCCCCCAGGTACGGCAGCGTGAGGGCGTCCCCGGGCTGCACCGCCGAGCCGCCCAACCCGCTGGCGGCGCGGATCTCGAACACCGCGCTGCGCAGGTCGATGCCGTCGCCGTACTCGCCCTCGGCGATGCTCCACAGGGAGTCCCCGGCTTGAACGACGTACCGCTGCCCGGTGTACAGGGCGGCGTCTCCGCCGGCGTGGGCGACGCGCGCGCCGGCCCACACCGCCACGAGGATCAGCAGCAGGAAGACCGCGAGACGCAGAAAGCCGGCGAAGCGGCGCCGGCGGCGCTCACGCCGCCCGGCCCGGCTGAGTGGGCGCCTCGAGGCGCCACGAACGGCGATCGCCCTGGGGCGCGTGGACCCGCCAGACGAAGCGGCGCCGCCGTTGCGCGCAGCACTCATGCCCGGACCTCGCGGAGCCGCCGCGGCACGGCGCCGCTGAGCTCGCTGCCGCAGGCGCGGCAACGCACGCTGACGGCGCCGCTCCAGATGTCGGCGGCGACGACCTCCGCCTCGCCGCCGCACCAGAGGCAGGCCTCCCGGCGCCCGGCGAGAGCGCCGGCGAGCGCCTCGTCGACGGCGTCGGCGAGCGTGGGCGCGAGTGCTGCGGCGAGGGGCAGAGTGCTCATAGCTGGCGGAGGATCCCTACGACCTTGCCGACGAGCTGGACCTCATCGGCGTCGACGATGAGCGGCTCGTAGAGCTCGTTCGCAGGCTGCAGACGGATCGTGCGGCCTTCGTGGTACAGGCGCTTGGTCGTAGCCTCGTCACCGACCAGCGCGACGACGATCTCACCGTTGTCGGCCTGCTCCTGCGGGTGCACGACGATGAAGTCGCCGTTCAGGATGCCGGCGTCGGCCATCGAGTCGCCCTGGACGCGAAGGACAAAATCGTCGTCGTCGCGGCGCAGGAAGCCGGGGACGTCGACGAGCTCCTCGATGTTTTCCTCGGCGAGAAGGGGGACGCCGGCGGCGACTCGGCCGACGAGCGGCAGCGGGCGCGGCGGCCGCAGGCTGCGGACGACGTCGAGGGCCCGCGGCTTGGTGGGGTCGCGCCTGATGAGCCCCAGCCGCTCCAGGTTGGCCAGGTGCGCGTGCACGGTGGAGGGCGACGAGAGGTCGAGGGCGGCGCAGATCTCGCGCACCGTGGGGGGATAGCCGTCGACCCGCACGCTCTCGCGGATGAAATCCAGTACCTGCTCCTGCCGTGGTGTGAGCCCTTCCACCATGCCTCCTCCGGGGTCGAACACCTGTTCGCCTGCACACTAGGGTGAACACCTGTTCGTGTCAAGAGCCATGATAGAGAAGCCCACGGACGGAAGCGCGCGCCACGGCAGACGGCCGGGGCCGGCCGAACAGGACGCCAGCGCAGGGTGCGCGGGCGCTCCGGCGCCTACTTCTTGTACGGGCCGATGGGCAGCACCACGCGGCCGTACAGCTCGTTCCACACCTGGGCGATGGAGCCGTACACGGCGGAGAGGCCGACGAAGATGCCCTCCCAGCCGGCGACCCTCGTGACCGTGGCATTGCCCGTCCAGTCGCCCACGGCGAGCAGCACGAAGAGCACCGTGAGGCTGAGGAAGACGACCTGCAGCGAGCGGTTGATGCGCAGCGTCCCGATGAACATGAGCCCGGTGAAGACCCCCCAAGCCATGAGGTACCACCCCATGCCGATGCTGTCGGGGCCGTCGACGCCCGTCCACTCGGGGAAGACGATCAGCCCGACCAGGGAGAGCCAGAAGAGGCCGTAGGAGAGGAAGGCGGTCATGCCGAAGGTGCTGTTCTTCTTCCACTCCATGATCCCGGCCACCACCTGGGCGATGCCGCCGTAGAAGATCCCCATGGCGAGGATCATGCTGCTCAGCTCGTAGAAGCCGGCGTTGTGGATGTTCAGCAGGACGGTGGTCATGCCGAACGCCATGAGGCCCAGGGGGCCGGGGTTGGCGGTGGCATCGCGGAGGGTCGCCATGACCACGCGGTGCTCGCCCATCGGCCCGAACTCCCGGGGCGCGATGGTCTTTGCCTTGTCGTCAGTCATCTAACGAAGCCTCCACTCTCGATAGACGGATGGACGGGGTGGACGGCCGCCGGCGGCCGCGCGCGACCGAGAGGCAAACCCGCGGAGTTCTATCACGCCCGGAGACGGCGACCAAGCCGTCAGCGTTGCCGAAACGGCGCCTCTCAGTGCTGTTCGCGCACCACCGCGGCGAACTCGCCGGCGGCGACGGCGCGGCCCGCCGCCTCGATCTCGGGCGCCAGGTAGCGGTCGCGCTCGAGCTTGGGCGCCAGGCGGCGCACGACCGCGTGGCCTCGCGCCGTCCCTACGCCGGGAGTCAGCGGCGCCAGCAGGTCGATGGCCTGCGCCGCGCACAGCGCCTCGATGCCGAGCACCGTCTGGGCGTTGCCGAGCACCTGCTCCAGCTTGAGCGCCGCCGTCATCCCGAGGCTCACATGATCCTCCTGGTCGCCCGAGGTGGGGATCGAGTCCACGCTCGCCGGGTGGCAGAGGATCTTGTCCTCGGCGACCAGTGCGGCGGCCGTGTACTGGGCGATCATGTAGCCGTTGTTGAGGCCGCTGTCGGTGGTGAGGAAGGGCGGCAGCTCGCTGAGCGAGCTCGTGAGCAGGCGGAAGGTGCGGCGCTCGCTGACATTGGCGATCTCGCTGACGCTGATCGCCGCGAGGTCGAGCGCCAGGGCGAGCGGCTCGCCGTGGAAGTTGCCGGCCGAGATGATCTCACCGGTGTCCGGGAACACCAGCGGGTTGTCGGTGACCGCGTCGACCTCGACGGCGATGACCTCGCGCAGCCAGCGCAGGGCGTCGCGGCAGGCGCCGTGCACCTGCGGGATGCAGCGCAGAGAATAGGCGTCCTGCACCTTGTCGCAGTTGAGGTGGCTGAGCATGATCTCGCTGCCCTCGGTGGCGCGGCGCACGTGGGCGGCGGTGTGCAGCTGCCCGGGGATAGGCCGCAGGAGCTGGATGCGCTCCTCGAAGGGGCCCACCGAAGCGCGCAGACCCTCGAGGCTCATGGCGCCGATGAGGTCGGCAGAGTCCAGCAGCGCTTCTCCGTCGACCACCGCGAAGCAGCCGATGGCGGCCATGAACTGGGTGCCGTTGAGCAGCGAGAGGCCCTCCTTGGCCTCGAGCGTGAGCGGCGCGAGCCCCGCGGCCCGCAAGGCGGGCCCGGCCGGCTCGCGCCGCCCGGCGGCCGTGAGCACCTCGCCCTCGCCCATCATCGCCAGGACAAGGTGGGCGGAAGGGGCGAGGTCGCCGGAGGCTCCGAGCGAGCCGCGCGAGGGCACCCAGGCCACGATATCCGCGCCGAGCATCGCGCACAGCAGCTCGGCGACCTCGAGGCGCACGCCCGAGTAGCCGCGCGCCATCGTGTTCAGGCGGATGGTCATGGCCGCGCGCACGACCTCACGCGGCAGGGGCACGCCCACGCCGACGGCGTGGCTGCGCACCAGGTTCTCCTGCAGCTCGCGCACCTGCTCGACGGGGATGTGAGTGGTCGCCAGGAGGCCGAAGCCGGTGGTGACGCCGTAAGCCACGCGCTCCTCGGCCACGACGCGCTCGATCACCTCGCGGGCGCGGGCGATGCGTTCGCGCGCGGCCCCGCCGAGGACGACCTCGGCCCCGCCCCGCGCCACGGCCACCACGTCGTCGATGGTGAGCTCGCTCTCGCCGATCACCACTCGCTGCACGGCAACTCCTTCGTCGAGGACGCGGACGACGGAGTGCCGCCTCGCCGTGACTGATTGTAGCGGGCGCGGCCAGGCCGCGTCGGCGCCGCCGGATGGCCGGCCGGAGGCGGCTAGAGTGAGAGCCGCCGATGGCCGAGGATCACGTGAGTCCGAAGCCAACTATACTGTCGGCCACGCGTCCATCGCCTCGAGAGGTCCGGTACCTGTGCTCGCACCACCATCGCCCATCAGGGATGAGAAGCGGCGCCACCGCATCGCTCTGGCCGTCGCGCTCATCCTTCTCGTCTCGGCCGGCGTCCGCCTGTGGCAGGTGAGCACGCCCGCCGAGTACATGTTCGACGAGGTCTACTACGCCAAGGACGCCAAGGCGATCGTCGACGGCCGCGTCGGGCCCGACGGGCCGCTCCGCTGGGAGGCGGGCGACGAGGTCTCGTGGCCGCACCCCGAGATCGGCAAGTTCTCCATCGCCGCCGGCATCCTGCTCTTCGGCGACCGCTCCTTCGGCTGGCGCTTCCCCGCGGTGATCGCCGGCATGGCGATCCTGGCGTGTGTGTACCCGCTGGCGCGGCGGCTCGGCCTTTCGCCGCCCTGGTCCCTGGTGGCGCTGCTCCTCGCCGCCGCGGACACCCTGGGCATCGCCCAGTCGCGTATCGCCACCCTGGACGTCTTCGTGGCCGCCTGGACGGTCATCTGCATCCTGTGGGCCTTGAAGTACGTGCAGGACGGGCGCCGGCGGCGATGGCTCGTACTGTGCGCGCTGGCCGCCGGCCTGGCCGTGTCCACGAAGTGGTCTGGCGGGCTCGCCCTGACGGCCGCCGGCCTCATCATCTTCGCCGCCTGGTTCGGCGATCGCCGGGCGGCGCGCCGCGCCCGTGCCGCCGCCGCGGCCGCGGGGGAGGCCCCGGCCGGCG
>JBAZPK010000087.1:0-9523 GCA_041648235.1 Thermoleophilia bacterium
CCGCAGCTCGTCCTCGTCGGCCGCCGACCGCTCCAGCAGGGCGAGGCGGCGGCGCGACTCCTCGGCGTACGCGAGCACCTCGTCGGCGGACCCTCCGTACTTGCGCATCAGCGCCTTGAGCTTGTCGAAGCGCAGCTCCAGGGCGTCGCGGTGCGCCGGGTCGACGTCGAGGTCGTCGAGGTAGGCGCGCAGCGCCGCGGCGGTGTCGTCGAGCTCCGCGGCGAGGCCGTCGAGCCGCCGCGCCGTGGGCTCCAGCGCCGCGTCGAGGCCCGCCGCCTCGCCGAGCAGCCGCTGCGCCACGCGCACTCCGTCCAGGGCGCTGCTCTCGCTCTCGCCGGCGAGCAGCGCGAGCGCGCCGCCGATCCGCTCGAGGAGCTTGCCGGCGTGGCGCAGCCGCTCGCGCTCGAGGGTCGCGCGGACGTCCTCCCCGGGCTCCACGGCGGCCGCCTCGATCTCGTCGACCTGGAAGCGCAGCAGGTCGAGCTCTCGCTCGCGTTCGCGATCGGCGCCGCGCAGGTCGGCCAGCTCGCGGGTCAGCGCCCGGGCGCCTCCGTACGCTTCGCCGTACGCGTCAAGCAGAGCGGCAAGCTCGTCGGGGGCGGCGCCGTCGAGGAGGTCGAGCTGGCGCTCGAGCTGCAGCAGGCGCGTGTGCTCGAGCTGGCCGTAGAAGGCGAGGCGCTCACGCAGCGCCTCCTCCACCGCGGCCGCGGAGCTGAGCAGCCCGCCCATGTGCGAGCGCGACCGGCCGCCCCGCGGCAGCTCGCGCGCGACCGCCAGGGCCCCCGCGTCGCTCTCGAAGAGCGCCTGCACGAGGGCCCGGTCGGCGCCGGGCCGCACGAGCTCCTCCCCGCCCTTCTGGCCGAGCAGCAGGCCGATGGCCTGAGCCAGGAGCGTCTTGCCGGCGCCGGTCTCACCGGTGATGACGTTGAGGCCTGCGGCGAACTCGAGGCGCGCCTCGGCGATGAGCACGAGGTCGGTGATCGAGAGCTCAGCGAGCATCGCGGCGGTCGAAGAGCTTCTCCTCGACGTTCTGGTAGAAGGAGCCTTCGCTGCGCACCACCAGATGGGCCCGCTGGGCCCCCGCGGCGATGCGCACCTCGTCCCCGCAGGCGAGCCTGCCGACAGACTGACCGTCGACCACGATCTCCGCCTCCTGCAGCGGAGAGACATTGCGGGCGCTGATGATGTGGTCCGGGCGCAGGACGACCGGCCGAAAGCCGAGGGAATGCGGGGCGATGAAGTTGAGCACCACCACGCTGGCGTCCCACTCGACGATGGGGCCGCCACACGAGAGGTTGTAGGCCGTGGAGCCCGTCGGCGAGGCGATGATCAGACCGTCGCAGAACATGCGTCCCACGGTCACGCCGGCGACCTCGTACTCAAGCTGCAGGACGTGACGCGGCGCGACGCGGCTGAGGACGACGTCGTTGACCGCCGTGAACCGCGAGCCGTTGACCTGCGCGTCCACAGTAAGCAGGTCGATGACACGACGTTCCCCGGCCACGATGGCCGCGAGACCGGCCATCCAGCCCTCCCGCGGCAGCGACGCCAGAAAGCCGACGTTGCCGTAGTTGACGCCCAGGGTGGGGACCGCGCTGCCCAGGAGGCGCCCGAGCGAGCGCAGGATGGTGCCGTCGCCGCCGAACACCAGGCAGAGATCGACGCGCCGCAGGGCGGCCTCGTCGATGAGCTCGTAGCCCAGCGTCGCCCTGGCCGGGTGTTGGGCTGCCTCCTCGGCCGGCATCAGGAGCTCGAGGCCCAGGTGGTCGCGAGCCGCGGCGAGCTGCGCCAGCGCGGCCTCCGCGGCTTCGTTGAATGACGAGGTGAGCACCGCGACGCGGCGCAGCGCCTCAGCCATGGACCGCCTCGACCGCCGCCGCGGCGGCAGCCGCCGCGTCGACCGGCGCTGAAGCCGGCGGCCCCGCGGCATCGCTGAAGTAGACGAAGTACTCCACGTTCCCCTTCGGTCCCGGATGGCCCGAGTCGCAGATGCCCAGGACGGACGCCCCGTGGCGCTCCAGCCAGGCGGCGACGCCCTCGAGGACGTCGCGCTGCACGGCCGGGTCGCGCACCACACCCCCCTTGCCGACCCGCTCGCGGCCGGCCTCGAACTGCGGTTTGACGAGCACGAGGCCACGGTAGCCGGGGCGCAGCGATTCTAGCACGGGCTCCAGCGCGACTGTCAGGGAGATGAACGACAGGTCGGCAGTGACGAACGAGGGCTGGAACGGGAGACGTTCGGGGCTGAGGTGGCGCGCGTTCGTGCGGTCGAGGACGACGACCCGCGGGTCGGCCCGCAGCCGCCAGTCGAGCTGGCCGTAGCCGACGTCCACGGCCACCACCCGGGCGGCCGCGCCCTGAAGGAGGCGGTCGACGAAGCCGCCGGTCGAGCTCCCGAGGTCGATGACGTCCTCACCGGCGACGGACACCCCGAGCTCCGCCATGGCATGGTCGAGCTTATCGCCGCCGCGAGAGGCGAACCGCGGCCGCTCGGCGACCGTCACGGCCGCGTCCGGCGCCACCGGGGCCCCCGGCTTGTCCACGACGTGCCCGTCCACGCGCACCTCCGCGGCGAGGATCGCGCCGCGCGCCTGCGCCCGGGAGGAAAAGAGACCGCGCGCCACGAGCAGCGCATCCAGCCGCTCGCGCATGCCGACGCCTACTGGACGCGCGCCAGCCTGGCCCGGCGGGCGGCGGCGGCGACCGCCTGCGGGACCAGGCCCACATCGTGCAGCAGCCGCGCCCGGTCACCGTGCGGCACGAAGGCGTCGGGGATCCCGAAGCGCACGACCTCGACGCGGGAGCCGACCAGCTCGAGCACCGCGCTGCCGAAGCCGCCCGCAAGGGCGTTTTCCTCGATGGTCACCAGGCGGCGATGCCCGGCGGCCAGCCGCTCGAAGAGCTCCGCGTCGAGCGGCTTGACGAAGCGGGCGTCCACGACCGTCGGCGCCTCGCCGTCGGCGGCGAGCAGGTCCGCCGCCTCGCGCGCGATGCCGACGCCGGTGCCGATGCCCACGAGAGCCACGCCGTCGCCCTCCTGGAGCACCCGCCCGCGCCCCACTTCGAGCGGCGCGAGCTCGGGCGGCGGCGCGAACGGCGCCGCAAGGCCACGCGGGTAGCGGATCGCCGCCGGCCCGCCGAGCTGCAGAGCCGTGCACAGCATCCGCTGCAGCTCCTCCTGGCTTGAGGGCGCCATGACCGTGAAGTTCGGGATCGCCCGGAGGTACGAGAGGTCAAAGACGCCGTGGTGCGTAGGGCCGTCGTCGCCCACCAGCCCGGCGCGGTCGACGGCGAACACCACCGGCAGGCGTTGCAGGCCGATGTCCTGCACCAGCATGTCGTAAGCGCGCTGCAAGAAGGTGGAGTAGATGGCGACCACCGGCAGGCGGCCGCCGATGGCGAGCCCGGCGGCGAAGACCGCGGCGTGCTCCTCGGCGATGCCGACGTCGAAGAAGCGCGCGGGGAAGCGCTGCTCGAACTCTTCGAGGCCGGTGCCCTGCGTCATGGCCGCGGTGACGGCCACGATGCGCTCGTCGGCCTCGGCCAGGCGCACCAGCGCCTGGCCGAAGGCCGCCGTGTAGGTGGTGCCCACGGCCGCGACCTTGCGGGCGCCGTTCCCGAGATGGAACGGCCCGGTGCCGTGGAAAGCCTCGGGCCGGGCCTCAGCAGGCTCGTATCCTTTGCCCTTGACGGTCTTGACGTGCACCACCACCGGGCGCCGCGTGTCGATCGCCTGGCGGATGCTCTCGCGCAGGGCGTGCATGTCGTGGCCGTCGACCACCCCGATGTAGGCGAACCCCAGCTCCTCGAAGAGCATCCCCGGCACGAGCAGCGCCTTCATGGATTCCTTGACGTCCTTGCCGAGGCGGTACGCCTGTTGACCGATGGCGGGGATGCGGGCCACGCCGCGCTCGAGATCCTCGCGCAGACGCGTGAGGGTCGGGTCGAGGCGCAGACGGTTGAGCGACAGCTGCAGGGCCCCCACGTTCGGGCGGATGGACATCTCGTTGTCGTTGAGGACGACGACCAGCGGCGCCCGCAGGTGCCCGGCCTGATTGAGGGCCTCGAAGGCCACGCCGCCGGTGAGCGCCCCGTCGCCGAGCACACAGACGACATGGCTGCTTTCACAGGCGAGCTTCGCGGCCTCGACCAGGCCGAGCCCGTAGCTGATGGAGGTCGAGGCGTGGCCGGTGCCGATGACGTCGTGGGGAGACTCCGCACGGCAGGGGAAGCCCGAGAGGCCGCCGTACTGGCGGATGGTGCCGAACGCCTCGCAGCGGCCGGTCAGGAGCTTGTGGGCGTAGCACTGGTGGCCCACGTCCCAGACGATCCTGTCGCGGGGGCTGTGCAGCACGCTGTGCAGGGCCACCGTGAGCTCCACGGTACCCAAGCTGGCTCCGAGGTGGCCGCCGACCTCGCTCACGCACGAGAGGATGGTCTCGCGGATCTCCCCCGCGAGCAGGGTCAATTCGCGCTCTGAGAACTGCTGGAGGTCGGCGGGGTCGGTGATCTTGTCCAGATACCGCATCGTGGCCCGAGTATAGCACCGGCGCCCCGAGCGAGAGCCCGCTGCAGCCGCGTCCGTCAGCGCCGCCGGCCGCGGATGTAGGCCGCCACCGCGCGGAGGTCGGCGGTGTCGCCGGGCAACGCCGCGAGGCGCTCCAGGGCGCGCCCGTGGCTCTCGGCCGCAAGGTGCCGGGCGCGCTTGAGGCCGAAGCGCGAGGCGTAGGTGACTTTGGCCTGGGCCCGGTCCTTGCCGACGCTCTTGCCCAGCTCGGCCTCGTCCCCGGTCTCGTCGAGGATGTCGTCGACGATCTGGAAGAGCAGGCCGACTTCCACGGCGAAGGCGCGGTACGGCGCCACGTCCTCCGCGCCGCTCAACACCGCTCCGCAGACCACCGCCGCCTCGATGAGCCGCCCCGTCTTGAGCAGGTGGAGCGCGCGCAGGTCGTCGTCGGCCGCCGCCGCGCCGGCGACGTCCATGTACTGCCCCCCGACCATGCCTTGGACACCCGTCGCGGCGGCGATCTCGGTGACCGCGGCGAGCAGCGCCGCGGGCTCGCCGCTCTGGCGCGTGAGGAGCACGTGAAAGGCCTCCGCGAAGAGGCCGTCGCCGGCCAGGATGGCGATGTCCTCGCCGAACGCCACGTGGCACGTCGGCCGCCCGCGGCGCAGGGTGTCGTCGTCGATGGCCGGCAGGTCGTCGTGGATGAGCGAGTACGTGTGGATGAGCTCCAGCGCCGCCGCGGCCGGCAGCAGGCCGGCGGGGTCGGCGCCGCGGCTGCGCGCGGTCGCCAGGGTGAGCACCGGGCGGATCCGTTTGCCCCCCGCGAGCAGCGAGTAGCGCATCGCCTCGACGAGCCGCGCGGCGCGCCCGTCGGCGCCGAAGTCGAGGCGGGCGAGGTACGCCTCGACGAGCCGGAGCAGATCGGCCGGGTAGGGGCCGTGAGCGTCCTTGAGGGTCACCGTGGCCAGCTGACGTCAGCCGGTGAGCCGGCCGAGGCGCTCGAGCAGACGGCCGGCCTCTTCGGCCAGCTCCGTGGCGCGCTCGAGCAGGGTCATCTCCACCTCGCCCGAGCCGGCCGCGGCGAGGCGCGGCTCCAGATCCTCGAGCTCGTCGAGGATCGCCCGGACGCGAGCGATGGCCGGGGCGGCGCCGAGCTCCCGCGGCAGCTCCACCGGGGGCTCAGCCACCGGCTGCCTCCCGCTCGCGCTGCACGGCGCCGAGGATGCCGTTGACGAAGCCGCCGGCCTCGTCCGTGGAGTAGCGCTTCGCGAGGCGTACGGCCTCGTCGATGGCCACCTCCGGCGGCGTGGTGCCGCTCTCCATCTCCCACAACGCGAGACGCAGGATGCTGCGTTCCAGGGGAGCCATGCGAGCCAGTGTCCAGCCCGTGGAGTGGGCGCTGATGGTCGCGTCGAGGGCCTCACGGCCGCCGGCCACGCCGCGCACCGCGGCGATCGTGAACTCGTCCGGGCCGTACCCCTCGCGCAGCCGCTGGCCCTGGACGAGCTCTTCCATCGTGAGCTCGGTGACCTCACGCTGGTAGAGCAGGAAGAGCGCGTCGCGGCGCGCCTGCTTGCGGCTGGGCCGGGTGGCGGTCACGGGCGGCCCGGCGCCCGCGTCAGACGGGCTCGATGGCGAACAGCGGCTGGCCGTACTCCACCGTCTCGCCGTCCTCGACGAGGATCTCGCGCACGACGCCGGCGATATCGGCGGTGAGCTCGTTCATCATCTTCATCATCTCGAGGATGCAGAGCGTCTGCCCGGCTTCCACCCGGTCCCCGAGCTCGATGAACGCCGGGGATTGCGGCGATGGAGAGCGGTAGAACGTGGCCACCCACTTGGAGCGCACGACGTGATAACCGTCGGCGGCGGCCGGGGCGCCCGGCTCGGGAGCGGCGGCCGGCTGGGGTGCCGCCGCCGCGGCGGACGCTCCCCCGGCCGACTTGCGCACCGTCATCTTGAGGTCGCCCTGTTCGATGACGATCTCGTCGATGTCGCTCTCCTCGACCATCGCGAGGATGTCGCGGACGCGGTCGCCGGCATCGGCGTCGAGTACGGCCCCGGCCTGCGACGTGAGGTAGGCGGGTATCTGGGTGCCGAACACGTCGCTCTCGGGGCCGATGTGGTGCCGCTCGAGGAAGGGCCGCGCGGTCTGCGGGAAGAGCGCGTAGCTGAGGAGGTCCTCCTCGCTGCGGGCCAGATCGCCGATCTCCTCGCGGTAGTCCTCGAGCGTCTCGTGCACGAGGTCGGCCGGGCGCACGGTGATCGGCCGCTCGTCGCCCAGGACCCGCTCCAGGACCTCGCGCGAGACGGGGCCGGGGGCGGCGCCGTACATCCCGCGGAGGTAGGCCTTCATCTCGTCGGGGACGATGTGCCAGCGGCGGCCCGAGAGCACGTTAAGCACCGCCTGGGTGCCGACGATCTGCGACATCGGCGTCACCAGGGGCGGGAAGCCCACCTCGTCGCGCACCACGGGGATCTCCTCGAGGACCTCGGGCAGGCGGTCCAGCGCGTTCTGCTCCTTGAGCTGGCTCTCCAGGTTGCTGATCATGCCGCCCGGCACCTGGTGCGAGTACACCTGCATGTGCGTGAGGGACGTCACGCCGCGGTCATGGCCCGTGTCCTGGCGCACCTGCTCGAAGTACTTGGCGATCGAGAACAGCTTCTCCAGGTCCAGCTCGGTGTCGTAGGGAGTCCCGATGAGCGCCGTGACCACCATCTCGGTGGCCGGCTGGGAGTTGCCGAAGGCGAGCGGCACGGTCGCCGTGTCGATGACGTCCACCCCGGCCTCGATGGCCTTGAGGTAGGTCATCGGCGCGAGCCCGCCGATGTAATGGCAGTGCAGCTGGATGGGCACCTCGATCTCGGCCTTGAGGCGGCCGATGAGCTGCTCCGCGTAGAACGGGCTGAGCAGCGCCGCCATGTCCTTGATGCAGATCGAGTCGGCGCCCATATCGACCAGGCTGTGAGCCACGTCCAGGTAGTGGTCGAGGGAGTGCACCGGGGAGATCGTGTACACCACGGCCGCCTGGAAGTGCTTGCCGGTCTCCTTGATCGCCGCCGCGGCGGTCTCGAAGTTGCGGATGTCGTTGAGCGCGTCGAAGACGCGGAAGATGTCCATGCCGTTCTCGGCGGCCTTGTAGACGAAGCGGCGCACGATGTCGTCGCCGTAGTGCCGGTAGCCGACGATGTTCTGGCCGCGCAGGAGCATCTGCAGCGGGGTGCGTGCGACGTGCTTCTTGATGAGGCGCAGGCGCTCCCACGGGTCCTCGTCCAGGAAGCGTAGCGCGGCGTCGAACGTGGCTCCACCCCAGCACTCCAGCGAGTGGAAGCCGACCTCGTCCATCGTCTCGAGGATCGGGAGCATGTCGGGGGTGCGCATGCGCGTCGCCCACAGCGACTGGTGGCCGTCGCGCAGCGTCGTATCGGTGATCTGGACCTGGCGGGCTCGCATGGCGGTGTCCTGGGCCGGGCGCTCAGGCGCGGCCGAGGTACTCCCCGCTGCGGGTGTCGACCTTGATGCGCTCGCCCTCCTCGATGAAGAGCGGCACCTGCACGACGGCACCCGTCTCGAGGGTAGCCGGCTTGGTGGCGCCCTGGGCGGTGTCGCCGCGCACGCCGGGGTCCGACCTGGTGATCAGGAGCTCGACGAAGTTGGGAGCCTGCACGTCGAACGGCTCGCCGTTGAGGTAGTAGACCTCGACCTCCATGTTCTCGACCGCCCACTTGAGCGCGGACTCGGCCATCGCGGGGCTCACCGAGACCTGTTCGTAGGTCTCGTTGTCCATGAGCACGACCTCGGTCTCGGTGGAGTAGAGGTAGGCGATCTTGCGCGACTGGGTGTGCATGCGCTCGAACTTCTCGCCGGCGCGGAAGGTCTTGTCGAGCACCGCTCCGGTGGCGATGTTGCGGACCTTGGTGCGCACGAACGCCCCGCCCTTGCCGGGCTTGACGTGCTGGAACTCGACGATGGTGAAGGGTTGACCGTCGATCGAGATGGCCATCCCTGTCTTGAACTGGTTGGTGTTGACTACGTCAGCCATTGGATCCTACTCAGGGGTCGGCGGGGCAGGCGGGCACGGTAGGACGCCATGATACAGCAAGCCCACCCGCGAGTGCAGCGGGTGGCCCGGCGGGCTGGCGAGCGGCCAGCGTCCGCCCGGCGCGTCGCCGGCGGGGCGGCGAGTCGACGGCCAAGTTCAGCCCAGCGGACTGCCGGCCCGGCGGCCGCCTCAGTCGACGATCTGCAGCTCTTTGGAGCTCGGCGTGAGTCGTTCGCAGCCGGCGTCCGTGACCAGCACGGTGTCCTCGATCCGCACGCCGGCCAGCCCTTCGATGTAGATGCCCGGTTCGACCGTGCACACCATGCCGGCCTCCAGGCGGTCTCCGCGCGTGCGCCCGAGGCTGGGGGCCTCGTGGACCTGCAGCCCGACGCCGTGGCCAGTGCCGTGGCCGAACTGCTCGCCGTAGCCCGCGGCCGCGATCACGGCGCGGCAGGCGGCGTCGACTTCGTCGCGGCCGTGCGCGCCGGCGCGCACGGCCGCGAGGCCGGCGAGCTGCGCCTCGAGCACGACGCCGTAGATCTCCCGCAGCCGCGCCGCCGGCTCGCCGGCGGCCAAGGTCCGCGTGATGTCGCCGCAGTAGCCGTCCACCACAGCGCCGGTGTCGATCACGACGAGCTCACCGGCGGCGATGGCGCGCTCGCCCGGGATGGCGTGCGCGTGGGCGCCGTGGTCGCCGGTGGCGACGATGGTCGCGAACGCGACGTCCTCGGCGCCCAGGCGCTGGTACTCCTCGCGCAGCGCCCAGGCCACGTCGCGCTCGCGGCGGCCCACGAGCCCCCGGGCGGCGACCGTGGCCACCGCCTCGGCACTCATGGCGCCGGCGCGCCGCAGGAGCTCGATCTCTCCCGCGTCCTTGCGGACGCGCAACCGGCTCACGCGCTGGCGGACGTCGCGCAGGCCGCCGCGGTGGCGGCGGCGCAGGCCGCGGTACGCGGCGTGGCTGAGGGCGGAG
>JBAZPK010000088.1:0-9415 GCA_041648235.1 Thermoleophilia bacterium
GACGCCGATGACCACGGGCGGGCACGGGTTGCTGCCGGCGCGGCTCACGGTGTCGACGACGGCCTGGGACATGCCCTCCCAGCCCTGCGCCGGCTTGAGCATGTTCAGGGAGCTCATGTTCTCGGCACCGCCGCCTTTGGCCATCATCGTCAGGCGCACCCTGTCGCCGGGGACGATGCTCGTGTGGAGGATCGCCGGCGTATTGTCGTTGGTGTTGCGGCGCGCCTGCGCCGGCTCCTCGGCGACGGACTTGCGCAGGTAGCCGTCGCCGTAGCCCTGGCGCACGCCCTCGTTGATGGCGTCCTCAAAGGCGCCACCGACGAAGTGCACATCCTGGCCCACCTCGGCGAAGAAGACCGCGAAGCCGGTGTCCTGGCAGATCGGCACCCGGTCGGCGGCGGCGATGTCGGCGTTCTCCACGAGCTGGCCGAGGATCTCGCGCCCGACGGGCGACTCCTCGGCCGCCTGCGCACTCTTGAGGGCGTCGTAGACGTCCCGCGGCAGGTCGTAGTTGGCCGTGATGCACATCGTCTTCACGGCCGCCGCGACTTCGTGGACATCGAGCTCCCGCATCGGCATCGTCGCTCAGTCCTTGTGCCGGTCGGTGGCCTTCCGGAACGCCCGGGCGGCTTTGTCGGCGGCCTTCTGAGCCGCGTCGGCGACCCTCTCGGCGGCCGGGCCGATCTTGTCCACGGCCTTGTCGGCGAACTCCCCGGCGTAGTCGCCGGCGCCGCGGGCGGCGGCCTTCATGGCCGCCCGGGTCGGCGCCGGCGCCCTGCTGCCCTCGGGCATCTGGATGTAGCCGAGCGCCATCTGGTCCTGCACCATGTCGCGGGCCCGGGCGATGATCGCCGTCGCCTCCTCGACCTCCTTCTCGAAGGTGAGGTCGGTGCGCTGCGCGATGCCCTGCTCGATGGCCTTCATCGCCACCGCCGCGGCCTCTCGCGGGAAGACCTCCCAGTCGTCCATCGTCGGCATGATGGAGTCGGCGGAGAGCCCCTTATCCTCGGCCACCCGGGCGAGCTCCACGGCGGCGGCGATGCACATCTCGTCGGTGATCGTCCTGGCGCGCACGTCCAGGGTGCCGCGGAAGATGCCCGGGAAGCCGATCGAGTTGTTGACCTGGTTGGGGAAGTCCGAGCGGCCGGTGGCCACCACGGCGGCACCGGCCTCCTTGGCGTCCCACGGCCACATCTCAGGCGTGGGGTTGGCGCAGAGGAAGACGATCGGGTCGGTGTTCATCGCCTTGATCCAGTCCTTCTGGATCGTGTCGGGGCCCTGCTTGCTGAGCGCGATGCAGACGTCGGCGCCCTTGAGCGCCTCGGCGATGCCGCCGGTGCGCCCCTCAGCATTGGTGATCTGGCAGTACTTCCACTTGTCGACCCACTCGCCCTTTACCGCCTCGATATCGGTGCGGTCCTTGTTGAGGATGCCCTTGCTGTCGACGATGCGGCACTTGGCCGGGTCGGCGCCGAAGGCGAAGATCAGGCGGCTGATGGCCACGTTGGCCGCCCCCGAACCGACGAACGTGATACTGACGTCGTCGATACGCCGGCCCACGACCTTGAGGGCGTTGACGAGGCCCGCGAGCGTCACGCAGGCCGTGCCCTGCTGGTCGTCGTGCCACACGGGGATCTCGCACTCCTCGCGCAGGGTGTCGAGGATGCGGAAGCACTTGGGCTGCGAGATGTCCTCGAGGTTCACACCGCCGAGGCCGGGCTGCACGAGCTTGACGAACTCGATGAACTTGTCCGGATCCTTGGTGTCGACCATGAGCGGGAAGCCGTCGACGCCGCCGAGGTACTTGTAGAGGAGGCTCTTGCCCTCCATCACCGGCAGGCCGGCCTTGGGGCCGATGTCACCCATGCCGAGGACGCGCGTGCCGTCGCTGATCACGGCCACGGTGTTGCCCTTGTTGGTGTGCTCGTAGACCTTCTCGGGATTGTCCTTGATGTCCAGGCAGGGCGTGCTGACGCCGGGCGTGTACCAGATGCCGAAGTCCTGGAAGTCGCGCACGCAGCACTTGAGCGTGGTCTCGATCTTGCCTCTGTAGAAGGGGTGGAGCTTCATGGCGTCTTCCATAGGCTGATAGGCCTTCGCCTTCATCTCCTCGACCGTGGGCGTGCCGTCTGCGTCAGGCATGCGGACCTCCTTGGGGACCGGCGGGGGCAGGCCGCCGGAGTAGCGGCGTCGGTACGGGTGGAGCCCTAACGCTAGCATCGGAGCCGGAGGCCGGCAACGTGTCGGAGCGGCAGAACGCGAGGGCCGGCAGGGGCCCGGAGGGCCATTGGCCGGCCCGGCCGGCGGCCCGCCCGGCGAGCAGTCAGAGGCCGAGGAGACGGCCGCTGCGCAGCTCGCCGGACCCGACCCTCGGATAGCCGCCGATGAGGACATCGGGGACACCGTGCTGCCCCGTCGGGGGGCCCGAGCCGGCGCTCATGGCCGCTCGACCCTGCCGCGGCCGCGGGCACCCGCGGCGCGGAGAGCCCCCACGCCGCTCAGGGCGGCCGCGTACGCGAGGCCGGCGAAGAACACGAGCCAGAGGCCGGGGTGCAGGCCGCCGGCGACGGCGGCCCACACCGACCCGGCCGTGAGCGCGGCGGCGACCCCACAGACCGAGGCCCAACGGCCGCGGCCGCGGCGATCGAAGGCCAGGAGGAGGGCCGTCGCCAGCAACGCCCCGAAGCCGGCCAGCAGCAGGGCGCCGACGACGATGAGGCCCGCCGGGGAGACGATGTGCGCATACCCGGCCTGCAGCGAATCGAGGCCGTCGGCGGCGGCGAGCGCCCCGCGGGCGACGGCCCAGCTCCCCGTGATGCCGTAGCCCAGCAGCCACGGCAGCAGCAGCGCGGCGAGGATCAGGCGCCGGCCGGCGCCGGAGCGCACGGCGGTGACCGCGACCGCTGGCGGCGGCGCAGACTCACCGCTCGGCGGCGCCGCGGCCGATGCGCCATCCGGCGCTTCGGCAGACTCGGCGCTGGCCGCCGCAGACTCGCCGCTCCCCTCGAGTGGCTCCGTCTCTCCCGGCAGCTCGTTCACGTGCGCTCCTCCATCCATCTCGCCGATGCGCCTCCGGTCCGCTAGCTTACAGCCTGCCCCGGCGCCGCGCCGCAGCGGAGCCGGCAGACGCGCCAGGCGGCCGCCGAGGAACGGCCGGAGGGCCGGCCGGATCAGCCGGGCACGCCCGGCTTGAGGCCGGCGGCCGACCGGCGCGCCACCTCGGCGACGCGCCGGGCGCGCGTCTCCGGGCGCACGGCGCGCACCACCCAGCGCACGTAGTCGCGCCGCTGGGCCGCGGTGAAGGCGGCGAAGCGCTCCGCCGCCCCATATGCGCGGCCCAGCGCCTCGCGCAGATCGTCGGGGACCTCGTCGAACCGCGCCGGGTCGGCGTCCCGGTCCCAGGCCCCGCTGCGCCTGGCGGCCTCCACGGCTGCGAGCCCCGGCGGCGTCATGCGGCCCTCGCGGGTCAGGCGCTCGACGCGCGCCTTGTTGGACGGCGCCCAACTGCCGCCGGGCTTGCGCGGCGAGAAGCGCAGCGTGTGGCTGCGCGTCCCGAGGCTCCTGAGCTTGCCGTCGATCCAGCCGAAGCAGAGCGCCTCCTCGACGGCCTCCTCCATGCTCACGCAGGGCTCGGCGACGTGCTTCTTGTGCAGCACGAGCCAGATCTCGTTGCGGTCGGCGTGATGCGCGGCCAGCCAGTCACGCCAGGCCTGGCGGTCGGCGGCGAAGAAGGTCTCATCGGGAGCCATGCGCGCGCCGTGGGTCGGCGGGGCTAGCGGCGGAACGCCGCCAGGTCGGCGGCCAGCCCGAGCTCGGCGTAGCGCCGCGAGCGCCGGACGTAGCGGCCGTGGAGGTCGGCGCGCGGCTTGAGGTCGTCGTCCGTCACTTCGCGGACGACTTTGGCCGGTGAGCCCATGATGAGGCTGCGCGGCGGGAACTTCTTGCCCTGGGTGACCAGAGCGTTGGCGCCGACGATGCTCTCCGCACCGATCTCGCAGCCGTTGAGGAGCGTGCTGCCCATGCCGATAAGGCAGCGCGCGCCGACGGTGGCGCCGTGGACGATGACCCCGTGGCCGACGACGCAGTCCGGGCCGATGACGACGGGGAAGCCGGGGTCGGAGTGGGCGACCGAGTTGTCCTGGAAACTCGAATTGCGGCCCAGCACGATACGCTCCACGTCGCCGCGCAGGACGGCGCCGGGCCAGACGTTGGCGCCCTCCTCGAGCACGACGTCACCGATGATCGTGGCGTCGGGATGGACGAAGGCATCGGCGGCGAAGGTGGGTACTCTGTCGTCGAACGAGCTGATGGACATGGCGGCAGTATACAAGGGAGCGACTCGGGCGGGCGGCGTCCGCCGCCGCCAGACGCTTTCGTGAGGAGGACGAGATGAAGTTCGTGCATGTGGCGACGCGCACCAAAGACCTGGAGGCGGCGATCGCCTTCTACGAGGCGCTCGGCCTGAGGCTGGAGCACCGGAGCGAGCTCGAGAAGAACAAGGCCACGCTGGCCTTCATGGCCCGCCCCGAGGGCGACTTCGCCATCGAGCTCGTCTACAACTGGGGCAAAGACGACGGCTACGACGGCGGCACGCGTTTCGGCCATTTCGCCTTCGACGTCGAGGACGTCGACACCGAGTACGCTCGCCTGCTCCTCTCGGGGGGCGGCGAGGTCGGCCGCCCGCCGGCGCCGCTGCAAGGCGACGGCCACCGTATCGCCTTCATCGCCGACCCGGACGGCAACTGGATCGAGCTGATCGAGCGCTGACGGACGCGTGAGAGGCGCGGGGCAGCCTGCGGCCGCCCGCACCCCCAGGTCACGTATACCGCGGCACCCTGTTGCGGCTCCAGCCCATGCGGCCGGCGCTGAAGGCGCGCGGCGCCGCCAGCAACGCGAGCACGCCGAGCAGGACGTAGTTGGTGAGGTTCAAGGTCGTCACGGTGGCGGTCATCGCCGCGGCGAGGTTGTACAGGGTGGCGGCGCCGGCCAGCACCGCCACCAGGCCCCACGCCACGCGGTGTGACATCGGTGTGAGCTCGAGCGTGAGAGCGGCGAGGAAGAGTGCCGGCGGGAAGAGCAGCAGCGGGAGCGCCGCGAGCTCGCCGGCCTGGAACCCGGCGGGGTCGATGGACGGCGCCCGGGCGGCATACACGGCTTCGTAGATCTGCCAGGCGAGGCCGGCGAGCAGAAACACGATCACCGTGAGCCGGCCGATGAACTGGCGGTCGTGGCGGGTCATCGAGGGGAGGCGGCGGTTCCAGGCCCGCGACCGCCGCCAGGCCCGGGCGATCACGACGGCGGCCACGACGATGAAGATCGGCGCGAGCGCCCAGGGCCGCGCCGTGAACCACGGGAGCCAGGCGAACGGCGCCCGAGTCTCCTCGTGCAGCGCGAAGCGCGTCTCTCCGTCGAGGGGCAGCACCTGGAGCACGCGGCTCTCGGCCAGGAGCACGTCCACCCGCAGGGAGGTCAGCCCGTCGAGCCGCAGGTGATGCTTGAGAGTTGCGTACGGCGGCGACGGGACGCTGCCGCCCGAAGCGAGCAGCGGCCACAAAGCGGCGACGCTGCGCCGCTGCGCCGGCGGCCAGACGTAGGTCACGCTGGCGCCGGCCGGGGCCTCGGCCGTGCCGCCCCATGGCGCCACGCTCGCCTCGGCACCGGTGCCGGCCAGCACAGCGGCCACGCGGCTGTCGGCCTCGGCGATGGCGCGCGCCTCACTGTCGAGGCCGGCCGCGGGCTTGCCGGCCGGCTCGTCGCCGGCGGCCGCCAGAGCGGGCCCGGTGCTGGCAGCCAGGGCCGCAAGGGTGAGGAGCAGCGCCGCGGCCGGCAGCAGGCGGCGAGGGCGGCGCCCGAGGATGCTCCGCAGGGCGCGCCGCCGCAGCCTCCGGGAGGCGGCCGATGCCGGCTCGCCGGGCCGCAGCTCGCACTCCCCCCAGCGGTGCCATTCACCGCCGGGGCTCCGTGCGAAAACGGTGTAGTGGTACAGGATGCCGTTGCGCACCGAGGTGTCGCGGCAGGAGCCGGTGACGTCGTCGTACACGACGACCTGCCCGGCTCCGCGACCGCCGGCGCGCCCCGCGCCTCGGCCGGCCGTCCCCTCGTCGGCCGCGAGCGCGGGCCCGCGCTCCGACCTGAGGATGCGCACCTCGAGCAGCGTGCTGCCGGGGTAATCCCAGCCGAGCACGACGTACCCGTCGCCCGCCGCCGAACGCAGGCGGTAGATCGCCGGGTCGGTGAGGTGCTGGGTACTGTGGTCGTGCCGGGAGGCACTGCGCCGCATGTGTCCCTCCAGAAGGCCGGTCGCCGGCACGTGGAAGCATACCAGCACCGTGCCGCGCGTGGCGCACACTGTGTGGGGCCCCGGAGCCGAGCCGGCCTCCCGGGCGGTCCCAGGCGGTCCCGGGCGCGGGTTTCCCGGTCTTGACCTTTGTGCTACCCTAGTTCGCCGCTGCCGCTGGAGGTTCGCTTGGCGGTAGCACACGCGGCTTTGGACCGTGGATCCGAGGTTCGGATCCACGTCCCGCGGCCGGCGCTGCTCGGGGCGACTCCACCGTGCAGGGCGGCAGCCGCACTTGCGTGGCGCATTCGTCTAGGGGCCTAGGACGCCGCCCTCTCACGGCGGTAACACGGGTTCGAATCCCGTATGCGCTACCACCGTCCTTCAGGCGTAAATGCAGGCGTTTTCTGCACTCGTCCGCGTTTTCGAGACTCCAACCTCCGGCGTCGTGCAACCCTCCTGCCATGACTCAGCTGCCATAACTCAGCCGACGTAGAACTCGGGGCGTGCCAGTCTTCACGCCGGAGCACCTCCTGCGCGAGGCGCGTCGGCAGAAGTCGATCGGCGCGGGTAAGGTGCCGGCGGTCTGCATGCTCGAGCCCGATGGCGACATCGTGGAGCATCTTGCCAGCACCGACCGTCTCACGAGCTGCCCCTATTGGGCCTGCTACCACGCCGAGCTCTTCGAATCCGAGCACGTAGGCCTCTCATTCGGCATTGTCGGCCGTGCCGTGGGTTCATCCTTCGCTGTCCTTGTGGCCGAGGAACTCTTTGCCTCTGGTTGCGAGCTCCTCATCAGCGTGACGTCGGCCGGCAGGGTCGATGAACGCCCGGCGGACGCCTCCTTCCTGCTGATCACCTCGGCGCTCCGCGACGAGGGGACGAGTGACCACTACCTGCCGCCGGCGGACTCGGTCTCGATCGATGACCACCTGCGCGCCGTGCTCGCGCCGGCGCTCGCCCGGAAGGGCGTGGCGAGTGGTGTGAGCTGGACGACCGACGCTCCCTTCCGGGAGACAGCTATCGCGATCGAAGCGGCTCGACGTCTTGGCGCAGTCGCCGTCGAGATGGAGGCCGCGGCTCTGTACGCCTTTGCCCAGGCAAGACGTGAGCCTGTCGTGTGCCTCGCTCATCTTACGAACACGATGGCACAGCTCGAGGGCGACTTCGAAAAGGGAGAGGCCGGAGGGAGCCGAGAGGCTCTGCGGATCATAGTGTCGGTCGCCGAGGCGCTGGGTCGAGCAAGCGGCCAGTGATTCCCGCATTTACGGCGAGCGCTATTTGAGATGGCCTTTCGGCGTTTCAGCGCTTACCTGGGGCCTTGGCCTCCGCATGACCCCGCCCATTGAGGGCGGAGGTCCCTATGGAATCCGCGTCGGAGCTTCAGGAGGAGCCATGGCGTCGGGTCAAATCATGCACCCTGCTTGTTCGCCAGGCAGTTCCGCGAGAACTCGACCATCTGGTTGGTCGCCCCCGAAAACTCCTCGGCTGTCATGAGCAAGCCCGGAAGCGAGTTGTACTCAGCGCGCGTATATCCGTTCTCCTCGTAGCCGCGCTCGAAGTACGGTATCCGCATGAGCCTGTCGAGGAGCTCCTTCGGTGTATCGACTTCTATCCGGTTGACCAGGTACTCGATGTTCTCAGGCGACGGGAACGTGACTATCTCCTCCACGTAGAAGGGCGGCACAGTCACGACGAGGTCTGCGCCCGTCATCTCTTCGAGATGCCAACTCCTCAGCTGGCGATTGATGGTGGGGCCGTTGCGCAAGGAGCAGGGAAGGAGCTTGCTCTGATACCCGCCGTCCTTGATGAGCCGGTACGCCTTCTTGAGGATAGCCAGCTCCGCCAGTCGCACATCGCCCTCGGACAGCTCGATGCTCTGCTCACTACCGGCCTTCTGGAGCAGCCCACCTAATTCGCCGAAGCGGGCGAGCATGTAGGTGATGACCGAACGCCACTTTGAGAGCTCCACGCCCTGTGTCTTCGCGCGCTCGACGCCCCTTCGCACCGATTCGGCACAGTCAAGCAGCTGTGAGAGCACGAACGTCAGGGTGTTGTTGGTGGGGACGCCTCTGGCCGTGAGCTCCTCGATGACCCCGTAGCCCTCGGTCGTTCCGGGGATCTTGATCATCACGTTCGGGTTGATGGAACGCAGCTCCAAGGCCTGCTCCAGCATGACGGCCCCGTCGAACGACTTGCGCGGATCGACTTGCGCTGAGACAAAGCCCTCGCGGTAGCGACTTGCCTCGAACAGCGGCAGGTACATCTCCGAGCCGCGCCTCACGACCTCTTTGTAGAGGAGCCAAAACAGGGACTCCTCATCGACACCCTCGTGCGCCCGCATGATGTCGGCGGCGATGGACCGCCAGCGCGGCTCGTCGTCCCTGATGACGTCCATGGAGAGGATGGGGTTAGTCGTGACGCCCCGGAAGAGCTGTCGCTCAGGGTTCTCCGGGTCGTACATCCGCGCGAACTGGCGGCGCATGATCTCGCGGTCGCCCGGGTCCGCCTTCGCCAGCATCCGACGACACCAGCTCGCGAAGATCAAGGGGGAGGAATCCCACCAGACCTCCATCCCCGGACTGATCTGGACGAGTCGCTCTAAGAGGTTGAAGTCCTGCATGCCTCCTCCTCGTTCTTGCTCGTGGACCTAAGAGGTGACCGCCGCGGGGAAGGATCTCGCTGAGCCCGAAGGCTCAGGAGATGGCCAGGAACCTCTTCGGGTTGGCGACGGTGAGCTTGGTGACGACGCCCTCTGGGACGCCGGCTGAGAGCAGCTGAGGGATGAACTTGCGAGTCAGGTGTGTGAAGCCGGGTCCCCCGAAGTAACTGAGCTCGGGCTTCTGGCCCACGTCGTGCGAGAGCAGCACCTGATCCTGATGGCCGCGCGCGACGAGCTCCTTGATCAGCCAGACGATGCGCTCCTCGAGGCGCCCGAGCTGGGCTCCGATGTTGTCGAAGGCCACCCAGGCGCCGCGCTGCGCGATGCGAAGACAGTAGTCAAGGTAGGGCTGGCTGTCGCAGTGGCCGATGCAAACCCGAGACAGATCCACGCCTTCCTCGGCGAAGAGATCCAGCTGCGCAAGACCTGCTTCGTGGAAGAGCGTGTGGGTCGCGAGGGGGAGCCCACTACCGAGC
>JBAZPK010000089.1:0-9404 GCA_041648235.1 Thermoleophilia bacterium
TCTACCTGGCGCTTGCGAACACGGGCAAGCACGTGCAGACCGTGACCGTGGTCGAGACGGACCTGGCCGAGGTCGCGGTGCAGATGGCGAAAGTGGTGGCCGGCGGCGCCGAGGAGCTTCGCGCCGCGCCGCCCATCAGCGCCCTCCTCGGCACCGTGACGCCGCTCGGTAACGATGCCGGGACGCTCGACGCCGGCCTCGTCTTTGCGGCCGCCGGCGTGCCCGTCGGCTTTGTGACGATGCCGATGGGTGGCTCCACCACGCCGATCACGATGGCCGGTTCTCTCGTGGTGGGCATCGCGGAGGCCCTCGCCGCCGTGTGCGTGATCCAGGCCGCCTTCCCGGGAGCACCGGTGTTCATCTGCTTCATCCCCAGCGTGATGGACCTGAAGACCGGCGACTTCACCGGCGGCGCCCCGGAGGACACCATCATGGGCGCTGCCGTCGCCGACCTGGGCCGCTACTACGGCCTCCCCACACAGTGCGGCGTGAATTCCTCGGGCGCGAAGCGGCCAGGCTGGCAATCGGCGCTCGACGACTCCACCACGACCTACCTCTCCCTGGCCTGCGGCGTGGACATGCTTACCGGCGTAGGCATGGTCTCGGGTGGCCGGATCTTCAGCTACGAGGAGATGGCGCTGGCCGTCGACGCGCTCTCGTGGTCGCGCGGCGTGGCCCAAGGGGTCGACCTCTCGGCCCTGGGGGGCTCGGCCGCCGGCGCCGCGACGTCGGCCGCCGGCCCTTCCCTTCACGTCGACATGCCGCACCGCGCCTGGGCGGCCGGGGGGCGCGAGACAGCCATCGCTCGTGCGCACGAGCGCGTGGCGCGCATCGTCGCCGGGCACCGGCCGCCGGCTCTCGCGCCCGCCGCCGACGCCGCCTTGAGGCGCCTGGCCGGCGTCGGCTGAGCCCCGCGACGGTTGTCTTTTCATGAGTCTGCTGTATAAATCGGAATCAGGGCCGCCGGGGGGAGCGCGGCACGATACGTCCCGGCCTGCGGCAGGGGCCGCGCCCCGGCGCACGTCGTTTCGACGATGCGCCCGGGCAGTCGGGAACAAGTCAGCCGGAAAGGACTGAGGCATGAGAACAGGCAAGACCTACATCTGGGTGGCCATACTTCTGGTCGCCATCGTGGGGGTCATGGGGGTCGCCGTGGCCTGTGGGGGTTCGGACGAGCCAGCTGCCACGGAGTCCAGCGCCCCGCCATCGGGGTCGCCGCTGGAGATCGCCACCCAGATCCTCGGCCACGCGCCGACGGGCCTCGCCAATGACATCGTCACCAAGGGCGAGGTCGTGGTGGCCAACGACTCCAACTACGCACCGCAGAGCTCCGTCGACCCCGTGACAAAGGAAGTCGTGGGCTTCGACGTCGACGTCGCCTTGGGCATGGCCGAGATCCTGGGCCTGACCGTCAAGTGGGAGCACCCCGCTTGGGAGACCATCCCCGGGGGCCTGAACAACGGCCGCTACGACGTATCGATCGGCTCCATGACGTCGGCGATCGACGGCGTCAAGGTCGCGGACCGCTGGGAGACCCTCGACTTCAGCGAGCCGTACTACTACACCTCGGGCCAGGTGTTCGTGAAGAAGGGCGGGACCCAGATCACGGGCGCCGCGGACCTCGCGGGCAAGACGGTCGGCGTGGGCGCCCAGACCACGTACTACGACTTCCTCAAGAACAAGTCCGAGGCTGTCGTCAAGACCTACACCACCGATGTCGACACCTTCCCGGATCTGCTCAACGGCAACATCGACTTCGTGATGACCGCCGGCCCCACCGGCCAGCAGGCCATCCTCGAAGGCAAGCCGATGGAGTTCTCGGGCAAGCCTCTCTATTACGAGGACCTGAGCATGGCCGTCAAGAAGGGTGAGGCCGATTGGGTCGCCCTCCTGACCTACTCCGTGCAGCAGATGCACGAGAACGGCCAGCTCACCGAGATGTCCAAGAAGTGGTACAACGGCCTCGATCTGACCATCAAGGAGTAGTCGAGGATCTCACGGTGAGCCCTTTGGTGGGGCGCGCCGCCTGACTTCGCGCGGCGGGGGCGGCTTCTTCGGCGCCCCCGCCGCAGCCATTTCAAGGAAAGGTCCGTTGAAGATGCACAGACGCGCAGGGTTCGCGAGCATGGGCTTGTTCGCCGCACTGCTCGCGCTCATCTTGGCCGCGCTCTCACCCGCAGCTCTGGCGGCCGGCAGCGAGAGCCCGTCGCCCGCGGCGGCCGCCTCCGCGCCGCAAGGTGTCCCGATCGTCCTCGGGGTGATCCCCGACCCCACCGGCCAGCGCACGAAGTGGTCCGGGGACCAGATCAACATCAACCTGGATCTCAACGGCGCCAAGCTCGACGCCGGAGCGTCCACGCTCACCGTCAATGGCGAACCGATCGAGCTCTCGACGTCCGCCAGCCTCGTCTACCTCGCCCCGTCCAACCCGACCTTGCAGATGCTCTGGAACGACCCCAAGTTTGCCAAGGGCGAGTTCGACTTCGCGATCTCGCTGTTCAGCGATGGCGGGCAGCCTCTTCAGGTCTATGACGCCAGGAACAAGAGGGTGGTCGATACCTACACCTGGACGTTCGCGTCGGAGGGCGAGGCGTCGGGCGGGAGCCTCATCAACTTCAGCGTGATGCAGAAGTGGTTCTGGTATATCGCGGCCGGCAGTATCGCGACTGTCGAGCTCACGATCATCTCCATCCTCCTGGCCTGCGTCTTCGCTCTGTTCGGCTCTCTCGGGCGCCTCTCGAGGAAGATGTCCTTCAGGCAGGCGTGGGACCGTTACCAGAGCCGCGAGTACATGTTCAGAATGGCGCTCGGGCGCATCCCGTACTGGCTCGCGACCTTCTACACATCGCTCTTTCGTGGCACTCCGCTGCTCCTGCAGATCATCGTGATCTACCAGGGCGTCCCTGAATTCATCAGGGCGTTCGGGTTGCCGGACACCTACAACCCGCCGGCCTTCTGGTCGGGCGTCGCGGCCCTGTCGCTCAACTACGGCGCCTACCTCACGGAGGTCTTCCGCGCCGGCATCCAGGCGGTGCCGAAGGGTCAGAACGAAGCCGCGTGGGCGATCGGCCTCAGCGGCTGGCAGACTCAGAAGCGCATCGTCCTCCCGCAGGCACTCAAGATCGTGATCCCGGCCGTGGGCAACGACTTCATCGCCCTCATCAAGGACACCTCACTGGTCTCGGTGATCACCGTCGAGGAGCTGCTGCGCCGGGCGCAGCTCGCGGGAGCCTCCTCACTCAACAACTTCTCGACCCTGCTCGTGGCGGCGGCCTTCTATTGGGCGCTGACCATCTTCTTCAGCTTCTGGCAGGCCAAGCTCGAGACGCGCATGGCGCGCGACAAGGCCCGCGAGAAGGAGAAGGGAAGGGGGAAGGACTAGCATGAAAGAGTCGACTCCGACCCCCAGCCATGACGCCCAGGGCCGCGAGCTGGTCGTCAAGGTCAAGGACCTGCAGAAGTACTTCGGCCGCAACCACGTGCTCAAGGGCATCGACCTCGAGGTGTACAAGGGCGAGGTCCTGGTGCTCATCGGGCCTTCGGGCTCGGGAAAGAGCACCTTCCTGCGCTGCCTCAACTTCCTCGAGGACCCCACCACCGGCGAGATCGAGATCGGGGGCGTGCACGTCGTCTGCGGCAGCCACGGTGGCCAGTTCAAGAAGGACGTGCACGACATCCGCATGAAGTGCGGCATGGTCTTCCAGGAGTTCAACCTCTTCCCGCACAAGGACGCCACCGAGAACGTCACCGAGGGCCCCATCCTGGTCAAGGGCGTGAAGAAGGAGGAGGCCACCAGGCGGGCTCAGGAGCTGCTGACCAAGGTGGGCCTTTCCGAGCGCATGGACTTCTTCCCCAGCCAGCTCTCCGGCGGCCAGAAGCAACGCGTGGCGATCGCCAGAGCGATGGCCATGGAGCCGGTCTTGATGCTCTTCGACGAACCGACGAGCGCTCTCGACCCGGAGCTCATCGGCGAGGTGCTCAAGGTGATGAAGGACCTCGCCGCCAGCGGCATGACCATGATCGTGGTCAGCCACGAGATGGGTTTCAGCCGCGACGTCGCCGACCGCGTCGTGTACATGGACGACGGCTACTTCGTCGAGGAGGGCCCGCCGAGCGAGGTGTTCTACCACCCCAAGGATGAGCGCACCAAGCGCTTCCTGCGCCACATCCTCCCGGAGAAGGAGCCCGAGCACGCCAGGGAGCTCGGGATCCTGGCGGTCGACGCGGAGCCGGTCGACGTGGCGACGGGCGAGGCGCCCGAGGCCGACCTCTCGCAGGCCGACGAGGGCAAGCCGCCGACGTCTGCCGAGATCCCGCTGCCCGGGTCGGCGCCGCAGCCGCCGGCCATGGAGACGTACCTGCCGGACCCGAACCAGGACGAGTAGGCCCGGCGGATCAGCCGCAGACCCGACGCGGCGGCCGGGCGTATGAGCACCCGGCCGCCGCGCCTGCGTGCCGGGAAGGCGACGAAGGCGTCGGGGCCAGAGGGACCGAAAGCGGAAGAGGCGACGTGATGAACGCAGCCCGCCTGACGATCTGGGACGACGATGCCTGCCGGCGCGTCCACGAGGCGACCCTCGAGATCCTCGCCGAGACGGGCGTCGAGGTGCGCTACGCGCCGGCGGCCGAGTTCTTCGCCGGCGCCGGGGCGCGCATCGACGGCACGCGTGTCCGCATCCCCGCGAGGCTCGTCGACGCGGCCCTCGCGAGCGCGCCGCGCACCTGGCTGCTCAAGCCGCGCGGCGGAGACACCGAGCCGTTGGTGCTCGACGCCGGGCACAGCTACTGCGGCACCGGCAGCGACGTGCTCTACGTGTGTGACCCCGACACCGGCGAACGCCGCCGCGCCCGCAAGGCGGACGTGGAGGGCATGGCCGCTCTCTGCGAGGTGCTCCCCCACATCGACTTCGTGATGAGCATGGGCCTGCCGGCGGACGTGCCGCAGGCCGTCGACGACCTGGCCCAGGTGGACGCCATGGTGCGCGGCACCCGCAAGCCCCTGCTCGTGGCGCCGCGCGACGGCCACATCCTGGGCCGCATGCGGGGGATGTGCGCCCTGGCCGGCGAGGCCGGCAGTCTCGCCGTCTACGCCATGCCGGTGCCGCCCCTGATGCTCGACGAGGACGGCGCCAGCAAGGTGATCGCCTGCGCCGAGCTCGGCGTGCCGCTCATCTGGGCGCCGGGGGCGAACGCCGGCACGACGGCGCCGGCGAGTGTCACGGCCACGATCGTCGTGGCCAACGCCGAGGTGCTCGCCGGCCTCGTCCTGAGCCAGGCCGCCAAGCCCGGCGCGCCCTTCGTCTGGGGCGGCGGCGTCGGGGCGATGAACATGCGCACCATGGTCGACGTGTACTCGTCGGCCAACGTCTACCAGGGTCACCAGGCGCAGATGGACCTGGCGCGCTGGTACGGGCTCCCGAGCTTCGCCTACGCCGGTCACTCAGACAGCAAGACCCTGGATGGGCAGTGGAGCGCCGAGGCCGCGCTGACGAGCATCCTGGGCATGCTTTCGCGCGCCACACTCCTGCACGACGTCGGCTACCTCGAGAGCGGCCTGCAGAGCAGCTACGAGGCCATCGTGCTCGGCGACCACCTGATCAGCTACGCCAAGGCGTTCATGAGTGAACTCCCGGTGGACGACGAGGCACTCGCGCTGGACGAGATCAAGGCCGTGGGGCCGGGCGGCAACCATCTGGCCCGGCCCTACACGCGCACCCACTTCCGCCGGATCTGGCAGAGCGACCTGCTTGACGGGACGCCGCACGACCGCTGGGAGGCCGAGGGCGCCACGACGCTGCTCGATCGCCTGAAGGCGCGCGTGGCGGCGCTCCGCGCCCGGCCGCGCGCCTTCGAGCTCAGTGTCGAGGTCAGGGCCGGCCTCAGCCGGCTGCTTGCCGAGGTGGAGACGCACCGGCCGGGAACGTGACGCCGCGCCAGGCCGCGCCGGCGGCGCCCGAAGCGGCCCGCGGCCGGCACAAAACCGCTGCAACGCGGGCCCACGATGTGGCTTTGCCGAGCCGCGGGCCGGTGGTAGACTGTGCCCGTGCTCGCGGCCTCGATCAACATCAGCACGATCAACCGCTCTTGCGGTCTGTAAGCCCGTCCGCTCCCCGCGGCCGGGCCCCCTCACCTTCCTCCTGAATCATCCGGGTCCGTCCGCCGACAGTCGTCAACCGACCCGTCACCGGACACCTGCGAGGTTGCAGCCCATGGCCACCAGGATCGACCCCATCGCCCCGCGCCTGAAGTGGGACGTCCTCGACCCCAACGAGCTCGAACGCATCCACGAGGCCACCCTCTCGATCATGGAGGAGGTGGGCGTCCGCTTCCCGAGCGCGAGGGCGCTCGAGATCCTTGCTCAGCATGGCTGCGCCGTTGACCGCGCCACGCAGATCGTGAAGCTTCCGCGCGCGGTCGTGGTGGAGGCCGCGGCCCAGGCGCCGGGCGACTACGTGCTGGCCGGGCGCGACCCCGCGGCCGACCTGCACATCGACGGCAAGCATTGCTACCTCAGCAACGACGGCGCCGGCGTGTTCGTCTACGATCACCAGACCGGCGGGATGCGCCCCAGCACCAAACAGGACGCAGCCACCAGCGCCCGCTTCGTGGACGCGTTGCCGGCCCTGAGCTACTACTGGGGCCCGGTCGTCACGAGCCAGGACGTGCCGCCGGCGACCAAGGCCCTGCACGACGGCGAAGCCGTGTTCACCAACACGAGCAAGCACTTCCAGACGGTGACCACAGTGGGCGAGAAGCCCGCCCGCTACCTTGTCGAGATGGCCGCTGCAATCGCCGGCGATGTGGACAAGCTGCGCTCGCGGCCCATCCTGAGCTTCATGCAGTGCGCCGTGGACCCGCTGGGCCACGACGGCCCCAATATCGAAGCCAACCTCGTGGCTGCCGAGCATGGGCTGCCCAGCGGCTTCATGCCCATGCCCTTGGCGGCCGGCACCGGCCCGGCGACGCTCGCCGGCACGCTGGTGGTGCAAAACGCCGAGGCGCTGAGCGGTATCGTCCTCCTGCAGCTCGCCTTCCCCGGCTGCCCGTGCTTCGTCGCCGGCGCCCCGAGCGTCATCGACCTCAAGACCGGCGGCTACACCGGCGGCTCGCCAGAGGACTACCTGCTCGCCGCCGCCAGCACCCAGCTCGCGCACTTCTACGGCCTGCCGATGGCGATGGGCACCATGGCCACCGGCGCCAAGGAGCCCGGCTGGCAGGCCGCCATCGACGACTGCCTCAGCACCTTCGCCAGCGTGATGAGCCATGCCGACATGATGAACGGCGCCGGCCTGCTGAACGGCTCGAAGATCCTCAGCTACCCACACCTGGTCATGGAGACAGAGATCTACGGCATCGTGCGGCAGGTCGCCGGCGGCATCGTCGTGGACGACGAGACGCTTGCCCTCGACGTGATCAGGAAGGTCGGCCCGAACGGCACCTACCTGGCCGAGAAGCACACACGCCGGCACATGAAGGAGATCTGGCGCCCCACCGTGTGGGACCGTACGCCGTACGACACCTGGCTCCGCGGGGGCAAGGCGGGCGCCCTCGAGAAGGCCACCGAGATCGCCGACGATATTCTTGAGAATCACGTGCCTGAGCCGCTGCCCGAGGATGTGCAGCGGGAGCTGCGGGCGATCGTCGCGCGCGCCGACAGCGAGCTGGCGGGGGCCTGATGGCAGCCCGTCGCCCGACAACGAGCACGCCCGCCGAGGAGAAGGGCTGACGTGCCGGCAGCACACTTGACAGTCTGGGACGACGCCGCCTGCTGGCGCGTCCACGAAGCCACCCTCGCGTTGCTGGAGGAGACGGGCGTGGAGGTGCGCCATCCGGGCGCCCGCGAGCTGCTCGGGGAGGCGGGCGCGCGCCTCGCCGGCACGCGCGCCCGCATCCCAGCCACGCTCGTCGACGAGGCCCTGCAGGCGGCGCCGCGCCGCTTCTCGATGCCCGGGCGCGGCGCCGACGGCGGAGGACGCGGCCACGCGCGGCGCGGCGAGTGCGGCACCCTCGAGCTCGCCGACGGCCACAGCTACTTCGGCACCGGCTCGGACTGCGTGTACGTCGCCGACCCTGACACAGGCCGCCGGCGGCGGGCCACCGCGGCGGACGTCGAAGGCATGGCCGGCCTGGCCGAGGAGCTGCCCAACATCGACTTCGTCATGAGCATGGGCCTGCCGAGCGACGTGCCCTCCCGGGCCGGCGACCTGGCTCAGTTCGCCGCCATGCTGGCCGGCACGCGCAAGCCGCTGCTCACTACGGCGCACGACAGCCTGAGCCTGCGCCGCATGCGAGACATGGCCGCCCTGTGCGGCGAAGCCCACAGCTTCGGCTGTTACGCGATGCCGAACCCGCCGCTCGTGCACTCGGCGGAGGCGCTCGACAAGGTGCTGGCGTGCGCCGAGCTCGAGATCCCCCTCGTGTACGCGCCGGCGCCGGCTGCCGGCACCACGGCGCCGGCCTCCATCGCGGCGACCGTCGTGGTGGGGAACGCCGAGACCCTCAGCGGCCTTGTCGTCCACCAGCTCAGGAAGGCCGGGGCGCCCTTCGTCTACGGCGCCGGCTGCGGGGCCTTCGACATGCGCACCGCCGTTGACGTCTACGGCGCCCCCGAGCATCTGCTCGGCAACGCCGCCGCCACCGACCTGGCGCGCTTCTACGGACTTCCGAGCTTCGCCTACGCCGCCGTCGCCGACGCCAAGACCTTCGACGAGCAGTGGGCGGCCGAGGCGGGCATGACGGCGGTGCTCGGCGCTCTGAGCCGGGCCACGCTGCTGCACGACGTGGGCTACCTGGAGAGCGGACTGCAGAGCAGCTACGAGACCATGATGCTCGGCGACGAGCTCGTCGGCTACGCCCGGGAGCTCCTCGTGGAGGTCGGCGTCGGCGATGAGGCACTGGCCCTGAACGAGATCGACGCCGTCGGCCCGGGTGGTAGCCACCTGGGGCGCGCCTACACACGCCGTCACCATCGCGACGCGTGGCGGCCGACGCTCTTTGACCGGGCCACGCACGAGCGCTGGCGGGCGGCCGGAGCGAGCACGCTCAAGGAGCGCGTGCTTGCCCGCACCGAGGCCCTGCGCGCCGCGCCGCGCGGCTTCACCCTTGAAGCATCGATCCGTGAGCAGCTGCGACAGGTGCTCGCGGAGGCCTCGGGAGGCGGCTCATGACCGAGCCCGGAGGCCGCCCGGTGGCAGCGCGGCCTCTTCTGACGGCGCCGGCACGGCTGGCGCTGCGAGTCTTGAGCGAGGAGGACGTGCGCCGCATCCACGTGGCGGCGCTGAAGCTGCTTGGCGCCGAGGGCGCCGCCGCCGAGACCGCGGCCAGCTCGGCGCCCAGCAGCTTCGCCCTCGCCGGGCGCGCCGACGGGCATGATGCGTCCCTGGGCGCCGGCCGGTGCTGGCTCG
>JBAZPK010000090.1:0-9092 GCA_041648235.1 Thermoleophilia bacterium
CGCGGGTCTCCACCTCGACCTCCAGCCAGCGGTGCTCGCCGTCGGCGGCCGCCACGAGGACGCGGTCCAGGCTGAGCTCGGCCACCTCGGCGCCGCCGCGGGTGACGCGGCGCGCCCGGCGCTCCTGGCCGAGCGTCAGCAGCGGCTCGAGCGGCTCACCGCCGGCGATCTTCTCGACGCGCTCGCGCAGGACCCCCGCCGGCCACTCGCCGACGGGCACGTCGGCGGCCACCAGCGCCTCCAGCTCCTCACGCCGCATGACGCCGTCTTCGGCGGCGGCAAGCTGCTTGAGGGCGAGGCGCACGCCGCCGCCGGTCTCGCGACGCCGCAGGTAGTAGCCGGCGGCGAGAAAGGCGCGCCCGGGAGTATCGAGAAAGGTGTCCCGGTCCTGCCGCGGCTCGCCGGCCTCGAGCGCGTAGCCGGCGAGCTCGGCGGCCGCCTCGAGGCGCGCGAACGCCGCCTCGTCGGACACCGTGAACTTGGCTTCGACCTCCACCGTCACTCCCCGCCGAGCAGCGCCGGCGTGAGCAGCCACACGAGCACGCCGCGCTTGAGCGACTGATCGGGGAGGTCGACGCGCGCCAGGCCGCCTTTCTTGATCACGTACGCGCCGCCGCCCACGAGGGCCGCCAGGGCGGCGCTGAACTCGGGCTCGTGGCCCACCACCATGAGGTGCTCGGCCTCCGGATGCGCGGCGGCGATCCTGCCCAGGGCACGCGCGTCGAAGCCGTGCGCTAGGCGCTCGTCCTCGACCAGCCGGTCGCTCAGGCCCAGCGCCTCGGCGACGATCGCGGCCGTGCGCCGAGCCCGCTCCAGCGGGCTCGTGACGATGAGGTCCGGCGCGAGGCCCAGCCCTTTCAAGGCCTTCGCCTCGCGCCGCATCTCCACTTCGCCGTCCGGCGTGAGCGGCCGCAGCGCGTCGTCGTCGCCCCAGGCCGCGCGCGACACCGCCTTGCCGTGGCGCAGGAAGTAGACGCGCTTCACGCCCCCGCCTCCTCGAGGCAGGCGTTCTCCCTGGCCTGGGCGACGAACCACTCCTGAGCGTTGAGCGGATCCTCGCCCTCACCGGGCCAGATGTGCTCCCAGGCGCCGTCGGGCCTGAGCACCCTGGTCTTGGCGTTGTCGGCGAGGTACTTCGCCAGGACCTCGTCGCGCAGGCGCCGCACGATGCCGCCGTCCCGCACCGGGAAGAGGACCTCCACCCGGCGGTTGAGGTTACGCGGCATGAGGTCGGCGCTCCCCAGCAGGATCTCCTCGTCGCCGCCGTTGCGGAACCAGTAGATGCGGCTGTGCTCGAGGAAGCGCCCCACGACGCTGCGCTCGCTGATGTTCTCGCTGATCCCCGGGAGGCCCGGGCGCAGGCAGCACATCCCGCGCACGTTGAGCTCGACCTTCACCCCGGCCTGGGAAGCCCGGTACAGGCGTCGGATCATCGGCTTGTCGACCAGCGAGTTCATCTTGAAGATGAGGTGCGCCTCCTCCCCGCGCCGGGCGTGCTCGATCTCGCGGTCGATGCGGGCCTCCATGCCTTGGCGCAGGTTCACGGGCGCCACGAGCAGCTTGCCGTAGTCACTGGTGACTCCATACCCGGTGAGCTGGTTGAACACCATGGCGGCGTCGGCGCCGATCTCGTCGTCGGCCGTGAGGTAGCCGAGGTCCGTGTACTGCTTCGTCGTGACGCTGTTGTAGTTGCCCGTGCCGAGGTGCGTGTACCGCCGGATGCGGTCGCCCTCGCGGCGCACGATCAGCAGCGCCTTGCAGTGGGTCTTCATGCCGATCAGGCCGTAGACGACGTGCGCCCCTTCGTGCTCCAGCGCCTTGGCCCAGCCGATGTTGCTCTCCTCGTCGAAGCGCGCCTTGAGCTCCACGAGCACCGCGACCTGCTTGCCGTTGGCCGCGGCCTCCATGAGCTGCTCCACCACCGGCGCGTTGCGGCCCACCCGGTACAGCGTCTGCTTGATGGCCAGCACGTCGGGGTCGTTGGCGGCGGCGCGCATGAGCTCCACCATCGGGTCGAAGGAATCGTAGGGGTGGAGGAGCAGCACGTCGCGCTGCCGGATGGCCGCGAAGATGTCGCTGCCCTCGACGCCGTTCAGCGACGGCGGAACCGTCTGCACGAGCGGCGCGAACTTGAGGTCCGGCCGGTCGGCGCTGGCCGCGTCCCAGAGGCTGCTGAGGCCGAGCGGCGACCGCACCTCGTAGAGGTCGCGCGGCCCCAGCTCCAGGTTCTCGCTGAGGATGCCGCGGATGCGCTCCGGCATCGTCTCGTCGACTGTGACCCTGACGACCGAGCCGAAGCGGCGGCGGCGGACGAAGCGCTCGATGGTCTCGAGCAGGTCGTCCGCCTCCAGCTCCTGGATCGCGAGCTCGGCGTCGCGGGTCACCCGGAAGGGGTACGACGCCACGACCTCCAGGCCCGGAAACAGCGTGTCGAGGTGGGCGGCGATGATCTGCTCCAGCCACGTGAACCAACCCTCGGGGCCGCCCGCCGCAGGCGCGGCCGCCCCCCGGCGCTGCGCCACCCCGTCCGGCGCGGGGACCGGCACGAGGCGGGGCAGGGACGGCGGCACCTTAACGCGCGCGAAGCGCTCCTCCCCGGTCTGGTCGCGGATGAGCACGGCCAGGTTGTGGCTCATGTTGGAGATGTGCGGGAAGGGCCGGCCGGGGTCAAAGGCGAGCGGGGTGAGCACCGGGAAGACCTGGGCCCGGTAGTACTCGTCGAGCGCCGCGCGCTGGCCGTCCGCCAGGCGCTCGTGGTCCAGGATGTGGACCCCGGCCGCGTCGAGCTCCGGCAGCAGCTCGGAGAAGCAGCGCCGGGCGTCCTTCATGATGGCCCAGGCGCGGTCCTGCAGGATCGGCAGCAGCTGCTGCGGCGTGTGGCCGTCGGCCGACAACTCCGTGACGCCGGCCTCAACCTGCTGGCGCAGGCCGGCGATGCGGACCATGAAGAACTCGCCGAGGATCGAGCCGACGATGCCGACGAACTTGACCCGTTCGAGCAGCGGGTTGCCGGGGTCGCGAGCCTCGTACAGCACCCGCTCGAAGAAATCGAGCATGCTGAGCTCGCGGTTGACGTAGAGCGCCGGATCGCGGAGGTCGGCATCGGCCAGCTCGGCGGCGAGCGGGTCGGGCAGGAACTCCTCGTGCGAGGCCTGCGTCGCCTGCTTCGTCGCCTGCCGGCCGCGGTACTCGTCGGCGCGCGAGGGGTTCTCACTCTCCGCCGCCACAGCTGCCTCCTCTTCATCGTGCGCCGCCCTGGCCCCCGCACGGCGAGCCCCGGCCGCACCCTGACGGGCCCCAGCGGCGCGGAAGGCTAGTATACGCCGCGCCTGCGCCGCGAAGCCGGGCCAGGCGCGGCCAAGGCTCAAGGGCGGCAGCCGCGCCGCCGCGCCGGAGCCGCGCCCGGCCGACGGAAGAGGGCGGCGGCCGGCGAGCCCCTTTCACAGGCTCGCCGGCCGCCGCGTCACGCTCGAGGCGCCTGCCTCACATCGCCATGTTCTCCACCCGCTCGACGCCGGGCACCACGTTCTTGAGATGCCGCTCCACGCCGTTGGTCAGCGTAAGCTGCGACATCGGGCAGCCGGCACAGGCGCCCTGGAGGCGCACCTGGACCACTCCGTCCTGCACGTCGATGAGCTCGATGTCGCCACCGTCGGCCTGCAGGGCCGGGCGGATGTCACCGAGCGCCTTCTCGACCTGCTCCTTGATCTCAGTCATTCTGTTGTCACCTCCTCGTCGTCTGCGGGCGGCCGCTCGTCCCAGGCGCAGATCGCCGTGGATCGGCCAGGGCCGCGAACGTCACACTCTGGAGCTCCTCGGAGAGGAGCGTCTCGACACCTTGCCAGAACGCGTGGGTGTCGCAGCGATCGTCGCCGCACAGTTCTACCCGCTGGCGGCAGCGGCAAAGCAGGATGGGGCCTTCCACAGCCTCGTAGACGTCGCGCACGGTGATGCGCTCCGCGGGGCGCGCCAGCATCACGCCGCCCTGCTGACCGCGCTGGGTGCGCACCAGGTCGGCGTGCGCGAGCTCCTGGATGACCTTGGCCAGCCGGCCGCCGGGGATACGCTGCGCGGCGGCGATGTCACGGGTGTGCAGCACGGCCCCAGGCGCGTGGCGCGCCAGCTCGAACACCGCGCGCACCGCGTAGTCGGCTTGGGTAGAGAGCTTCATGCGCCATTTCTACCTTAAGTGGCATGAAATGTCCACTTTGACGACTCGTGCCCTGCTGGCGGCGGTCACACCTCGTCCCAGGCCCAGACGAGGTTGGCGCGGTGCACCCCGGCGTAGACCTCGTCGAGCTCGACGCCGGCGTCGAGGAACCGTGCCGCCGCCAGGTCCAGCTCGTGACGGGCGGCGCCGGCCCGCTTGGCCTCCGTCACGGCCTCGCGCACCCCCGCCACGTAGCGCTCGTTGGCATCGATGATGTGCTTGTCCATGGCGGGGCCGTGGCTGGGGACGACGAGCCGCAGCGGGAGCTGCTTGAGGCGGCGCAGGTTGGTCACCCAGGGCTCCAGGCCCCCACGTTGGGAGAAGTTCGGCAGCGGCCACTCGACGGTGTCGCCGCCGAACAGGATGCCGGCGCCCGCCAGGAAGACGACCAGCGAGTCTTCGCTGTGCCCGGGCGTGCCGATGAGGTGGACGGCCTCGTCCTCGTCGACGTACGTGAGGCGGTCGCCGAAGGTGACGTTGGGCAGCGGCACTCCGGCGCTCGGCGGCAGCGGCAGCGATTCGTCGGCGCTGGCGAGCTGAGCCTCGAGGAGCCGCGGGCAGGCGCGCTGGGCGACGAGGTCGACGCCCGGGAAGGCAGCGTTGCCGTAGACGTGGTCCCAGTGATGGTGGGTGTTCACGACCACGACGCGACGCTCGCCGGCGCGCTCGCGCACCAGGGCCGCCACGGGCTCCACGTCGGCCGGGCCGGCGAGCGTATCGACGACGAAGGCCCGCGAGCCGGTGAGGGCCACCGCGCAGACGGTCGAGAAGCCTTCGGCCACGATCTCATGCACCCAGACGGCGTCGGTGAGCTGCTCCATATCCCCTCCTCGTCGCTGCCGCGGGGCGAGCGCCCCGCCGCGCCTGCTCTTGCCCCGCGGGGCGGCCTTCAGCCGACGACGCGGATGTGCTCCGGGGCCTCGGTGAGCACGGTGAGGCCGGCGGCGGTGACCAGCCACGTGTTCTCGATGCCGATGGCGCCGAGTCCGGGCAGGACGAACTTCGGCTCGAGGGCGAACACCATGCCCTCCGCCAGTTCGAGGTCGCTGCCGGCGAGCACCGGCAGCTCGTCGAGCTCAAGGCCGACGCCGTGGCCGATGAAGCGCACCTGGGCGGCGCCGTGGCCCATGAACGACTCGGCCAGACCTTCGTCGGCCGCGCCCGCCAGGGCCAGCTCGTAGAGGGCCCGGCAACTGACGCCGGGCCGGGCCGCGGCGGCCACGTCCGCCTGGATCCGGAGGGCGGCCGCGTAGGCGCGGCGCAGCGCCGGCACCGGCTCGCCCAGCGAGAAGATGCGCGTGAAGTCGGCGATGTACCCCTCGCGCACGGGGACGAAGTCGAAGACGACCTGCTCGCCGCGGCGGATGGGCTTGTAGCTGACGCCCTGGCCCACCGCCGGGCTCAGCCCGGTACCGGCGAGCGGCGTGTCCAGGTAGCTCGCCGCCCAGCCGCTCACGCCGCTGAGCAGCTGGCCGTAGAACATCTCCTGGTTGAAGCCGCGCATGCGGATGATGCCCTCGTGCCCCAGGCGACGCGCCTCGGCCTCCACGAGCCCCGCGAACTCCGCCTCGCTGAGCCCCTCGCGGAGCAGCCCGGGGATGAGGCGGTCGACCTCCACGGCGATGCCGGCGGCGGCACGGATGCGCTCCACCTCCCAGGGCGACTTGACGGCGCGCTGGCGCACGATGTCGCGGCCGAGGTCGGTGAACGCCGCCTCCGGGAAGAGCTTCTCGAGGCGGCGGAAGTGGGCCACCGGGAGCACGTCCAGCTCCAGGCCGACGCGCCGGGGCGGCGCGCCGTAGCGGGCGCCGATCTGGCCGGGGAGCTCGCGGAGGCCGGCCAGCTCGACGACCGCTTCAAGCGGCGACTCGAGCCGCGCTCGCGCCGCCAGCTTGCGCACGAAGAGCGTGGCCTCGCCCGCGACCGGCACGTACAGGTACGACGCCTGGATGGTGCCGCTGTAGTAGTAGAGGTCGGCGTTCTGGACGATGACCGCGGCGTCGAGCCCGGCGCCCGCCAGCACGGCCTGCAGGCCGCGGAGGCGGGCCCCGGTCTCCTCCGCGGGCACCAGGGTGGCGCGCGGCTCGACAAGCGGCGGCGCGCCGAGCCCCCTCGAGGCCTCCGCGCCCGTCGGCGTCACGCGACGAACGTGGTCACGCGCCACCAGGTGAGCGCGACCAGGAAGCCGACGATCAGGAGGGCGCCGACCAGGTCGCCGGAGTCGAAGCGGCCATGCGGGTCCTTGCGCCCCCCCAGGGTGAACAGGAACATCGTCGCCGCCCCGGCGGCGAGGCCGCCGATGTGCGCCTGCCACGACACGACGCTCGACGAGAACGTGAAGACGAGGTTGATGACGATCAGGAAGACGACGTTGCCGAGCATGGCCCGCGACCTTGGGTCGCGGGTACGGTTGATGTAGGCGTGGGCAGCCAGGGCGCCGAACACGCCGTAGACCGCCCCCGAGGCGCCCACCGTGAGCCCGACCGCGGGCGCCGCGACGAGGACCAGCACGGAGCCCGCCACGGCCGAGACGAAGTAAAGGATGACGAACTTGAGGCGCCCCAGGGTGGCTTCCACATAGTCGCCGATCACCCACAGAGCCCACATGTTGAAGGCGAGGTGCAGGAGCCCCAGGTGCAGGAAGGCACTCGTGAACAGGCGCCAGTACTCGTGCTGGACGAAGACGAAGGCGGGCACGAGGGCGCCGAGGTCGATGAGCGCCTTGGCGGAGCCGCCGCCCATGACGCCACTGGCGCCGACGGCGAGCTCGAGGAAGAAGAAGACGACGTTGATGGCCACGAGCACCTTGGTGACCGACATGCCGCGGCTGCCGCCCATGCCGGCCGCACCCCAGCGCGAGCGGATCTGGCCGCGGGTGACCACCCTGGCGCGCGGGGCGCCGGCGCTCTGCTCCCGGACGCACTCCGGGCAGCGGAACCCAACAGGCGCCGGGATCATGCACTCGTGGCAGATGGGCCGCCCGCAGTTGGAGCACGAGACGCCCGTCTCGCGCTGCGGGTGGCGGTAGCAGTGCCGCACCTCGAGGTCGTCGGGCAGGTTCGTGGCGAAATCCGGCGGCAGGTCGCCGCCCCGGCCTGAAGGGTCGCTCACGCGGCGCCCTCCTCGGCCACCGCGAGGCGCGCGAACCGGTGCGAGCCGCGCCCGACCTCGAAACACGTGAGGCAGATGCCGCCGTGGACCACGCCGGCAGAGTCGGCTTCGGCGTCGCGCACGCGCACGCGCGTGGTGAACCGGGGGGCTGGCGACTGCGGAGTGCTCATCGGGCGAGAGTGTAGCACGGCTGCCGGAGCGGCCGGAACCGGCCGCGGCGCCAAGACGGCGACGGGCCGGGGCGCCTCGGCGCCCCGGCCCGTCGCGGGCTGATTCGGTAGTTGCGGCGAGCCGCGGGTCAGGCGAACGCCACCTTGGCGGCCTCGTCGAAGATGCCGACGGCGACGTCGAAATCGGCATCGCTGAGGTTGAGCGCCGGCAGCAGGCGGACGCCGTTGCCGTACGAGCCGGCCCCCATGACGATGAGGCGCCGCTTGACGCACTCGGCGATGAACGCCTTGGCGGCGGCGGTGTTGGGCTCCTTGCCGCCCGGCTGCACGCACTCGATGGCCATCATGAGGCCCTTGCCGCGCACCTCGCCGATGCACGGGTACTGGGCCATCTTCCCCTCGAAGTACGCCCGGAACTTCTCGCCCTGCCGGGCGGCGTTGGCGAGCATGCCCTCTTCCTTCATCGCCGCGATGGTCGCGACCCCGGCGGCGCAGGCCACGGCGTTGCCGCCGTAGGTGCCCCCCATGGAACCCGGCAGGCAGCGGTCCCACAGCTCCTGGCGCGCCGCGATGGCGCCCAGCGGGTACCCGGAGCCGATCCCCTTGGCCAGGGTCATGATGTCGGGCTTGACGCCGTAGTGCTCGTGGCAGAACCACTTGCCGGTGCGGCCCATGCCGGCCTGGATCTCGTCGATGATCAGCAGGGCGCCGATCTCGTCGGCGATGGCACGCAGCTCGCGCATGAACTCGGCCGTGGGCACGATGAAGCCGCCCTCGCCCTGGATCGGCTCGACGATGATGGCGGCCACGTCGTCGCCGTAGATCTCGGCCCGCAGCACGCGGCGCACGTCCTCGATGGCGTAGGCCGTCGGGTCCTCGCTGGCGGGCGTGCGGAACGGGTAGCAGTAGCGGGCGTGGTAGATGCCGCCGACCAGCGGCTCGTGGTGGCCACGGTAGTGCACGGCCGAATCGGTGAGCGCCATCGTGAGGTGAGTGCGGCCGTGGAAGGCGCCCTGGAAGGCGATGATGCCCGGCCGCCGGGTGGCCTGCTTGGCGAGCTTGACGGCGTTCTCGACGGCCTCCGCCCCGGAGTTGGCGAACATCACCTGGTCCATGCCCTCGGGCAGGATCTCCATGAGCTTCTCGGCGAGGTCGAGCATCGGCTGGTGCCGGTAGATGTTCATCTGCGCGTGGGCGACCTTGGTGGCCTGCTCCTGCACGGCCTTGACGACCTTGGGGTGGCAGTGCCCGGTGTTCACCACGGCGATGCCCATGACGAAGTCGAGCCACCGGTTGCCGTCCGTATCGGTGACCCAGCTGCCCTCCGCCGTCTCGACCGTGATCGGAGCCACTGGGCCGAGGAAGTGCGGCATGTGCTTCATGTGCGCGGGCGTAGCGGTCATTGACCAACCTCCAGAGACGAGCGATCTGCCTGAGCCGACGGGCTGGAACGAGTGCGGAGACTCTAGCAGAGGCCAGCCCTCGCATACCGTTGGGCTAATCCATCCGAGGCAGCTGCAAGACTCGGCTCATGCCGAGGAGCAGCGCAGCGAAGGTGAGATGCCCCAGGTCTGAACACGCGCGTTCGCGGGTGAAGCTCG
>JBAZPK010000091.1:0-9057 GCA_041648235.1 Thermoleophilia bacterium
CGCACGATCCGCACATGGCTCGAAGCGAACGGTGGTCGGCCAGCCCATCGCCGCCGCGCGATCGCCGATCCGGTGGGCGCGCCCACCCTGCGCTGACTTGAACCCAATGAGATGCGAGGGCGGCCCGGCCCTAGAGCCGCAGGACCAGCCGCCGCACGTCCGGCTCGTCGCCGGGGCGGATGTCGAAGCCGAGGTTCTCGGCGAAGCGCGTCATGCCCGGGTTGGCGGCCAGCACGTGGCCGAAGATCTCCGCCACGTGCCGCTCGCGCGCCACCTGGATGAGGGCCTCCATGAGCTTGCTGCCGATGCCCTTGCGCTGGTAGTCGTCGCGCACGAGGATCGCGAACTCGCCCTCCTTGGAGTCAGCCGACTCGAGCGTGATGCGCCCCACGCCGATCATCTGCATCTTGCGTTTGCCCTTGGGCTGCGAGACGGCGGCCAGGGCGATCTCGCGGTCGTAGTCGATGTGGCAGTAGCGCACCATCATCGCCTTGGTGACCTCGCGCACCGGGCCGAAGAAGCGGTACTCCGCGGTGGCCGGCGAGAGCGACTCGATCATCTCGGCCCACAGCGGCTCGTCCTCGGGCCTGATGGGGCGGATCTTGATGCGGTCGCCGTTGACCGGCACCGTCCACTCGTCCTTGCTCGGGTACATCGGGATCATGAGATGGGAGCCGGGGAGGACGATCTTGCGCACGTCCTTGGGCTCGATGACCAGGCGCGCGTCGAGGGCGCAGAGGCCGTCGGCGCGCACCTGCAGGGGGTTGATGTCCATCTCGAGGATCTCGGGGAAGTCGACGAGGAGGTAGCTCACCTTGACCATCGCCTGTTCGAGCGCGGTCATGTCGACCGGCTCCTTGCCGCGGAAGCCCTCCAGGAGGCGCGACACCTTGGTGCTGCGGATCATCGAGCGCGCCAGGGCCTGGTTGAGGGGCGGGAAGTCCACGGCCACGTCGCGGTAGAGCTCGACCCCGGTGCCGCCCATGCCGAACATCAGCGCCGGGCCGAAGGTGGGGTCCTTCTTGGAGCCTACGATGACCTCGTAGCCGCCGCGGCTCATGGCCTGCACGGCGACGCCGATGATCTTGGCCGCGGGCGCCGCGAGCTTCACGCGCTCGAGGATCTTGGCGAACTGGTTGGCGGCCTCGGGGGCGGAGCGCACGTTGAGGGCGATGCCGCCGACGTCGCTCTTGTGGGTGATGTCGTGGCTGAGGATCTTGATGGCCACCGGGAAGCCGATGTCCTCGGCGGCCTTGGCGCACTCCTCCGCCGTGGTCGCGACCACCGTCTTGACCGTCGGGATCTGGTAGGCCTCGAGCACGTTCTTGGCCTCGGGCTCGCTGAGGATCGCGCGACCGTCACGGGCGACGTTGACGAAGATGCGCTTCACGGCGTCGCGGTCGGGCTCGAAGTCCTGCAGGATGTCGGCCGGCGTCTCGTAGAGGTTGGCCAGGTTGCGCGTGTACTGGTACATGTACATGTAGGCGCGCACGGCGTCCTCGGGCGTGTCGAAGGTCGGCACGTGGGCGTCGCGGAAGATCCGGTTGCCGTCGGCCACCTTGATCTCGCCCATGAACGAGGTGAGGAGCGGCTTGAGCTGGTGGGTGCGCGACACCTCGACCAGCGCCTGCGCCGTGGCCGTGGGGTCGCTCATCGCCTGCGGCGTGAGAATGGCGAGGACGCCGTCGCAGTTGGGGTCGTCGATGAGCGCCTGGGCGGCCGCGGCGTAGCGCTGGGCGTCGGCGTCCCCACCGACGTCCACGGGGTTGCCGCGGGCGGCGAAGCCGGGCAGGCAGGCGGCGAGCTTCTCGTCGGTCTCGGGGGCGATCTCGGCGAGCTCGCCGCCCAGGTAGAGGAGGCGGTCGCTGGCCATCACGCCGGGGCCGCCGGCGTTGGTCACGATGCCGAGGTGCGGCCCGCGCGGGCTGCTCACGCGGCTCAGGGCCTCGCTGGCGTCGAAGAGGTCCTCGATCTCGTCGACGCGGACCACGCCGGCGCGGCGGAAGACGGCGCTGTAGAGCGTGTCGTCGCCGGCCAGGGCGCCGGTGTGGGAGGCGGCCGCCAGGGCGCTGCGCGCCGTGCGGCCGCTCTTCACCACGATGATCGGCTTGCTCTTGGCGAAGTGGCGGGCGGCGCTCATGAACTTGCGCGCGTCGGTGATCGACTCGATGTAGAGGATGATGCTGCTCGTGTGCGGGTCGGCGCCGAAGTAGTCGATGAGGTCGCCGAAGTCGACGTCGGCCATGGAGCCGACGCTGACGAAGGCGCTGAAGCCCACCTGGTTGGCGGCCGCCCAGTCGAGGATCGCGGTGCCCAGGGCGCCCGACTGGCTGAAGAAGGCCACGCGCCCGGCCGGCGGGATGACGTGGGCGAAGGTCACGTTGAGGTTGAGGGCCGGGCGGATGTAGCCGAGGCAGTTGGGGCCCATGATGCGGATGCCGTAGCTCTCGGCGATCGTGCACACCTCCCGCTCGAGCTTCCTGCCGGCGGCGCCGATCTCCTTGAAGCCGGAGCTCACGATGACGGCGCCGGCCACTCCGGCCTCGCCGCACTCGCGCATCATCTCGGGGACGGCTTTGGCCGGGACGGCGATCACCGCCAGGTCGATCTTGCGCGGCACCTGGCTGATCGAGGCATAGGCCTGGATGCCCTGCACCGACTGGGCGGCGACGTTGACCGGGAAGACGATGCCCTCGTACTCGGCGCCGATGAGGTTGCGCAGGAGGATGTAACCGACGGAGCCCTTCTTGTTGCTGGCGCCGATGACGGCGATGCTCCTCGGGTCGAAGAGCTTGTCCAGGTTACGTGTACTCATGCCACTCGCCCCGTCTCTCATGGTTGCTCTGCATCGCCCGCTGTACTCTACGTCGCCGGGCCCCCGGCTTCATCCTCCGGCAGCCTCCGCCAGGTACTGGAGGGTGAGGGCCTCGGCGACGATCATGCGCTCCAGCTCGCGGGCGTCGACGCTCTCGTCGGCGCCGTGGATGCGCGCCTCGGCGAGGTCCTCGGCGCCGAACAGCAGGAACTCCGCCGCGGGCGCCGCCCGCTGCAGCACCCCGAGGAGCGGGATGGAGCCGCCCGTGCCGACCTCGTCGCAGGGCGCCCCGTAGGCGGCCTCGAGGGCGCGCCGGGCGGCGGCCAGGGCAGGGCCGCCGGTGGGCGCCGCGAAGGCGCCCGAGAGGTGCGGGCACGCGACCGTGACGTGCGCCCCCCAAGGCGTGACCCGGCGCACGTGCGCCTCCACGGCGCGGGCCGCCTCCCGCGGGTCCTGGCCCGGCGGGATGCGGACGCTCACCTTGGCCCGGGCCTCCGGGAGCAGCGTGTTGGAGGCCTTGTCCACCGCCGGCGCGTCGACGGCCAGGACGGTCGCCGTCGGCCGCGCCCAGAGCAGCGACGCCACGGGGTGGCTGCCGATCAGCTCGACGCCGTCAAGCATGCCGGCGTGCCGGCGGAAGTCGGCGGCGTCGTACTGCGTGCCCGGCCACTCGGAGCTCAGGAGGCCGGGCACGGCGACGTCGCCGCGGGCGTCCACGAGGCTGTCGAGGATGCGCACCAGGGCCATCATCGCATCGGGCGCCGGGCCGCCGAACTCGCCCGAGTGCAGGCCGTGGTCGAGCGTGCGCACCGTGACCAGCACCTCGACGGCACCGCGCAGCGAAGTGGTGAGGAGCGGCGCGCCGACCTCGAGGTTGCCCATGTCGGCGATGATCATTGCGTCGGCCGCGAACCGCCGCGGGTGCGCGGCCACGTACTCGTCGAGGTGGCTCCGCGTCTCCTCTTCGCCCTCCACGACGAGCTTGACGCCCACCGGCGGGCGGCCGCCGAAGAGGCGCAGCGCGGCCGCGTGCATCGCGATGCCCGACTTGTCGTCGGCCGCGCCGCGCCCGTACCAGCGCCCGCCGCGCTCCGTGAGCGCCCACGGGTCGCTGGTCCAGGTGGCCTCGGCCGCCGGCTGCACGTCGTAGTGGGCGTAGAGCAGCACCGTCGGCGCGCCCGGCGGCGCCGGCAGCTCGGCCCACACGGCCGGGTAGCCGCCGGGGATGTCGAGCAGCTGGGCCGCCACTCCGGCCCGCCGGAAGAGCGCGGCGGTGGCCTCGGCGGCCGCCAGCACCGGCGCCGCCGGGAAGCCGGGGAAGGCCACCGAGGGGTGCCGGACCAGCTCCCCGAGGTCGGCGAGCACCTCCGGCATCATCCCGGCGGCCGCCGTGCGGACTTCTTCGATGTCCATGCGTGTCACCTCACGGGTAGCGGAGGGCGGCGACGGTGCGGAAGAACCTCTCTTCGGCGAGGTCCCCGAGGCCGGCGACGATGTGGCGGAGGTGGGGCTCGAGGGCCAGACCCGGGTACTCGGGCACGGGTCGGCCGGCGAGGGCGCGCAGCCGGCGCCGGCCCTGCAGCACGAGCCGCTTCTTGCGATACGTCTCGGCCTGCGAGGCGACGACCTCGGCCGGCGTGGCCGCCTTCAGTGTCAGGTGCTCGGCGGCCAGCTCTTCGATGAAGGCCAGGCCGGCAGGCGTCCGGGCGACCACATCGGAAACGCCGTCGGCGACGGCGGGATCCTCGATGAAGCGTGCGAGCCAGGCGTCGCCGACGGAGACGTCGGCGAGCTCCGCGAGCGCATCGGGGCACAAGCGGCAGCGCGGCGGCGTATGCGCCGCCATCAGCCGGTCGAAGTAGTCGGGGTAGGCGCGCCGGCGCCCGCCCGCCGACTTCGTCGCCAGGCGCATCTCGCCGGGCCAGCGCGGGCCGCGGTAGGACACCGCCGTGAGCTCCCGGGGGTCAAGCCCTGCGCGCCGCGCGGCCAGCTCCGTGGCGCGCGGCTCCGAGGTGTAGCCGCAGAAGATGCCGAGGGCGAAGACGACGCGCTCGCGCAGCGCGCGCGAGCGCAGTTGCGCAAGGCGCAGCCCCTCGATGTGGCAGGGCAGGCCCACGTAGGCGTAGCGACCGGGCGTGCGGCGCACGTGCCGCAGCGCGGTGTTCAGGGCGACGGCGTTGTAGATGGAGCCGCGGCAGGCGGCGACCTCCTCCGCGTCCGTGGCCAGCACCGGTGCGGCGGCCAGAGGCGCGGCCGGCACCACGCGTGCGCAGACCACCGCATCGACGGCGTGGCGGCCGCCGTCCCCGTCGGGCACGCCGTCTTCGAGCGCGGCCCGGACGATCGCCGTCGCCACGCCGCCGGACGCGCCGGCGTAGCGCGTCGCCGGGTCGGCTGCCCAGCCAAACCAGAGCCCGCGCCAGGGGCCGAGGAAGTCGGGGGAGGGGGCGCCGGCGCAGCGCCCCCGCCACGGGGCAGAATCAGCGAAGTCGAACGACTCGCCGGGGCACACCGCGAGGCAGGCACCGCAGTCGGTGCAGGCGGCCTCGTCGACGCAGGGCCGGTAGCCGCGGCGGTCCCAGGCCATGGTGACGGCGGCCGTCGGGCAGACGCCGGCGCAGGTCCCGCACTGGGTGCAGAGCCCGGCCGCCTCCACACGGGCGACGTGCATCTTCATGGGGCTTTCAAGGGGCGGTGCCTGTCATCGTGGTCATCCTTTCGAGCGCACCCAGCCGTGCACCTTCCGCCGGAAGCCGGCGCCGCGCTCGCGCACTCGCGGTGGCGAGCAGAAGTAAGGGCGGGCGGCCTGCGGCCGCCCGCCCTTTCGCACGGGGTCTGCGAGCGCGGCCGCCGGGCTACTGGCGGTGCTCCTTGAGCTCCTCGACCACGGCCGGGTCGGCCAGCGTGGAGGTGTCGCCCAGGTTGTCCGTCTCGCCCTCGGCGATCTTGCGCAGGATGCGGCGCATGATCTTGCCCGAGCGCGTCTTTGGCAGGCCGGTCGCGAACTGCATCTTGTCGGGCGTCGCGATGGGGCCCACGACCTTGCGCACGTGCACCACGAGCTCGTTCTTCAGCTCGTCGCTCGGCTCGACGCCGTCGTTGAGAGTGATGTAGGCGTAGATGCCGGTGCCCTTGATCTGGTGCGGGTAACCGACCACGGCCGCTTCGGCGACCTTGGGGTAGCTCACGAGCGCGCCCTCGACCTCTGAGGTGCCGATGCGGTGGCCGGAGACGTTGAGCACATCGTCGATGCGGCCCTTGAGCCAGTGGTCGCCGTCGGCGTCGACGGCGCAGCCGTCACCGGTGGTGAAGACGCCCTTGAACAGCGAGAAGTAGACTTCCTTGAAGCGCTTGCCGTCGGCGTCGCCCCAGGTGCCGCGGATCATGCCGGGCCACGGGGCGGTGATGACCAGATGGCCGTCTTCGCCGACCTCCGCCGGGCTGCCGTCGTCCTTGAGCACCTGCGTCTGGACTCCGAAGAAGGGCCGGCCGGCCGAGCCCGGCTTGAGCGGCGTGGCGCCGGGCAGCGGCACGATCATGAGGCCGCCCGTCTCGGTCTGCCACCACGTGTCGACCAGCGGCGTGCGGCTCTTGCCGACCTTCTCGTAGTACCAGAGCCAGCTGTTGGCGTCGATGGGCTCGCCCACCGAGCCCATCACGCGCAGGCTCGCCATCTCGTGCTTCTCGGGCCACTCGTCGCCCTGGCCGATGAGGCTGCGGATGACGGTCGGGGCCGTGTAGATGGTGGTCGTCTCGTGCTTCTCGACGACCTGCCAGTAGCGGTCCGGCTCCGGGTAGGTGGGCAGGCCTTCGAAGAGGACGCTGGTGGCGCCACAGGCGAGGGGGCCATACACGATGTAGCTGTGGCCGGTGATCCAGCCGATGTCGGCCGTGCAGAAGTGGACGTCGTCGTCGTGCAGGTCGAACACGTACTTGGCCGTGTCATGGGCGTACAGGAGGTAGCCGCCCGTGCTGTGCAGCACGCCCTTGGGCGTGCCCGTGGAGCCGGAGGTGTAGAGGATGAACAGTGGGTGCTCGGCGTCGACCGGCACCGGCGGGCAGTCGGCGGTGATGTCGGGGGCCGCCATCTCGTCGTGGTACCACGCGTCGCGGCCCGCGGTCATGGGTACGGAGCCGTCGACGCGCTTGATGACGATGACCTTCTCCACCGTGGTCTCGCTGCTGATGGCGGCGTCGGCGTTCACCTTCGAGGGCGTGGTCTTGGCGCCGCGGTGACCCTTGTCGGCGCAGATGAGCACCTTGGCGCCGCAGTTGTCGATGCGCGCCTTGAGCGCCTCGGCGCTGAAGCCCCCGAACACCACCATGTGGATGGCGCCGAGGCGGGCGCAGGCCAGCAGGACGACGGGCAGCTCGGCGATCATCGGCAGGTAGACAGCGACACGGTCGCCCTTCTTGACGCCGTGCTTCTTGAGCACGTTGGCGAAGCGGCTGACCTCGTCGAGAAGCTCTTTGTAGGTCTTCGTGGTGGTGTCGCCGGGGTCGCCCTCGAAGATGATCGCGGGCTTGTCGCCCTTGCCGGCCTCCACGTGCCGGTCGAGGCAGTTGTAGCTGGCGTTGAGCTCGCCGCCCTGGAACCATTTGATGCTTGGCACCGGGTCGAAGCTCCATTCCAGGACGGTGTCCCACTCCTTAGTCCAGACCAGCGCGTCTTTGGCGCGCTCGGCCCAGTACCCTTCGGGATCCTCGACGGAACGCTTGTACACGGCTTCGTACTCGTCGAGGCTCTTGAAGTAGGCGTTCTTCGAGAACTCCGGCGACGGCGGGAAGACCTTCGGTTCGTCAGCCACCCTGTTCACCTCCCGTGAACCATCAACTGGTTCGTCTGCTGGACAGATGCTCCCGCGCCGTACTCCGTTGCCGCGGCGTGGGGGGCTCGTCGGCGGCCGGCGGGTACCAGGCTTCCGCGCGGCGGGACCAGCCAGCGGGATGCCCACGGCCGTCGCTCCGAGGCGCCCTTTGGTCCTGGACCACATGGGCTCGGCGACGGCAACGCTCACCCTCGCTCTATGGGCAAAGCCAATCGCTGACACTAGAGAGAAGACGGGGCGAAAGCAACTCTCCGGGCCCGGTTCATCGGGATGGATGGGCGGCGCCGAAGGAGGTGGCGGAAACGTCAGCGGGAGGGAGCGGGGTGCGGTGGCGGGCACGCGATGGTGGGCGATGTTGGGCTTGAACCAACGACCTCCCGCGTGTGAGGCGGGCGCTCTCCCACTGAGCTAATCGCCCACGGTGCGGGGCGGCGCCTGGTCTGCGCCAGCCGAGCTGGTTCCCTCGCTCGGTGGCACGCCCCGCGGGAGGCCGAGGATACCACAGCCGTGGGGGCGGGGAAAACGTGTGGTATGGACGCGCTCGAGCTCATCCAGCGGGGGTATCGGGCCCTCGGCCTGGGCGCCGACGACGCCGTCCTGGCGATGTTCGACCAGCTCGGCCGGCGGCCGGCGTGCTGGGTGGTGCGCGACTTCATCGACAGCGGCCGCGACTACCCCTCGCGGGAGGTCGTGGCCCTCGACCTCTTCGGCGGCATCCCGCCGCACTTCGAGGTGATCGGCGTCGAGCCCCGGACGTGGCAGGTGCGCGAACGCCGGGCGCGCGGGCCGCACCTCCGCCGCTGGCACAGGGTGCCGGCACGGGAGGGCCCGCCGGCGGGCGCGCGCGAGGCTCCGGAGGCGGAAGCCGGCGCGGCGGACGGGCGCGAGACGCGCCTCCTCGTGGTCGGGCGCTTCCGCGCCCGCCCGCGCGGGAGTTGGGACGTGATGGTGCTGCCCTTCGCCCACATCTGGTATCTCGTCGGGGGGCACGTGGTACGGGTGGTGAGCTACCTCGACGGCGTGGAGCTGCGGCGCCTGGCGCCGCGCCGTGACTAGACCACGTGCCGCTGACCGTGCCCGGACAGCCAGGCCCGGCGCCGCTTCCAGTCGGGCAGCACGCTCTCGACCCGGCGCCAGAAGCCGGGCCCGTGGTCGGGCGCGTGCAGGTGGGTGAGCTCGTGCACAACCACGTAGTCGAGGATCTCCGGGGGCTGCAGGATGAGTTCCCAGTGGAAGGTGACGGTGCGCGTCCGGCTGTGGCAGGTGCCCCAGCGGTGCCGGCCGAGGTCGCGCACCACCACCGCCGCCGGGGCGGCGCCCACGAGCGGTGCGAAGTGCGCGACCCTGTGGCCGACGCGCGCCCGCGCGTGAGCCAGGTACCAGCTCACGACGGTGGCGCGCGCCTCGCCGTCC
>JBAZPK010000092.1:0-8987 GCA_041648235.1 Thermoleophilia bacterium
CGGCCGGGCTCTCTACGTCACCCGCGGCGTCGGCACCAGCATGCTGCCCCTGCGCGCCTTCTGCCGCCCGGAGGTCGTCGTGTTCCGTGTCGCCGCCGGCGGCCGGCCGGTCGGCGCCGCCCCCGCCACGTGAGCCGCCGGTAGGCGGCCGCGCTCAGCCACGGCGGGCGAGGAGCCGGGCCAGGCGCGGCACCACGTTGTCGATGGCAGCCGTGGGGCACACCTCGGTGCACGCGTAGCAGCGCACGCAGGCGTGGTCGTCGAACAGCGGCAAGGGGTCGAGGTGGACGGCGCCGGCGCCGCAGATCTGTTCGCACTCGCGGCAGAAGATGCAGGCCTTGGCGTCGATCAGCCGCGGCTGCGCCGCGACGAGGCGGCGGGCCGTGTGGCTCAGGGCACCCGGCAACAGCCCTTCGCGGTCGCCGGCGATGGGCTTGAAGCCCGTATCGGGCTCCACCGGGTCGCCGGCCAGACGGTAGGGTGCGGCCAGGTCGACCAGGCCGCGCCGCGCCGACGCCGCGATGGTGTAGACGGACCCCGGCTCGTGGGCGGTGCGGTCGGCAAGCGCGACATCGAGCGCCGTACAATCGCGCGCCGCGAACAGCGAGCCCAGCTCGCGCGGCGTGCCGCTTCCGGGCCCCTGGCCCTCCATCGCGATGATCCCGTCGATGACCGTGAAGCGCGGGCGCAGGGCCAGGTGCAGGTCGAGCAGCATGTCGGCGAAGTCGTCGCGCTGCGGGGCGCGTACGTGGAGCTGCGCCTTGGTCAGCCCCGGGATGCAGCCGAAGGTGAGCTTGACGCCGCCCGTGAGCCGCATGAGCTGGTGGGTCTTGAGCACGCCGACTTGGATGACGGCGTCGGCGTCCACAAAGGCACGGCCCACGCGGAAGCTGCGGTAGAGGCGCCCGTCGCGCGCGGGGAGGTCCACGGCGTCGTCCTCCACGTCGATGATCTGGACGTTCTCCGCGGCACAGGCGGCCGCGATGCCGCTGATCTTGTAGGCGCGCGCCACTTTGGCGGGGCCGTTGAGGCCGCCGGGGCTGTCGGCAACGAACGGGTGCGCCCCCGCAGCCTTGAGCGCCCGCAGGACGCAGGCGAGGGTCTGGGGGTGGGTGCTCACGGCCTTCTCGGGTGGGGCGCCGCGGAGGAGGTTGACCTTGACGGCGACGCGCTCGCCGGGGGCGACGATCGCCGTCCAGCCGCCGAAGGGCTCGACGAGACGTTCCAGAGAGGCCAGGAGGCCGGGCCCGTGCCTGGCGCGGACGTGGCTGACGAGGGCCGGCCCGGCGGGCGCGTCGGGGCCCGCCGCGTTCATTCCGTGGGCTGCTCCGCGACGACCGCGACGTGGTAGCGGCCGACCTCGCCCGGCTGATACACGGCCGCCTCGCGCAGGCCGAGCCCGGTGAGCGCCGAGCGGACCTCATCGAGGGCGAGCACGTGGTCGTTCGGCGGGCCCACCGGCCGGTCCATGCGCGCGAACTCGAGGGCCACCAGGCGCCCGCTTGGGCGCAGCAGGCGGGAGACCTCGGCCAGAGCCTCCGGGTCGTCGCTGATGTGGTGCAGGACGTTGATCATGAAGAGGCGGTCGGCGATGTGGTCGGGCAGCGGCACCCGGCCGGCGACGTTCTGGACGATCTGCACGCGGCCGGCCGGCGGCCGCGCGGCCAGCTTCTCGCGGAGACGGTCGAGGAGCGCCGGCTGCTCGTCGACTGCGATGAGCAGGCCGTCCGGGAGAGCGTCGGCGATGGGCAGGGCGTACATGCCGGTGCCGGCCCCGAAATCGATGACGGTCTCGGCGCCCGTCAGCGCGAGGAGCCGCACGAGGTTCGCCGGCGGGAGCTCCTCCAGCCGCTCGGGGTTCTCCAGCTTGTGGGCGTTCTTCGGGTCGAACTTCTCCGCCACGAGTGCCCGGGACCGCCTACTTCACGCAGCGCGTGTACTTGAGAAAGGCCTCGAGAGCCTTCTCGACGGCTTGCGGGGAGGCGACCTCGTCGCCGGCCTCCTGGGCCAGGCACTCGCGCATCTTGAGCGAGATGAGGAGCACGCCGACGCGGTCGAGGGCGGCTTTGGTGGCGGCGAGCTGGGTGAAGATCTCCTCGCAGGGCCGGCCTTCCTCGATCATCCGTTGCAGGCCGCGCGACTGACCTTCGACGCGCCGCAGGCGGTTGATGAGGCGTCCCGCCTCGTCGCTATCCAGGACGGTGTCCATGCCACGGACTATACCCCCCGGGGGGATATGCGGCAATCAGGGCAAAGCCGGAGACCGGGGCGGCAAGTGCCCGTCGCCGTCTCCGGGCAGGGCGGCGGTCCGCACCACCTCGTCCCCCAGGCAGCGCAGGTCTTCGAGCAGCTCGTCGGGGAAGCTCATGCCGCCCGGCCCCACGCCGAGGTGCGCATGGGGCTTGACGGACCCGTGGTAGTCGGAGCCGCCCGTGGCCACGAGGCCGTGGCGATCGGCCAGGGCCAGGCAGCGCCTGACCATGGCCTCGTCGTGGAGCGGGTAGTAACACTCCAGGCCCGCGACGCCCGCCTTGGCGGCGTCGCGCACGATGCGCTCGAGGCCGGCGGCGTCCGTGCGGATGATGCCCGGGTGGGCGAGCACCGGCAGGCCGCCGGACGCGCGCAGCAGGCGCACGGCGGTGCCCAGAGCCAGGCGGCGGCGGTCCACCCAGGCAGGGCCGCCGCGCCGCAGGAAGAGCCGGAACGCCTCCGCGACGGAGGTCGCGTAGCCGCGGCGCACCATGGCCTCGCCGATGTGCGGCCGGCCCACGGCACCGTCGCCGGCCGCGGCCGCGAGGTCCTCGGCGCCGAGCGGGTAGCCGAGCTCGGCCAGGCGCGCGACGATGCGCGCGTTGCGCTCGTCCCGGTAGGCCCGCAGCCTGGCGAGCTCCTGCTCGAGCTCGGGGCTGGGGCGGCCGGCGAGGAAGTAGCCCAGGAGGTCCATGGTGACGCGCTCGTGCTCGAGGTTGACCTCCACGCCGGGCACGACGGTGACGCCGAGGCGCTCGCCGGCGGCCAGCGCCTCGGGCAGGCCGTCCACGGTGTCGTGGTCGGTGAGCGCCACGGCGCTCAGCCCGACGGCATGAGCCTCCTCCACGAGCTGCGTGGGGGTGAGTGAGCCGTCCGAGAACGTGGAGTGTGTATGCAGGTCGATCACTCCTCTAGGGTACTCCACGCGGCCCCGACGGACGCTTGCCGCGCGCCGCGGGTAGACGCTCGCGGCTCGCGGTAGGAGACTGATGGCGCGCGGCAGCACCGTCCGTCGGCCGCGCGCGATGGCCCTGTACCCTCGCCGCCGGAGGTCAACGATGCGCATCGGGATGATCGCTCCGCCCTGGTTCCCGCTCCCGCCACAACGCTACGGCGGCATCGAGTTCGTCGTGAGCCTGCTGACCGAGGGCCTGGTGCGCCGCGGGCACGATGTCACGTTGTTCGCCAGCGGCGACTCCACGACGCAGGCGCGCCTGAGCTACATCTTCGCGCAGGCGCCGTTCGAGCAGATCGAGAACGGCGGCCACCTCGAGGTGATGCACAGCCTCGAGGCCTACGTGCGGGCGCCCGAGTTCGACGTGATCCACGATCACGACGGCCTCGCCAGCCGCGCCATGGGCGCCCTTGTGCACCGCCTCGTGGGCACGCCCGTGGTGGCGACGCTGCACGGGCCGGCCGACGCGACGACGCAGGAGATCCTGAGCTCGCTGCGCCACGACCTGCGCTTCATCGCCATCTCCGGCTACCAGCGCGACGGCTTCCCCGACCTCGACTTCGTGGGCACGATCCCGAACGCCATCGACGTGGAGCACATGCCGTTCAGCGCCGAGAAGGACGACTACTTCCTGTTCATCGGCCGCATGATCGCCGACAAGGGTGCGCACACCGCCATGGAGGTGGCGCGCCGCCTCGGCACGCGCCTCATCATGGCCGGCAAGGTCAACGAGGGTCCGGAGCGCAGGTACTACACGGAACGGGTCGAGCCGTACCTGTCGGAGAAGGTCCACTTCCGCGGCGAGGTGGACCACGAGACCAAGGTCGAGCTCTACAAGCGCGCCCGCTGCACGCTGTTCCCGATCCACTGGCCGGAGCCGTTCGGCCTCGTGATGATCGAGTCGCTGGCCTGTGGTACGCCGGTGATCGCCCTGCGGCACGGCTCGGTGCCCGAGGTGATCGAGCACGGCCGCACGGGGTTCGTCGTCGAGACGGCGGACGAGATGGTCGAGGCCGCGCGGCACATCGACGAGATCGACCCGGCCGAGTGCCGCCGGGCCGTGGAGGAGCGCTTCGGCAGCGAGGCCTTCGTCGCCGCCCACGAAGCGGCCTACCGGCGGCTGCTCGAGGCGGCGCCGGAGCCCGCCTTGTGAGCGCCGCCGCCCGGCGATAGTCTTGCGGCGATGAAGCTCCCCTACGACGCCGTCCACCTGATCGCCGACCCGCTGTACGGCTACCTGCGCATCACGCTGTCGCGCGCCGGGGAGATCGCCGAAGCCGACGTCATCGACAACCCCTGGGTGCAGCGCCTCAAGCGCATCCACCAGCTGCAGAGCTCGTGGTGGGTGTTCCCCACGGCGGAGCACAGCCGCTTCGCCCACAGCCTGGGCGCGATGCACCTCGCGGGGCAGCTGGCGCGCCAGGTGTACCCCACGCTGGCCGAGGTCGAGCCGGGCACGCCGTCGCTGCCGCTGGTGGAGGAGACCCTGCGGCTCGCCGGCCTGCTGCACGACCTCGGCCACGGGCCCTTCGGCCACTTCTGCGACGAGGAGTACTTCCAGCCCACGTTCGGCATCGACCACGAGCGGATCTCGCAGTACCTCATCGTCAACGAGCTGGGCGGGCTCATCGCCGAGCTGCGGCGCAGCCCCTCCGGGGACTTCGCCGCCGGCGAGGTGGTCGACCCCTGGCACGTGGCCTTCCTCGTGCGGGCCGAGGAGGGCGCCGCGGCCGCAGGCGCGGCGGCGCCCGGGAGCGGCCCCATCCCGCACTGGGTGCGCCTGCTGCACCGGGCGCTGTCGGGGGCCGTCACGGTCGACAACCTCGATTACGTGCGGCGCGACGCGTACATGTGTGGCGTCGCGCTCGGCCCGGTGGACGTCGACCGGCTCATCTACTACACGTTCTGCACCGCCGACGGCCTGACGTTCCACAAACGCGCCTTGAGCGCCTTGCGCGCCTTCCTCAACGCGCGCTTCTACATGTACGAGAACGTGTACTTCCACCGCGTGGGGCACGCCATCGACCTGCACCTCCACGAGATCTTCCGGCCGACCATGCGCCTGCTGCTGCCGGCGAGCCCCCTGGAGTCGCTCTCGGCGTACCGCCGGCTCAGCGAGTGGTCGCTGTTCTCCACCGTGGAGGCGTGGCTGGATGAGCCGCTCGCCAGCGAGAGGCGCGAGCTGGCCGAGCAGTGGCAGTCCATCATCCACCGCCACGTCAAGTACAGCATGGTGTACGAGCATCATGTGGAACGGCAACAGCCGCTGCCCGCGGCGCGTGACCTGACGAAGGAGGAGTTCCACGCCGCCATCGTGCGCCGGCTGCCGGAGGAGCTCCGCGCTGTGGAGTTCGTGGTCGACATCGCTTCGCAGGACCCGCGGCCGCTCAACCCGCTGGTGGGCCCCAAGCGCATCGCCGTCTACGACCCGGTGAGCGATGCCATCGAGGAGCAGCTCCTGAGCGGCATCCTCGAGTTCGTGCCCGCCAAGGCCCATCTGTACCGGGTGTTCGCCGTGGGCCGCGAGCACGAGCGGGCGCTCGCCCGCGCGGCCCGTGCGGCGCTCGACGAAGCGGCCCCGCAGAGCCTCATCAACCTGTAGGCTCTCGCCGGCTGCCGGCCAGAGGCGCCACCGAGACGGGGCGCCGCCGCCGACGCCCCGCAGAGAGGAGCTCGGATCTTGACACCCCAGGCAGAGGACCCCCCGCAACGCCCTGACCGCAGCCCGGTCGTCAACACGTACAACGAGTGGGACCCGCTCGAGGAGATCGTCGTCGGCATCGTCGAGGATGCCCTGATCCCGCCGTGGGAGACGATCTCACCGGCCGTGGTGCACGACCGCTCGCAGTGGGCCTTCTTCAAGGCCGAGGGCGGCCGGCGCTGGCCGGCCGAGATGCTGAAGAAGGCGGAGAGCGACCTCGAGGCCTTCGTCCACATCCTCGAGGCCGAGGGCGTGACCGTGCGCCGGCCGGAGCGCTTCGCCTGGGACCGGCCGGTCGCCGCGCCCGGCTGGGAGCTCCCGAGCTCCTGCTACGCGCTCATGCCACGCGACGTGCTGCTGGTCGTCGGCGACCAGATCATCGAGGCCCCGATGGGCTGGCGCAGCCGCTACTTCGAACATCACGCCTACAAGAGCCTCTGCAAGGAGTACTTCCGCGGCGGCGCCCGCTGGGTCTCCGCGCCGCGCCCCGAGCTCGCCGACGCCGCCTACGTGCCCGGCTTCGTCGCGCCCGAAGAGGACGAGGAGCAGCGGTTCATCCTCACCGACCACGAGCCCCTTTTCGACGCCGCCGACGCCATCAAGTGCGGCCGCGACCTCTTCGTCGGCCGCTCGAGCTGCTGCAACACCTTCGGCATCGAGTGGCTGCGCCGCCACCTGGCCCCCGACTACGACGTGCACGAGGTCGAGATCCGCGACACGCACCCCATGCACCTCGACGCCACCTTCTACCCGCTCGCCCCCGGCAAGCTCCTGGTCCACCCCACGCGCTGCGCCAGGGTGCCCGAGATGTTCGCGCGGGCGGGCTGGGATGTCTTCACCTGCCCGGAGCCCGACATGCCGCTTGCGCACCCGATGTACAACTGCTCGCGCTGGATCAGCATGAACGTGGTGCTGCTCGACGAGCAGCGGGTCATCGTCGCCAAGGGCGAGGAGGCCCTGATCAGCGCCTTCAGGAAATGGGGCTTCAAGCCGATCGAGTGCCCCTTCTGGGACTTCGAGACGATCGGCGGCGGATTCCACTGCGCCACCGTGGACATCCGCCGCCGCGGCTCGCTGCAGTCGTACTTCTGAGCCGCGGCCGCCCGGCGCGGGCGGGGGCGCGGCCGGCCGGCCCGGGGCGCCGGCCGCCGGCCTACTCGGCGAGGGGGTGCGTCATCTCTTCGGGGCGCACCCACTCGCCGAACTGCTCGGCGGTGACGTAGCCGAGGCCGAGCGCCGCCTCTCGCAACGTGACGCCCTCCCGGTGGGCCTTCTGGGCGACCTCGGCCGCCTTCTCGTAGCCGATGTGCGGGCTCAGCGCCGTGACCAGCATCAGCGAATCGGCCAGGTGCCTGCCGATCGCCGCCAGGTCGGGCTCGAGGCCGCGGGCGCAGAAGCGCTCGAAGGCGCGCGCGGCGTCCGCCAGCAGACCGGCCGACTCCAGGAGGTTGTGGAGCATCACCGGCTTGTAGACGTTGAGCTGGAAGGTGCCCTGCGAGCCGGCGAACGCCACGGCGGCGTCGTTGCCGTAGACCTGCACCGCGACCTGCGTGAGCGCCTCCGCCTGGGTGGGGTTCACCTTGCCCGGCATGATCGACGAGCCCGGCTCGTTGCCGGGGATGCGGAGCTCGCCGATACCGGCGCGGGGGCCGGAGGCGTAGAGGCGCACGTCGTTGGCGATCTTCATGAGGTCCCCGGCCAGGGTGCGGAGGGCGGCGCTCGCGTTGACCACCGCGTCGTGCGCCGAGAGCGCGGCGAAGAAGTCGGCGCTCGGCCGGAAGGGCTTGCCGGTGAGCTCGCCGATGTGCCGCGCCGCCACCTCCGCGAACCGGGGGTGGGTAGTGATGCCGGTGCCGACGGCGGTGCCGCCGAGGGCCAGCTCGTGGAGGCCCGGGAGCGACGCCCGCACCGTCGCCAGCGCCTGGTCGAGCTGGGCCGCCCAGCCGCCGATCACCTGGCCCAGGGTCACCGGCGTAGCGTCCTGCAGATGCGTGCGGCCGACCATGACGACGCCGGAGTACTGGCCGGCCTTGGCGCGCAGCGTGTCGCGAAGCAGCGTGACGGCGGGGATGAGCTCGTCCTCGAGCTGCTCCACGGCGGCGATGTGCATCACCGAGGGGAAAGCGTCGTTGCTGGACTGGCCGCAGTTGACGTCGTCGTTGGGGTGGATCGGCCGGCCGGCGCCTCTCCCGGTGCCGGCCAGCTCGTCGGCGCGGTTGGCGATCACCTCGTTGGCGTTCATGTTGGTCTGCGTCCCGGAGCCGGTCTGGAAGACCACGAGCGGGAACTCGCCGTCCAGGGCGCCGTCCAGGACCTCCTGAGCGGCGCGGGCGATGAGCTCGGCCTTGGCCTGTGGCAGGCGGCCGAGCTCCTCGTTGGCCCGCGCCGCCGCCAGCTTGAGAACGCCCAAGGCGCGGATCACCGGGCGGCCCCAGCGGAACCTGCCGGCGCCGATAGGGAAGTGCTCGACGGCGCGCTGCGTCTGGGCACCCCAATAGCGCTCCGCGGGCACGCGGACCTCGCCCATGCTGTCGTGCTCGATTCGCCAGCCGTCACTCACGCCGGTAACACTACCCAGTTCGTGACGAACCTAGCGCCTGGGCGCTCCCGCGCCGCCACGGGGAACGAGCCTTGGATGCTCGCCGGCGGGGAAAGACGGGGGCATGAGCATCGACGCCGCTCTCCGCGGATTGCGTGAGGATCTGAACGAGATCGCCGCCGTCGAGGCGTGTGCCGCCTGCGAGTGCCTGCTGGGCGTCGCGGCGCAAGCCTTGGCCGACGTACGCCGCATCCCCGGCGACGAAGCCCGCGACGCGGAGGGCGATCTGCGCCGCATCCTGGCTGCGGGCCGGGAGGCGGCGCAGCCGTGCCACGAGTGCGACCCGTGCCTGCCGGTGGAGCCGTACCGGCGCTTCGCGGCGGCGCGCAGCGAGCTCGGGACGGGGATGATCGGAGGCGGCGCCGCGGGCGCGACGGCCGCCGCCCCGCCCTCCGATACTCCGCCGGCCTGCCGCGGCTGCGGCTGCGACGGCTGCACCTGACCCGGGCGTGGCGACGACGACCCCGCAGGCCACGCCCGGC
>JBAZPK010000093.1:0-8940 GCA_041648235.1 Thermoleophilia bacterium
GATACCGATGTGGCCCCGCAGATCGGCAAGCCGCAGCTCGCGTACGTCCTGACCGTCGACGAGCACGCGGCCGCCGCTCACGTCGTAGAAGCGCGGCACGAGGTTGGTGAGCGTCGTCTTCCCGCACCCGGTGTGCCCGACGAGGGCGAGGGTGCGTCCGGCGGGGACCTCGAGGCTGACACCCGCGAGCACCGGTCGGTCGACGTAGCTGAACCAGACGTCATCGAAGGTGACGGCGCCGGCGGGGCCTGCCTCCCCGGCGCCCTCCGCACTGCCCAGCCTCGTCGCGTCCGCCCGCTCCTCCATCTCCAGCGGTGCGTCGAGGATCTGGTACACGCGCTCGCCGCTGGTGATGGCGCGCTGAGCGAGGCCGGTGAGCCAGCCGATCACCTGCGCCGGGTAGACGAGCATCATCAGGTAGCTGTAGAAGGCGACCAGGGAGCCGAGGCTGAGGTCGCCCCGGATCACCTGCCGCCCCCCGTAGTACAAGAGGAAGGCGACGGCGAGGTTGGGGATGAAGGCGATGAGCGGGATGTACGCGGCGCGCGTGCGCGCCGCGGCCACGCTTGCCTCGAACACTTTGAAGCTGCGGTCGCTGAACTTCTCGAGCTCGTCGTCCTCACGCGCGAAGATCCGCACGATGCGGCTGCCGACCACGTTCTCCTCGGCCGCCGCCGTCACGTCGGCGATGCGCTGCTGGACGTTCTTGAGTATCGGCTGCAGGCGACGGCTGAAACGCACCGTGACCAGCAGCAGGAAGGGCAGGAAGGCGAGCGACATCAGCCCGAGGCGCCAGTCGAGCGCCAGCAGGATGATGGCGATGGCGACCATCATCACCAGGTTGGTGGCGAAGAAGACGAGGCCGTAGCCGAGGAACATGCGCACGTTCTGGATGTCGCTCATCGCCCGGCTCATGAGCTGCCCGGTGGGCCAGCGGTCGAAGTAGCTGAACGACTGCCCCAACAAGTGCTTCCACATGCGGTTGCGAAGGTCGTACTCGATGCCGAGGCTGGCCTTGCCGCTCGCCAGGCGGCGGCCCACGGCGACCACCAGGCGCACCAGGGCGATGCCGAGCAGAGCGAGGCCATAGGTGACGAGCAGGCCGGTCTCGCCGCCGACGAGGGCGTTGTTGATCGTGAGCTGGATGATCCGCGGCACCAGCAGGCCGAGCCCCATCTGGGCGAAGGCGAGCGCGAAGCCCACGAACGTGAGCCACTTGTAGCCGCCGAGCAGCGTGAGGATGCGCCAGAAGGTCTTCACTGCGGCTAGCATACCCGGGCGCTAACCGAGCCCGCCCGCGAACGGGGCGACCGTCGCGGGTGTACACTTGGTCGCTCGTGAACGCACTCCCTTCCCGGAATCGCCGCTCCTCCCATCTTGACGACGCCCCCGCCATGGTGGACGTCCTTCCAGGTGCGGCTGCCGACTGCCTGTAACTTCCAGCGCCATGGCCGCGTCTAACTCTCATATGTGGGCTCTGCTGCCTGACCCCTCGCCGGCCGACCTGGTGCGCGCGGCGGCCGGGGACGCAGGGGCCTTCCGGCTGATCGTGGAGCGGTATCAAGGGATGGTGTACTCGGTGGCCTACAACGTGCTCGGCGACCGCACCGACGCGGAGGACGCGGCGCAGGAGGCCTTCCTGCGCTGCTACCGCAAGCTGCCGCAGTACCGCAGCGAGGCCACCTTCTCCACCTGGCTCTTCCGCCTGGCGCTCACGGCCGCCGTGGACTACAAGCGCCGCGAGCAGCGCCACCCCGAGCCGGTGGAGGTGCCGGAGTTCGTCGACGAGGCGTCGACCGAGCTCGGCGACGGCGTGAGCGCCGGGGCGATCATGGCTGCCCTGCACGAGCTCCCCGAGGATTACCGCGTGCCCACCGTGCTGCGCGACATCTACGGGCTGCCGTACCAGGAGATCGCCGAGGCCACCGGGCGGCCGCTCGGCACCGTCAAGGTGATGGTGCACCGCGGCCGCGCCTCGCTGCGCCTGCGGCTGAGCGCCGGGCGGGACTCCTGATGGACTGCAGCTACTTCCGCGAGCGGCTCAACCGCTACGTCGACGCCGAGCTCGGCTACCTCGAGGTCGCCGAGCTGCAGCAGCACCTCAGCTTTTGCCCGGGCTGCGCCGTGGAGCTCGCCCAGTTGGGCGAGGCGCGCACCGCTCTTGCCAGGTGGGGCCGGCTCGAGCTGGCGCCGCCGCCCGGCTTTGCGGAGCGCGTCATCGCGACGGTGGGTCTCGAGCCGGCGCCCGGCGCCCCCAAACCCTTCGGCCGCGCCGTCGAGGAGGCTTTCGACCGGCTGGACGAGGCTCTCGGCCGGGTGCCCCTGCCCGGCGGCCGCACCATCCCCGTCAAGAACGTGATCGGCTGGGGCCTGGCGGCCGCGGCCCTGATCGCAGGCCTCGAGCGGCGCCACGGGCGCCGCACAAGGGAGTTGAAGCCGCTGTGAGCACTGATCAGCCGACCGGACTCAGCCACGAGCAGGTGCTCGAACTGTTGCCGCACCGCCCGCCCTTCCTGCTCGTCGACGAGGTCCTCGAGCTCGAGGCGGGCGCGCGCTGCGTAGCCACCCGCGCGCTGCTCGCCACCGACTTCTGGTTCGCCGGGCACTTCCCCGGCAACCCCGTGATGCCCGGCGTGCTCATCGTCGAGGCCCTCGCCCAGGCGGCCACCATCGCGGCCGCCAGCGGCGGCCCGGCCGAGGGCAAGGTCGGCCTCTTCGCCGGCATCGACAAGGTGCGCTTCAAGCGCGTCTGCAAGCCCGGCGACACGCTGCGGCTCGAGGCCGAGATCATTGCCGTGCACGGCCCGGTGGGCCGTGCCAGGGTCAAGGCCACCGTCGCCGGCCAGCTCGCCTGTCGCGGCGAGCTCCTGTTCGCGATCGTCGACGCGGCGGCGGTGGCCGCCGGCGAGGCGAAGCTGTGACCCGGCGGCCGGGAGCACGGCGGTGATCGGCCTCCGCAGAGGCCTGGTGCGCGGAGCGCGCATCTCGGCGCTCGGGGTCTACGTGCCGGAGCGCGTGCTCACCAACGAGGAGATCTCGCGCAGCCTCGACACGTCCGACGAGTGGATCAGCTCGCGCACCGGCATCCGCGAGCGCCGGATCGCGCGCCCCGACCAGGCGGCGAGTGACCTCGGCGAGGTCGCCGCTCGCCGCTGCCTCGCCTCCGTGGACTTCGACCCGCAGGAGCTCGATCTGGTCATCGTCACCACCATCTCCCCGGATCACCTGATGCCGGCCACGGCGTCGATCGTCGCCGACAGGATCGGCGCGACCAAGGCCGGCGCCTTCGACGTGCAGGCCGGCTGCACGGGCTTCGTGTACGGGCTGGCCATCGCGACCGCCTTCGTCTCGGCCAACATCTACAAGAATGTCCTCGTGCTCGGCGCCGAGGTGCTCAGCAAGATGGTCGATTGGGAGGACCGCAGCACGTGCGTCCTGTTCGGCGACGGAGCCGGCGCGGTGCTGGTGCAGCCGACCGACAACGGCGGCATCTTCAGCTTTGACCTGGGCAACGACGGCAGCGGCGCGCAGTTCCTCAACACACCGGCGGGCGGCACCCGGCTGCCCGCCAGCCACGAGACCGTCGACCAGCACCTGCACACCATGCACATGACCGGCAGCGAGGTGTTCCGCTTCGCCACGCGCACCGTGGTGGACTCGTGCCAGAAGGTCCTCGGCGATGCCCAGCTCGAGGTCGACGACGTCGACCTCTTCGTGCCGCACCAGGCCAACATCCGCATCATCGAATCCGCCGCCCGGCGGCTCGGCTTCACGGGGGAGCAGGTCTTCTCGAACCTCGACCGCTACGGCAACACCTCATGCGCCTCCATCCCGCTCTGCCTGCACGAGGCCAGCCAGACCGGCCGGCTCAAGAAGGGCGACAACCTGCTGATGGCCGGTTTCGGCGCCGGCCTCACCTGGGGCTCCTGCCTCACCAAGTGGGAGCTGTGACGAAGTCGTAGCCGCGGGCGCGAAGCGCGTACTACGGGCATTCCGGGTATCCACAAGCACGAGATGGCACACGACGTCCTTGGAGGACGGTATGGGCAAGCTTGCACTGATGTTCCCCGGCCAGGGGTCGCAGGTGGTCGGCATGGGCTGCGACCTGTGCGCCGCCCACCCGCGCATGCGCGAGACCTACGCGGAGGCCTCCAGCATCCTGGACTTCGACCTCGAGAGCCTCTGCGCGATCGGCCCCGCCGAGGCGCTGGCGCGCACCGACGTCACCCAGCCCGCGCTGCTCGCCAACTCGATCGGCGTCTTCCGCGTCCTCACGGACGAAGGGCTGCGTTTTGACGCCGCCCTCGGGCACAGCCTCGGCGAGTACTCGGCTCTGGTCGCCACGGGCGCGCTCTCGTTTGCCGACGGGCTGCGCCTCGTGCGCCGTCGCGGCGAGGAGATGCTGCGCGCCGCCGAGGCCAGCCCCGGCGGCATGGCGGCCATCATCGGCCTCGACGACGCGGCCGTGGAGGGGCTCTGCGCCGCCTCCGACGGCCTCTGGCCGGCCAACTTCAACAGCCCCGGCCAGGTCGTGGTGAGCGGCACGAAGGCCGCTCTGGACGACCTGGCCGGGAAGGCGCAGCAAGCCGGCGCCCGCAGGGTCATGCCGCTGCCGGTGAGCGGCGGCTTCCACTCGCCACTGATCGCGGCCGCCCAGGGGCCGCTGCGGGCCGAGCTCGAGAAGACCGGGTGGCACACGCCGAAGCCGGCGTTCTTCTCGGTCTGTACGTCCCGTTTCGAGAGCGGCGATCTCGTGGAGCTCCTGGCGCACCAGCTCGTCTCGCCGGTGCGGTTCACCGAGTCCGTGAAGACGCTGTGGGCGGCAGGGTATGATTCCTTCCTTGAGGTCGGCCCCGGTGGGGTGCTCAGCGGCCTCGTGAGGCGCATCGTCCCCGAAGCGACGGCGGTGCGCGCCGCCGACATCGACAGCATCGAGGCGCTGCGTGATGACGCGCGCTACTGGGAGGTCGCGTGACGATCCAGCTTGACCTGACCGGGTCCGTGGCGCTGGTGACCGGCGCCGGCCGGGGCATCGGGCGCGCCATCGCGCTCAGCCTGGCCACGGCCGGCGCCGACGTCGCCGTCAACGATTTCGCCGACGAGGCCGCCTGCGCGGCCGTCGTGGCGGAGGTCGAGCAGCTCGGCCGCAGGGGCCTCGTCGTCATGGGCGACGTCTCCGACGAGGAGCAGGTGAACGCCATGGTCGAGCGCGCCGAAGACGAGCTCGGCCCGCTCGCCATCGTCGTCAACAACGCCGGCATCACGCGCGACAACGTCGTGATGATGATGGACGCGGCGGACTTCGACAGTGTCATCGCTACGCACCTTCGCGGGACCTTCCTGGTGAGCAAGGCGGCGGCGCGCAAGATGTTCCGCCGCCGCTCCGGCTGTATCATCAATCTGTCGAGTGTGGTGGGCCGCCGCGGCAACGCCGGCCAGGCCAACTACGCGGCGGCCAAAGCGGGCATCATCGGGCTCACCAAGTCGTTGGCGAAAGAGCTGGGCGCGCGCGGCGTGCGCGTCAATGCCATCGCCCCGGGGTACATCGACACGCCGATGACCCAGGCACTTCCCGAGGAGACGAGGAAGATGATCGTGGAGGCGACACCGCTGCGCAGTATCGGGACCACGGACGACGTGGCCGGCGCCGTCGTCTTCCTCGCCTCGCCGCAGGCGCGGTACCTTACCGGCGTCACCCTGCCCGTCGACGGCGGCCTGGGCATCTGATGTGCGGCCGCGGGAGCAGAGCATGACGCAGCCTCGCAGGGTCGTGGTCACCGGCCTCGGCGTCATCTCACCGCTGGGCCTCGAGGTCGACACGTTCTGGCGCCGGCTTGTGGCGGGCGAGTCCGGGGTCGGCCCGATCTCACGGTTCGACACCAGTGGCTACAAGGTGCACATCGCCGCCGAGGTCCAAGGGTTCGACGCGGAGAACTACATCGACAAGCGCAAGGTGAGGCGCCTCGACCTCTTCAGCCGCTACGCCGTGGCGGCGGCCATCAACGCGGCCGCCGACGCGGAGTTCGACCCCCGCCCCGAGGCGGAGCGGGTCGGGGCGGTGGTCGGGAGCGGCGTCGGCGGCCTGCAGACCCTGCATGTGGAGACCGACAAGCTCCTCCACCAGGGTCCGGACCGCACCAACCCGCTGCTGGTCCCCATGATGATCCCCAACATGGGTGCCGCGCACGTCTCGCTGGAGTTGGGCACCAAGGGTCCATTGAGCGCGACCTGCACGGCTTGCGCCGCCGGCTCCGACGCGATCGGCTACGCGGCGCGGCTCATCCGCGACGGCGACGCCGACGCGATGTTCGCCGGCGGCAGCGAGGCGCCCATCAGCCCGGTGGGCGTCTCGGGGTTCGCGGCCGCGCGCGCTCTGAGCCTCCGTAACGACGACCCCCAGGGTGCCTCCCGGCCGTTTGACGCCGGCCGCGACGGCTTCGTGATCGGCGAGGGCGCCGGCTGCCTGGTGCTCGAGGAGCTCGAGCACGCCCGGGCCCGCGGCGCCCGCATCTACGCCGAGCTCGCCGGTTGGGGCATGAGCAGTGACGCCTTCCACATGACCCTTCCGGACGAGACCGGTGCCTCGCAGGCACGCTCGATCACTGCGGCGCTCGCCCTCGCGGGGCTCGCGCCAGGCGACGTCGACTACATCAACGCCCACGGTACGGCGACCGGCGCCGGCGACATCGCCGAGACCCGGGCGATCAAGACGGCGCTCGGCGAGCACGCCTTCAACGTGGCGGTCTCGTCCAACAAGTCCATGATCGGCCACTGCCTGGGCGCCGCCGGCGCCATCGAGGCCGTGGCCACCGTCCTCACCATCGTCAACAGCCTCATACCGCCGACGATCAACCTCACCGATCCCGACCCGGAGTGCGACCTCGATTACGTGCCGCTCAGGTCGCGCTTCCAGAAGGTCGAGGTGGCCGCGAGCACCAGTTTCGGCTTCGGCGGCCACGACGTGGCGCTCGTCTTCCGCCGTTACGACGGCTGAGGCGGGCGCCGCCGCCTCTCGGGAGGGCTCAGCCCCAGCTATGAACGTCACCGTCGAGATCGAACGTCGCGGGGCCGACCCGGCCAAGCCCGAGTGGGTCTGCCCCTCGTGCAACGAAGGCGCCCGCCTGAGCGTGCTGCGCGCCAACCTCAAGGTGTGCCCCGCCTGCGGCCATCACCTGCGCCTCGGTGCCCGGGAGCGCATCGTGCAGCTTGTCGACCCCGGCTCCTTTGCCGAGCTCTGGACGATGGTCGCCACGCTCGACCCGCTGCGCTTCACGGACCTGGAGAGCTACCCGGAGCGCGTGCGCGAGGCACAGGCCAAGACGGGCTTGAGCGAGGCGATCGTGACGGGCACGGCCAGCATCGACGGCACGCGTTGCGTGCTGGCCGTCATGGATTTCGGCTTCATGGGCGGCAGCATGGGCAGCGTGGTGGGAGAGAAGCTGTGGCGCAGCGCCGAGCTGGCCGCCCTCGAGGAGCTGCCGCTGGTGGCCGTCTGCAGCTCCGGTGGCGCCCGCATGCAGGAGGGCATCCTCAGCCTCATGCAGATGGCCAAGACCACCTGCGCCGTCGACCTCATCAACGAGGCCACCTCGCCCTTTGTGGCCGTACTCGTCGACCCCTGCACGGGCGGCGTGGTGGCGAGCTTCGCCACGCTCGCCGACATCTGCATCGCCGAGCCCGGAGCGCTGCTCAGCTTCTCTGGCCCGCGCGTGATCGCCGAGACCACCCGCGAGCCGTTGCCCGAGGGTTTCGGCAGCGCCGAGCGCAACCTGGCGCTGGGGCATCTCGACGCCGTCGTACCCCGCAAGGACCTTCGCGTGAAGGTCGGCAACTACCTGCGTCTGCTGGGAGGAGGTGAGGAACCTGACCGAGGAGAAAGCGAGCCAACGGGAGCACGAGGCAAGGGTCGGCTGGCTCAGGCAACGCTTAAGCGAGCTCAAGCGCTTGCCGCTCATGCCCGGCGTCCATTTGTCGGAAGAGATCGAGAGGCTGCAGGACAAGCTGAAGAGCCTGCGCCACGAGAAACGCCGTCATGACAGCTGGCTGACCGTCGAGCTGGCGCGCCACAAGGAGCGCCCCCGCACCCGCGACTACATCGGCCTGTTCATCGACGGCTTTGAGGAGCTCAAGGGAGACCGTCTGCGCGCCGACGACGCCGCCATCGTCGGCGGCCTCGGCTGGTTCCGGGGCCGGGCCGTGCTCGTGGTGGGGCACCAGAAGGGCCGCACGCTCGACGAGCAGACCGTGCACAACTTCGGCATGGCCAAACCCGAGGGCTACCGGAAGGCGCAGCGGCTCTTCGCCCTGGCGGAACGCCACGGCCTGCCGGTGTTCACGTTCGTCGATACTCCAGGGGCATACCCGGGCGTGGCCGCCGAGGAAGGCGGGCAGGCGCGCGCCATCGCCGAGAGCATGCTCAAGATGGCGCGCCTCACCGTGCCCGTGATCGCGACGATCATCGGCGAGGGAGGCTCCGGAGGAGCCCTCGCCCTCGCCGTCGCCGACCGGGTGCTGATGCTCGAGAACTCCACCTACTCGGTGATTACCCCGGAGGGCTGCGCCGCCATCCTGTGGCGCGACGCCGATTTCGCGCCGCAGGCGGCCGAGGCCCTGCGCCCCACGGCCTCGCAGCTGCTCGAGCTGGGCGCCATCGAGCGGGTCGTGGAGGAGCCGCGCGGCGGCGCCCAGCACCACCCCGAGGCGGCCGCCCAGCGGCTCGGCGAGGCCCTGGCCGAGACGCTCGCCGAGCTCGACCAGGTCCCGCCGCTGGAGCGCCGACGCCGGCGCCGCGAGCGCTTCCGCCAGCTCGGTCGCTGGAGCGACCCGGAGCAGCCGCCGGGCACGATGTCGCTGTTCGGGGGCTACACGACGGCGACCTGAGCCCCGGCGACGTGGACGCGTGGACCCGACCGATGAGGGTACGCTCCATCCCATGCCGCC
>JBAZPK010000094.1:0-8892 GCA_041648235.1 Thermoleophilia bacterium
AGAACGCCAAGGAAGCCGGCGTCACCATCGAAGTCAAGAAGCTCGACGCCGGCGTGTTCTACGGCGACGACTATCTGAAGTGGACGCTCGCCCAGGATTACTGGGGTTCGCGCAACTACCTGCCCCAGACCACGCTCATCACCTCCCCGACGGCCCCGTACAACGAGACGCACTGGAAGCACGCCGAGTGGAAGGCGATCGTCGACGAGGCGTTCCGGACCGTCGACGACACCAAGCGTAACGAGCTCGTCGGCAAGGCCATGGAGATCGAGTACAACGAGGGCGGCCTGCTCGTCTGGCAGTTCAACATCCTGCTCGACGCCTACAGCAAGAAGCTCGGTGGCGTCATCGCCGACTCGTGGGGGCAGTCCGCCTGCAAGAACCGCTACAACCTCATGTACTTCGTCTGAGCCGTCTCCCGGCGCCTCGTGCGGACCGGCCGGCGCCCCTCTTGGGGCGCCGGCCGGTCGTCGCTTACGGTCCGGGCCCACGCGCGGCCGTGGCCCGCTCCGCCGTCGCGAGCAGGGGCGGCGGACCCCGGTGGCCGGTAGCCCGCCGCGTCGGGGCTGTGGTAGGTTCCGGGCTCGGCTGCTCTCGACTTCTCGCCGCAAGGAGGCGCATCGCATGGCCGTCGGTCTCATGGACATCAAGGGTCAGTACGCCGAATTGCAGGGCCGCATCGAAGCGGCCGTACTGGAGGTACTGCGCAGTGGCCGGGTCATCCTGGGGCCCAACGTCAAAGGCTTCGAGGAGGAGGCCGCCGCCGCCATGGGCACCCCAGGGGCCGTCGGCGTGGCCAACGGCACCGACGGCCTCACGATCGCCTTGCGGGCGCTCGGTGTGGGGCCCGGCGACGAGGTCATCACCGTCCCCTTCACCTTCTACGCCACCGCCGAGGCCATCGCCCAGGCGGGCGCCAGACCGGTGTTCGTCGACGTCCTCCCTGACACGCTGTGCATGGACCCCGAGGCCGCCAAGCGGGCGATCACGTCGCGCACCAAGGCCCTCGTGCCGGTCGATCTCTTCGGCCTTCCGGCCGACGCCGACGCCCTCAGAGCCGTCGCCGACCCGCGCGGCATCCCCATCGTGGAGGACGCCTGCCAGGCCTGGGGCGCCACCTACAAAGGCCGCCGGGCCGGCAGCCTCGGCGATATGGCCGTGTTCAGCTTCTTCCCCACCAAGAACCTCGGCGGCTACGGCGACGGCGGCCTCGTGACCTCTCACAGCGACGTCTTGCTCCAGCGCACCCGCGAGCTGCGCTTTCACGGCAGCCGGGACAAGAAGACGTTCACCGCCATCGGCTTCAACTCGCGCCTCGACGAGCTGCAGGCGGCCATCCTGCGCGTCGAGCTCGGGGCGATCGACACCTGGAACGCACGTCGCGCCCAGGTGGCCGCCTGGTACGATCGTCACCTGCCGCGCGAGGTGCTGCGTCCGGCGGTGCCCGAGGCCCTGACGCACGTCTACCACCTCTACGTGATCCGCCACCCGCGGCGCGACGCCATCGCCGCGGCGTGCAAGGAGCGCCAGGTGGACTGCGCCGCCTACTACACCACGCCGCTGCAGCTGCAGCCGGTGTTCGCCGAGTTCGGCCACCAGGCCGGCGACTTCCCGGCCACCGACGTGGCCGCGGCGCGGAACCTCGCCCTCCCCATGCACCCCAACCTCACCGAGGCACAGGTCGTGGAGGTCGCCGCGGCGGTGGAGGCCGGGCTCGCCTGACCGGCCGTCGCCGGAACGGCTCCCGTTCCGTCGCCCGCGCCGGTGACGGGAATGAGCGCTCCGGGCAGGCTCTCCGCGGCACGCGGCGAAGTACGCAAGGCGTGAGGGTCTGGGTCGACATCACCGATGCGGCGCACGTGGTCTTGTTCGCGCCCATCGTGCGGCGTCTCGAAGGCGCCGGGCACACGGTCACGATCACCGCCCGGCGGTTCGCCGACGCCGACAACCTCCTGCACCGTTACGGGCTCGGGGCAGTGCTCACCGGGCAGCATCGCGGGGGCAGCTTTGGCGCCCGGGCGGTCGGGCTCTTGAACCGGACGGCTCAGCTTCTCGGCTCGGCCTCGAGCGGGCATTTCGACGTCGCCTTCGGCAGCCACGCGAGCGATTTCGCGTTCACGGCCTGGACGCTCGGCATCCCGCAGATGACCTTCCTCGACGACCAGCGTCTGCGGCGCACCAACGTCGCCAACGTCCGGTTCGTGGACGAGGTGGCGGTGCCCATGGCGCTGTCGCCGGCGACTCTGGCCGCGCTCGGCGCCCCGCCCGACAAGCTCTTCCGGTATCCGGGCTTCCGGGAGGAGTACTACCTCTATGACTTCAGCCCTCACCCCGCGGCGCTCACGAGCCTGGGGGTCGACCGCCGGCGCATCGTCGGCGTGGTGCGGCCGCCGCGCAGCGCAGCCACGCGGCAGGCAGGCGCGCCTCTGAGCGAGGGCCTGCTCGCCGAGCTCGCACGCGGGCTCTCCGGCCGGCGCAAGGTCACTCTCGTCCTCGTGGCCCGCGACCCGGACCAGCGGCGGCGCTTCAGTGCCCTCGGCATCCCCGGCCTCGTGGCCCCCGATGGGCCGGTAGACGGCGTCGGCGTCATCGGCGCCGCCGACTTCGTGCTGGGCGCCGGCGGCGTGATGACGCGCGAGGCCGCCGCCCTGGGCACGCCCGCGTACACGGTCTCCCGGATGCCGCCGACGGCCGTCGAGGCCGTGCTGCTCTCTGAGGGCCGGCTGCACTACGCCGCCGGCCCCGACGACGTGCGGCTCGCGAAAAAGGACGCGCGCACGGCGGCCTGCACGTCCCGCGACCCGCAGCTCTTCGTCGATCGTCTGCTCGAGCTGGCGAGCCACAGCTCCCGGCGCGCGCGCGTCAGGGAGCTGGCCCGCGACGCCGCCGACGGGGACACGCCCCCGCTGGTCTAGCTGCTACCGTCTGCGATAAGCTCTGCTTATGGATGTCCGCCAGATCGAGCTCTTCTGCCGAATCGTCGACCGGCGCAGCTTCTCGCTGGCCGCCGACGAGATGCACATCACTCAGCCGGCGGCCAGCCAGCAGATCCGCAGCCTCGAACGCGAGCTCAAGACCACGCTCCTGGACCGCTCGCGCCGCACCGTCACTCCCACCGACTCGGGGCAGGTGCTGTACCGCTACGCCCGCGAGATCCTCGCCCTGCACGAGCGCGCCCGCACCGAGATCCTCGACCTCGGTGAGCTCGTCGCCGGGCGCGTGGTGGTGGGTGCCTCCACCGGCCCGGGGGAGCACGTGCTGCCGGCGATGCTCACGCGCTTCAAGGGCGAGTACCCGGGCGTCTCTATCGCGCTGCAGGTCGACGACACGCACAACGTGGTGGAGCGCGTCCTCACCCGCGAGTTCGAGCTCGGCGCGGTCGGTGCCTTGACCCCACGCCCCGAGCTGGTGGCGGAGCCTCTGGCGCACGACGAGATCGTCCTCGTGTGCAACACCTCGCACCCCTGGGCGGCGCGCGACGGCATCACCCTGGACGAGCTCATCGCCGAGCCGCAGATCGTCCAGCAGCAGGGAGCCGGGGTGCGCACCGTCGTGGAGGATCACTTGCGCAGGGCCGGGGCACGCCCCGAGCAGCTGAACGTCGTGCTCGAGATGGGGCTCATGGAGTCAGCCAAGCAGGCGGCGATCGCCGGCGGCGGCGTGACCTTCCTCAGCCGCTGGGCCATCCAGCCCGAGCTCGAGCACGGCGCTCTCGCCGCCGTGCCTGTCGAGGGCTTCCAGATCCTCCGCGACTTCTACACCGTGCGCTCCAGGACGCGGGTGCTCAGCCGGGCCGCTGAGGCGCTGCTCGCCTTCTTCCGCGAGCAGTACGCGGCCGCCGGGTGACTGCCGGGCTCCCCCTCATTCATCGCGCGCCCCGACGTCCATCCGTAGAACGCCCACCTGTTTGACAGACAAACGGCGCCCGCTGATACTCGCGCGACCTGTCGCCGCAAAGCCGAGCGCCACGGACCCTCGAACCGCCACAGCCCGAGAAGGCACATGTCCGAGAGCGAGAGTAGCCCCACCGCCGTCGCCGTGACGACCTTCGAAGAGGAGGCCATCCCGCCGTTTCGCCCTGCGCCCGAGCCCGTCCCCGGCCCGTGGCACCTGCGCTGGGGGCTGGGCCTCGGCGGGTGGGCAGTGGTCATCGCCGCCGCGTACGCCGCGTTCGGCGGCCACCTCAACCCGTATCTGAGCATCACCGGCCTGCTGGTGGGATCTCTTGTCGGCCTTACCGGAATGGGCGGCGGCGCGCTCATGACGCCGATCCTCATCTTCTTCTTCGGCTTCCAGCCGACGATGGCGATCGGCACCGACGTCACCTACGCCGCCGCCACCAAGATCTTCGGCTCCTGGAAGCACTGGCGTCAGGGCTCGGTCGATGCGCCGCTCGCCCTCTGGCTGGCCGCCGGCAGCGTGCCGGCCGCGCTCGCCGGCGTGGCCGCGGTCACCTATGTCAAGAGCCACTACGGTGACCTCGTCAACGACATCCTGTACCGAGCCATCGGCTCGGCGTTGATGATGGTCGGGGTGTTGCTCATCGTGAAGGTCGTGCTGCACGTCGAGCACAGACACCGCCGCGAGAACATCCCCATGACGCGGCGGCTCAAGCTCAAGACGGTGCTCCTCGGCGTTTGCACCGGCTTCATCATCGGCCTGACGTCGGTGGGCAGCGGCACCTTCCTGGCCGTGTTCCTCATCCTGTTCTATCCACTGACGACGGACCGCATCGTCGGCACGGACGTGTTCCACGCCATGATCCTGCTGCTCATCACCGGGCTCGCCCAGATCGGGGTCGGCAACGTCGACCTGTGGATGGTGGCGTCCCTGCTCATGGGCTCCATCCCTGGCGTGCTCGTGGGTTCTCACTTCACGGTGAAGGCGCCCAACCGGGTGCTGCGCGGCATCCTCGCAGCGGTCCTCTTCCTGAGCGGGCTCGCGCTCCTGTTCAAGGCGTGACGCGGCGCCTGGCAAGGCGACCGCGGCGCCGCGAGTGTCTGGTACCATTCAGCGAACGCCGCGACGAGCGGCGCGCGACCACGGGAGGACCATCGATGTTCGAGTTCCTTACGCTCCCCGAGCGCACGAGCAAGCCGCGTGAGAGCGGCCTCACCCACGTGCTCGACAAGGGCTACAGCCTCGAGCAGGTGCGCCAGTTCATGGAGGTCGCCCAGCCGTACGTCGACATCGTCAAGCTGGGCTGGGGCACGGCGGCGATCACCCCCAACGTCAAGGAGAAGATCGCCCTCTACCAGAGCTACGGCGTCCCCGTCTGTTTTGGCGGCACGTTCTTCGAGGTCTGCCTGCGCCAGAACAAGCTCGAGGAGTTCCTCGCCGTGGTTCGCGAGTGCGGCATGAGTTGCGTCGAGATCTCCGACGGGACCGTCGCGATGCGCGAAGAGGACAAGCTTGCGATCCTCCGTCGGCTGACCAAGGAGTTCCGGGTGCTCAGCGAGGTGGGCAGCAAGGACGAGACCGTTGTCATCGCGCCCTTCAAGTGGGTCGACAGCATCAAGCGGGAGCTCGAGGCCGGCGCCTGGAAGGTGATCACCGAGGGCCGCGAGTCGGGCACGGTCGGCGTCTATCAGCCCGGCGGCGAGGTCAAAGAGGGGCTCATCGACGAGATCCGCTCGGCCATCGACCCGGTGCGCCTCCTCTTCGAGGCGCCGGTCAAGACGCAGCAGACCTGGTTCATCAAACAGTTCGGCGCCAACGTGAACCTCGGCAACATCCCCCCGGAGGAAGTCATCTCCGTGGAGACGCTGCGCCTCGGTGTGCGTGGCGACACGCTGCTGCATTTCCACTGAGGGCGGCTTCGCTCCCCCCGTGACCCTCTACCTCATCCGCCACGGCGAGACCGACTGGAACCGCGAGCCGGCCCGCTGTCAGGGCTGGGCCGAGGTCGGGCTCAACGTCGCCGGCCGCGCCCAGGCGCGCGACCGAGGTCGCGCGCTCAGAGGGCGCGGCCTCGAGCTCATCGTCACCAGCCACTTGCTGCGCGCCCGCGAGACCGCCGCGATCGTCTCCGAGGAGCTCGGCGGCACGACGCCGCTGATCGTCGACCCGCGGCTCGCCGAGACCCACCGCGGCAACTGGGAGGCGCTCCTGTTCGCCGACATCATGCAGGGCGATGCCGTCAACTGGCGGCACTACCGAGAGCACCCTGAGAGCTTCCGCTTTCCGGGCGGCGAGAGCCTCGCGGAGCAGCAGCGGCGCGTGCTCGCCTGCATGCGCGACGTTGCCCGCGACGGCCGCCGCGCCCTGCTCGTGGCCCACGGCGGCAGCATCCGCCTGGTGCGCTGCTTCCTCGAGGGCCGCGGCATCGCCTCGTTCCACGAGCGGGCGACGAGCAACGGCGGCCTCGACGAGATCGCCAGCGCCGGGCTGGACGAGCGCATCACCGGCTTCTTGATGGGTGCGGCGTGAAGCACGGCGGCGAGGGCACCGCCGCGGCCGCGGCCGGAGGCGGCACGAACGCGGCGGCCCCGAGGCTCAAGCAGCGGCCCATTCCCGACCCGCCGGAGATGGCCACTGCCGGGTGGCGCGGCCCGGCGCGGTTCCTGCTCGTGCTCGCCCTCGCCGCGGCGGTCATCGCCCTGGCCGTGGGGGCGCTGAACACGCTGGTCGACCCATACGGCATGGTCGGCCTGCAGCTCCTGCCCACGGCGACGACGCCCGACCGCACGCTCAAGGCCGACGCCATCGAGAACCTCCAGCGGGCCCCGCAGCTCGTCGTGCTGGGCAGCTCGCGCTCCAAGCGGTACCAGCCATCGTACCTGCGCGAGAAGACCGGGCTGCGTACCTTCAACGCCGGGGTGAGCGGCATCGGCGGCACCGCCGACAGCTGGGCGATGGCCCGGTTCATCGACGAGGTCTGGCCCGGCTCGCACCCCGCCTGGCTGTGGCTCCTCGATGTGGAGTCCTTCGTCCCGTTCGAGGTGCAGGGCCGCACGGCCGGCGAGCCGCGCCTGGCCAAGTACATCGACCAGGCCGCGGCGAGCCGTGGCCTCGGCTCGACACTGCGCAACGTCGCCGAGAACCGCCTCTCCATCTTCTCCTGGGTCACCGCGAAGGACTCGCTGCGCGTGCTGACCCAGCTCGACAAGCTCAAGCGGCAGGCCAAAGCGTACCGGGCGATGTACCTACCGGACGGCGGCCTCAAGGAGAGCCCTCTCTCCGCCAAGGAACTCCAAGGCCGGCTCCCGAAGTCGATCAAGCGCTACAGCGACCTCTACCGCACCGCGTACAGGCGCCTCGACCCCGAAGCTCAGCGCTACTTCGAGGAGGCGCTCGCCTTCATGAACGCCCAGGGGGCCACGCCGCTCATCGTGCTCACGCCGATCAACCCCAAGCTCCGCGACGTCGTCGGCCCCCTGGGCTGGGACACGCGCCACCAGCAGGTGCTCGCCTACCTCGAGGCGCTCGCGAGCACGTATCATTTCCTCCTCCTCGACAACTCGGACCCGGTCAAGTTCCACTACGACCCGCAGCAGTTCTACGACGGCGTGCACATGACCGACGCCAACACGCGGCGCGCCATCGACTACATCCTCGAGCAGACGGGGGGTATCCCACAGTGACGACAGCAACGACCGGGCGCCGATCCCCGGCGAACGACTGAGGCGGGCACCATGCTCTTCAACAGCTTCACGTTCCTCCTGGTCTTCCTGCCCACGGTGGTGCTCCTCTACTGGCTGGCGCCGCGTGGCTTGCCGCGGATCGCCTACCTGGTCCTCGCCTCGTGCCTGTTCTACGGCCTCTGGGACTGGCGCTACCTGCCGCTGTTGCTGGGCACGACCCTGGTGGACTGGGCGGCCGGGCACGCCATTGCGCGCAGCGAGGCAGGGCGGCGGCGCAAGGCGCTGCTCGCCGCCGCCATCGCCGTCAACGTCGGCCTCCTGGCCTACTTCAAGTACCGCGGCTTCTTCTTCAGCTCGCTGGACGGGCTCTTCCGCCTGCTCGGCGCCGGCGAGCCGCTCCCGGCGCTCAAGGTGCTGCTGCCGGTGGGCGTCTCGTTCTACACCTTCGCCGGCATCTCGTACGTGGTGGACGTCTACCGGGGCACGGTCAAGCCGGCGCGTAGCGTGCTGCACTTCCTCGCCTGGGCGACGCTGTTCCCTTACCTCATGGCCGGCCCCATCATCCGCTACGGCCACGTCGGCGAGCAGATCGAGCGTGCGCAGCAGCGCTTCCGGCTCAGTCTCATCGGTACGGGCCTCTTCTTCCTCGTCCTCGGGCTGGCCAAGAAGATGCTGGTCGCCGACACGATGGCCCCGTACGTCAACGACCTCTTCGCGCGCCACGCCGACCTCAGCCTCCTCTCCGGCTGGGGGGCCGCCCTCGGCTACACGATGCAGCTGTACTTCGACTTCTCGGGCTATTCGGACATGGCTGTCGGGGTAGGGTTCTTCCTCGGCCTGCGCCTGCCGCAGAACTTCGACTCGCCGTACAAGGCGGTCAACGTCTCCGACTTCTGGCGCCGCTGGCACATGACCCTCTCACTCTGGATGCGCGACTACCTGTTCATCCCGCTGGGCGGCTCACGCGGGACCCAGCTGCTCACCGTGCGCAACCTCCTGATCACCTTCCTGCTCGGCGGGCTCTGGCACGGCGCCGCCTGGACGTTCGTCATCTGGGGGCTGCTTTGGGGCATCTACCTCAGCGTGCACTCCACCCTGCGCAAGCACGGGCTCACGCCCAAGTGGATCTGGCTCAACCGCATCATCACCTTCGTCTGCGCCACGGTGGCCTGGGTGTTCTTCCGCGCTTCGTCGCTGCGCGCCGCCCTCGACGTGCTGGTGGCGATGACCGGTCTGCGCGGTACCCACGGCGCCGGCCTCGCCCCCCTGCCGCCGGCGCTCGCCGCGCTCATCCTCGGCGCCTTGCTGT
>JBAZPK010000095.1:0-8872 GCA_041648235.1 Thermoleophilia bacterium
CGCCGGACGCACCCTCGCCCTCGTCGGGCACACCGGCTGCGGGAAGACGACGCTCACCAACCTCGTGCCGCGCTTCTACGACGTGAGCGGCGGCCGCGTGCTCGTCGACGGTCAGGACGTACGCGAGCTGCGGCTTGCCGATCTGCGGGGCCACATCGGTATCGTCACGCAGGATCCGTTCCTGTTCAGCATGTCGATCGCCGAGAACATCCGCTTCGGGCGGCCGGGGGCGACGGACGAGGAGGTGCGCGCGGCGGCGCGGGCGGCGCAGGCCGACGACTTCATCGCCGCCCTCCCCGAGGGCTACGCGACCGTCGTCGGCGAACGCGGCTTCACGCTCAGCGGCGGTCAGCGCCAGCGCGTCGCCATCGCGCGGGCGCTCGTCATGGACCCACGGATCCTCATCCTCGATGACGCCACCAGCAGCGTAGACGTGGAGACGGAGTTCAAGATCCGCGCCGCGCTGCAGGAGGTGATGCGCGGCCGCACGACCTTCATCATCGCGCACCGGCCATCTACGATCTCGCTGGCCGACGAGGTGGTGGTGCTCGACAAGGGGCGCATTGTCGAGCGCGGCACGCACGAGGAGCTCATGGCCGGCGACACGCTCTACGCGAGCATGTTCGGGCGCGCCGAGCGTGAGGGCTGCGAGTTCGACGCGCTCGAGGTGGAGGAGTCGGCGGCAGCCGGCGGCGAGGGAGGCGGCGCCTGATGGCCACCGCCTCCCGCCACGCCTCCGGCCCGCACGGCAGCGGCGCCAGCCTCGAAGAGCTGCGGGGCTGGCGCGCCTTCCTGCATCTGGCGCGCGAGCTCAAGCTCGCCCGGCTGGCGCGCCTCGCGTACCCGTACCGGCGCCGAGCCCTGTTCAGCGTCGGCGCCATGGTCCTGGTCACCCTCAGCAGCCTCGCCGTTCCGTACCTGCTCAAGGTGGCCATCGACGGCGGCATCACGGCCCGCAGGCTCGACGTGCTCACCTGGGTCATCGTCGCCTTCGTCGGCGTCAGCCTCGTCAACCTCGGGGCCAGCTATCTGCAGACGTACCTCACGAGCTGGGTGGGTGAGCACATCATCTACGACCTGCGGCGCCAGCTCTTCGCCCATCTGCAGAAGCTCAGCCTCGACTTCTTCACCCGTCAGAAGATGGGCTGGATCGTGAGCCGCCTGACCAACGACATCGACGCCCTCGACCAGCTCGTGACCGACGGCGTCACCTCGCTGGTCACCAACTCCCTCACCTTCGCCGGCGCCATCGTCTTCCTCTTCGTGCTGGATTGGCGCCTGGCGCTCGCCACGCTGACCGTGATGCCGCTGCTCCTCGTCGCCACCCTCGTCTTTCGCGCCCGCTCGGCGCACGCCTACGCACAGGTCCGCAACAAGATCGGCGATGTCAGCGCCCGCCTCCAGGAGTCCATCTCGGGCATGCGCGTGCTCAAAGCCTTCCGCCGAGAGCAGAGCGACTTCGAAGGCCTCGACGCCGCCAACGCCGCCTACCGCGACGTGAACATGCGCACCGTCGTGCAGAGCGGCCTGTACTTCCCGTTCGTCGAGTTCATCTCAGCCGCCGCGGTGGTCATCGTGCTCTGGTACGGCGGCTCGCTGGTGAGCGGCAAGGCCCTCGAGATCGGCGTGCTGGTCGGCTTCATCGGCTACCTCAACAGCTTCTTCGACCCGCTGCAGCAGCTCAGCCAGCTCTACAACACCTTCCAGGCGTCGATGGCCGCGGTGCAGAAGATCTACCGGGTGCTCGACACCGACCCCGACATGCTCGACGCGCCCGGTGCCGCCGACCTGCCGGACGTCCTCGGCGCCGTGGAGCTCCGGCACGTCACCTTCGCCTACGATGTCGGGACGCCGGTGCTGCACGACGTGAGCCTCACCCTTCCGGCAGGGCGGACCGTCGCGCTCGTCGGTGCCACCGGGGCCGGCAAGTCGACGGTCATCAAGCTGCTGGCGCGCTTCTACGACCCGTCCGAGGGCACCGTGCTCATCGACGGCCACGACCTGCGGCAGGTGACCCAGCGCTCACTGCGCGACCAGCTGGCGGTGGTGCCGCAGGAGGCCTTCCTGTTCAGCGGCAGCGTGCTCGACAACATCCGCTTCGCGCGCCCCACGGCGAGCGAGGAAGAGGTCAAGCGAGTGGCTCGCATCGTCGGCGTGCACGACTTCGTCGTCGGGCTGCCTGACGGCTACGCCACCGAGGTGCAGGAGGGCGGGTCGGCGCTCAGCACCGGGCAGCGCCAGCTGATCAGCTTCGCCCGGGCTCTCCTCGCCGACCCCCGCATCCTGATCCTCGACGAGGCCACCTCCAGCGTCGACGCGGAGAGTGAACGCCGCATCGAGCGAGCCATGGAGGTGCTGTTCAGCGGCCGCACCAGCGTGATCGTCGCTCACCGCCTGAGCACCGTGCGCTACGCCGACGAGATCGTCGTGATCGACGGCGGCCGCGTCGTGGAGCACGGCACGCACGACGAGCTCGTGGCGGCCGGCGGCCGCTACGCCCAGCTCTACAGCGACTGGGAGGCGACGGGGCTGGCTGTGTGACGGGAGGCCGGGCGGCCGTCAGGCCACGAGGGCGACCGCGGTCCCGGTCTCACGCGTCGCGTACCCTCCGAGGCGCTCGATCGCCTGCTTGAAGTCGTCGTCGACCAGAAGGGCGAGCAGCGGCTTCAGCAGATCGCTCTCGTAGTGCTCGCGCGGCGTCACCAGGTCGTAGCGCTCCTCGATCAGCGGCACGAAGTCGAGGCCGTAGGCGAGTGCCGCCGGCAGGATGCCGAGCGCGACGTCGGCAGCGCCGGAGGCAACGGCCTGCGCCGCCTGGTCGTGGGTCGCGACCTCGTCCTCGTAGCCGGCGACCCCGGCAGGGTCCACACAGGCGGCCGCGAGCAGCCGGTCGAGCCACACACGGGTGCCCGAGCCTCGGTTGCGATTGACGAGGCGCACGCCCGCGGCAGCCGCCTCCGCCAGCGAGCTGAAGCCGCGGGGGTTGCCCGCCGGCAGGATCAGCCCCTGCTCGCGGTGCGCCAAGGTGACGAGCATCAGCGCCCGGCCCGGGAACAGGGCGCGAGCGTAGGAGCGATTGAACTCGCCCGTCTCCGGGTCGAGCAGATGGCAGCCGGCCATGTGCCCGAGGCCGTGACGGAGGGCGATGAGGCCTTCGAGGCTGCCCATCGCCATCGTGACGACGTCGGGAGCCGAGCCGTCATCCCGCAGCCGCCCCGCAAGGAGGTCCAGCGCCAGATCGTCACTGCCGAGGATGACGAGCAGGCCACGCTCGCCGGGCTCCGGCAGCACCATGAAGTCGACAGCATAGGCGCGCGCCGTGGCGCAGTAGTACTTCTCGACGTACCCCTTGACCCGGCGCGTCTCGACTAGGGTCACCAGGCCTACCTGCTCGAGGCTGAGGAGGTGGTGGCGCACCCAAGCCGGATGATGGCCGACCACACCTCCGAGGTGCGTCAGCGTCGCCGGCCCGCGCATGAGCAGGCGCAGCAGGCGCAGGCGCTCGTCGTTGGCGAGCACCCGCACGCTGTCGATGGCATCGATGTGGCTGATCTCTTCCATGCAGGGTGGCGCTGAAACGTCACGCACCGCTTCGGAGCCTCGCAGGGCCATGGCTGGGAGTCAACCGCACTCGCCGCAGATCCACGCGCCGCCGGCAAGTGCCGGTTCAGCCGGCTGCGCGCACCTCAGCCGGCCGCATCGCTCGCGGCGCCCGCACGTCTCGCCACGAGAGCTGGAAGATGCTCACGAGCAGCGCGACCCCGGCGCTGACCCAGAGCACCTCAGCGATGCCGAAGGCGTCGGCGAGCGGCCCGGCCAGCGCCAGCCCAGCCGGGTAGAAGGCGAGCGACCCGAGGTAATCGTACGACGCCACCCGCGAGATCATCCCGGGCGCCACCTCGCACTGCATGCACGTGATCCAGAAAGGCTCGTAGAGCCCCCACTCGACGCCCACCGCGGCGAGCGCCAAGTACAGCGTCCAGGCCGGCGCCTGAAGCGCCAGCAGCGCGACGGGGACGGCGGTGAGGCTCATGCCGGCGGCGATCACGAGCATCGGCCGCCGCGGGCGCCAGCTCAGGCTCAACAGGCCACCGACGATCTGGCCGAGCCCCATGGCCGCCGAAACGAGGCCCCAGGTGCGGGCGCCGTCGTAGACGTCCCGCGCGAGCACAGGGCCGAGCACCTGGATAGGGCCGTCGACCGCGAACAGGAACAGCGAAGCGCCGGCGACCATCACCCAGAGCCAGGTGTGGCTCGTGAACTCGCGCCAGCCGGCGGCCAGCTCAGCGAAGAAGGTCAGCCGCCCGGCCGGGCTCGCCACCGCATCGCCGGCTGCCTCCCCCGGCGGGCCGGCGGCCGCCTCGCGCCGGCCGCGGAACGCTGCCGGCCGCAGCCGCACGAGGAACCACGCGCTCACCAGGTAGCTGAGCGCGTCGATCGCGATCGCCCAGCCGGCTCCGGTGGCCGCCACGAGCAGCCCGGCCAGTGTGGCCCCCAGCGTGATCGACCCGCTCGTCATCAGCCCCTGGAGCGCGTTGGCCTGCTGCAGGCGCGGGGTGCTCACCACCTGCGGTACGAGCCCGGTGTACGAGGGCCGGAAGAACGCCTCGCAGAGGCCCATCCCCACCTGCAGCACGGCCAGATGCCACACGCGCGCCGCACCGCCGATGAGCAGGGCCGCGGCCACCATCTGCAGCAGCGTCCGGCAGACGTCGGCGGCCAGCATCACCTTCTGCCGCGGCAGCCTGTCTGCCCACACGCCGCCGATCAAGAGGAAGACGGTCAGGGGCACCAGGCTGGAGGCTTCGACGATGCCGATGTCAGTCGCCGACCCCCCGATCTCGAGCACGGCGAACGGCAGCGCGACCACGGTGAACATGACGCCCACGACCGAGGTCGCCTGGCCGAGGAACAGCTTCCGGAACTCGGTCTCGTGCAGGGCGGACAGGCTTTCGGCGACGGTCCCCATGGTCGCATGGTACATGCTCTGGCGGCCGTCGCTGTGGCAGCTCCGGCCGCTACTCCACTCGCGGCAGACGCCGCCCCAGCCAGCCGGGCAACCACCAGTTCCAGCGGCCCAGCAGGCGCATCGCGGCAGGTACCATGAGAATGCGGATGATGCTGGCGTCGAGTGCGACCGCCACGGCCAGACCAACGCCGATGGCCTTGGTGATGAGGATCGTCGTGAAGGTGAAGGACCCAGCCACGACGACGATGATCAGCGCGGCGCTGGTCACGATGCGCCCTGTCTTCGCGAGCCCGGACTGCACCGCCGCGAGGTTGTCGCCGGTCTCGTCCCAGACCTCGCGCATGCGCGTGAGGAGGAAGACCTCGTAGTCCATCGACACACCGAACACCGTGCAGAAGAGGATCACCGGAAGCTCGGCGTCGATGGCGCCACTGCTCTTGAAGTTCAACAGCCACTCCAGGTGCCCGTCCTGGAAGATCCACACCATGGCGCCGTAACCGGCGAGCAGCGAGAGCACGTTCATGAGCACCGCTTTCAGCGGAAGGACGACGCTGCGCAGCAGCACGAGAAGCACCACCATCGTGACGCAGACCACGAACAGGATGATCCACGGGAAGCTGGAGTACAGGGTGTGCACGAAGTCGCGGATGGTCGTCGACACGCCGGCGATGTGCAGTGTAGTGCCCCGCGGCCCACCGGCCTCGTAGATCCGCATCGCCAACGCCTGCGACTCGGGCGACGCCGGGGGGCTCTCCGAGACGACGCGGAAGAGCATGGCGCCGGGAGCGACCGTGAGCTCGCGCAGGCGCAAGGCCTGCTCACGCTGCTGCGCCCCGAGCAGGCCCCGGACGAGGCCGGGAAGGCCGATTCCGTCGCTCGGCGGCCGGCGGGAGGCGGGCTGCTCCACAGCCCGCCAGAAGCCGGCCGCCGCCTGCGGCGTCTCCACCCCCGGCAGGTTCACAACGCTGATCACCCGGTCCACGCCCGGCAGAGCCTCAAGTTTGTGACCGTACGCGAAGAGGCGCTCGAGGTTCGCCGGCGCCAGTGCGTCCTGGTCGCCCCCCTGCCAGGTGATCAAGGTCTCTATCGGGGACAGCGCCGAGGCGTCGAAGCGGCTCTGGAGGATGTCGTAGCCCCTGCGCGCCTCGGACCCTTGGGGGAGCGCGGTCGCCCCGGGGATCTCGGTCACGATATGCGCCGTCGGCCAGGCGATGAGGCCCACCACCGCGACCGTGGCGATCAGAACCGGGAAGGGGTGGCGCATCACCGCGTCCGCCCAGCGCCGCCAGAACGCCCCGTCCTTGCCCGAGCGCCCGACGACGCGCCACGAGTCGACCCGGGGGCCGAGCATGCCGAGCAACGCCGGCAGCAAGGTCAGCGCCGAGAGCACCGAGAAGAACACGACCACGGCGCCGCCCAGGCCCATCGAGCGCATCGACATGAACGGCAGGCTCACCAGCCCCAGCAGGCCGATGACCACGGTCAGCCCCGAGAAGAAGATGGAGCGCCCCGCGAAGGCCACGGTGGTCTCGACCGCCTCCGCCACCGGGCGGCCGGCCGCCAGCTCCTCGCGGAAGCGGCCCACCATGAAGAGCGCGTAGTCGATGCCGACGGCCAGCCCGAGCAGGGTCGCCATGTTCATCGCGAACACCGAGATGTCGACTGCCTGGGCCAGCAGCCAGAAGGAGCCCAGCGTCACCGTGACCGCCATGCCGCCGCCGATGACCGGCAGGGCGGCGGCCACAAGCGTACCGAAGATGAGCAGGAGCACGAGGAGCGCGACCGGGAGCGAGTAGGTCTCGGCGGTGCGCAGGTCCTCCGCCGAGCGTTCCTCGAGCTCCGCGTACACCGCCGAGTCCCCTGTGAGGTAGGTCGTGAGCTCGGTGGCACGGAGGGCTTCGCGGATGGCGGGGATCTCCAGCTGCACCTCTTCCGACGTGGCGTTGAACTCGAGCACCGCGAACGTGCTCCTGCCGTCACGGGACACGAGGCCGGCGTCGCCGGAGCTCTCCAGGGTCTGCACGGCCAGCAGGGCCGGGAAACGCCCGCGGTCGATTCGAGAGAGGGCGCGCCGCACCAGCGCCTCATACTCGGCGCTGCGCGCATCGAGGGAGTCGCTCTCGAAGACCACCGTGAGCCGCGCCGGACCGAAGCCCAGGCGCTCCTGCATCAGGCGCTGACCTTGCTGCGACGGAAGGTCGGGGTTGGTGAACCCGCCGCCCTTGAGCTGCCCGGCGAGATCGACGCTGCCCACCAGCCCGGCGACGAAGGCGCAGGCCCACGCGATGACGATGAGCTTTCGGTGGCGGTAGGCTGCCCGTCCGAACGCGGCGAACACCCTGGGAACCTCCTCCCCGTGGGCCGCCGACCCCTGCGGCGGCAGCCTTCAGAACGATATACTAAGAAAAGGCTGCGCTCGCCCACGCGAGCGCTCGAGGCCAGTGACCACATCACGAGAGAGAACATCCGCCGGGGGGGTCGTCGTCCGTGGTGAGGACGGCCTTGAGGTGTGCCTCATCCGGCCGGCGGGGCGCCGCGTGTGGGGCCTGCCCAAAGGTGGCGTCGAGCAGGGCGAGTCCTTCGCCGAGACGGCCGTGCGGGAGGTCGCCGAAGAGACGGGCATGGAAGGCATCGTCGACCGCGAGCTGGGTTCCATCAACTACACCTTCTACTCCCGCCAGAACGGCGGGCGCATCCACAAGACCGTGCACTACTACCTCATGCGGGCGACCGGCGGCGATACCTCCCGGCACGATCATGAGGTCAGCGAGGCGCGCTGGGTGCCGCTCCGCGAGGCTCTCGGACTGATGGCCTACCCCAACGAGCGCGAGATGGTCCGGCGCGCCGCCGCCGAAGTCGGCGAAGCGCTGGACGAGTGAGCCGAAGGTGGGGCCGCAACGAGTCGCCCGATTCGTTTTCGCGGGCACGCGAGAAGATGGTGACACGGCGACACGCATGCCCGATGAAGGGAGGATCAGATGCTCGTGACCCTGCTTGGCACCGCCGGTTGGATACCCGGCGAGCGGCGCGAGACCACCTCCTTTGCCGTCCGAGACGGCGACAACCTCCTGTTGTTCGACGCGGGCACCGGGCTGCGCCGCCTCCTCGAGCCCGCACAGGCGGCGCTCCTTGAGGGCGCCCTCCAGGTCCACCTGTTCCTCACGCACTACCACCTCGACCACGTCTGTGGCCTGGCGTACCTTCCGGGCGTGCTGCCCGACCGGCCGATCACGATCCACGCCCCGGGGGCGGCGCTCACCGGCGTCGAACCCGAGGCGGCGCTGGCCGGACTGCTGCGCCGCCCCTACAACCCGCGCGACTGGCGTGAGCTCGCGGAGCTGCGCCTGGTGCCGCTCGCGGCCGGCGTCAATGAGGTCGCCGGCCACGAGGTGCGGGTGCGGCCTCAGCAGCACTCGGACGTGAGCGTGGCCTATCGGGTGGACGACGCCTTCGTCCTTGCCACCGACACGGGCATAGACGCCGGCACGGCGGAGCTCGCGGCCGGGGCCGGCCTGCTCCTGCACGAAGCCTGGTACAACGCCGCTGACCCGCGCACCGAGGACGTGCCGGCGGCGCTGCGGCCGGGATTCGCGGCGCACAGCGAGGCCGGCGCGGTGGCGGGCCTGGCGGCCGCGGCGGGAGTCGGCCGGCTCGTGCTCATCCACCTCAATCCCCTGTACGATGAGGCGTATTACTCGGCCATGGCGGACCGGGCCGGCGCCGTGTTCGCGCGCACCGAAGTGCGCGCCGACGGCGCCGTCATCGAGACCACGGCCACCGCCTGACGCCGTTGGAGACGCTCGCCGAAAGCCGCCGCAAGGTCATCGATTGATCCGCTTTCGCACCAAGAGGGTTCTGGCCGCGACGATCGTGATCGTCGCCCTCGTCGCCTTCCTGCTGCCC
>JBAZPK010000096.1:0-8723 GCA_041648235.1 Thermoleophilia bacterium
GCCTGCGTCCAGGGGCGCATCGACGTGGGTGCGCAGCAGCTCGAGCGCCCGCCGGCGCGCCGCCTCGCGCAGGTCCGGCGCGCCGTCGTCCTGCCAGCGCTCGTGGCTCTTGCGGTTGAGGATCGTCGGTCGCCATTGGGCGCTACGCATCCGCTTGGCGGTGTGGCGCTGGGTGAGGAAGTCGCCGCCCGGGCCCACCGCCGCGATCACGTCGAGGGCAAGAGTGTCGGGGGAGACCTCGACGCCGCCGAACAGGCGGCGGCTCAGAGCGATGAACTCGTCGACGATGACGATCTGCTCGAAGGAGCCGGTCAGCCCGAAGTCGAGGTAGCCGACGTCGTGGTTGAGGTTGGAGCCGAGCAGCAGGGAGAGCGTCACGCACTCGCCGACCTCGAGGCCGGCCTGCGCGTCGACCACCTGGCTGTCGGTGGTGCCTCCGTAGCCGAAGTTGGGGATATCGAGCCATTTGGCGATCTCGACGGCGCAGGCGTAGGCGTGCAGGTACTCAGGGGCGTTGTAGGAGGACTGCGCGGTGGCCATGTCGAGGACCGCTGGTCCCTCACCGATGAGGAAGGGCGCTCCCGGCGCGCGAAGCTGGTGCAGGACAAGGCCGAAGAGCGACTCGGCCAGCCCCTGGGCGACGTGCCCGGCGACGGTGATCGGCGCGGTGCCGCCGGCGAGCGGGGCGGCGGAGTAGACCACCGGGACCGCCTTGTCGGCGCAGAAGAGGAGCTTGTCGACGCTGTCGGCGGGGTGTTCCAGCGGGCTGCTCGGCTGGTCGTAGACGATGAAGTAGGGGGCCTCGCGCAGCGCGGCTTCACCGCCGCGCAGCTCGCAGGCCACGCGCCACATCAGCTCGAGGTCAGCGAGCCCCTCGGCCGTCATCACCAGGGGCTTGATCGTGCCGGCGAGCATCGCCCGGAACTCTTCGAGGTAGGCGCGGTGCGGGTCGACCTCGTGCGGGTAGGCGGCCGACATCACGAAGTCGATGTTGGGGAGCGCATCGCACAGCCTCGCGGCCGTGGAGACGTCGGCGAGGCCGCTCTCGCGGCGGGCGCCCGACTCGAGGTCGTAGAGGTTCATGAGGTCGGAGCCTGTGCCGAAGACGGCGTCGTAGCCGCCGAGCGAGAAGGCCGCCCCGGCGTCACGATCGTGCATCGTGAAGCGGGCAGGCACTGCGGCCCGGGCTGCCGCGACGGCCTTCGCAGGGACGTGCACGCGGCCGTCGTCGTCGACCGTGCAGCCGCCGGTGATCATGAGCGCCGTTGCCTCGTCGTGATTGAGGCGCATGCCGACCTCGGCGAGGATGTGCAGCGCCGCGTCGTAGATGGCCTGCTTGTCGGCGTCACTCAGAAACGTCAGGCGGCCGACCCGGGTGCTCGCGTTCTCTTTCACAGTCCCTCCTGAAGGCCGAGTTCGGCCAGTTTAGCCGGGGCAGGCACGCCGTCCTGCCCCCAGCCCATGATCTCGTAGAACTCGTGACGTAGCGGCCAGAGATCGACGGTGCGCCCGGCGCCCGGCCCGTCCGGCAGCGGTTCCTCGGTGAAGCGTACCGGCAGCCTGTCGTCCTCCTCGGTCGCCCCGCAGCGCAGGTTGAAGAGCCGCTCGAGATTGACGATGCGTTCGCCGGCGAGGTACAGGTCGGCGGCCGAGACCGGCAGGCCCGTGACCGCTTCGGCGAGCTCCGCCTCCATCTCGAGGTCGTAGCGGTTGAGCAGCGTGAGTGCTGGCACCTTGCAGAGGCCCAGCCCGTCGAGGGCCGCGCTCACGCACATGCTCCGCCGCACCATGATCGCCTTGCCCTCGGGTGAGAGCGGGTCGCTCACGACGGTGTCACCGTACAGGCGCACTGCGACGTCGTCGGGCAGGTCGAATTCGTGCCGCGCGTAAACGTTGGTGTAGTCGCCGCCGCGGTTGGACACGGCATAGCCCAGGGCCGCTCCGGTCGCGGCGCGAGGGTCGTAGGCGGAAAGCTCGAGCCCCTTGACATGTGCCGCGTAACGCTCGGCGCCCCGCCCGAGGGCCGCGGCGGCGGCGCGCACGCCCTGGCCCAGCAGCCCGGCGAACCCTTCGCCGCTGGCCATGCCTTCGACGAGGGCGCCGGCCGCGGCGGCATCGCCCCAGTGCAGTTCGAGGCCGCCGGTGTCGGCGGTGTCGATGATGCCGCGCGCGTAGAGGTCCACGGCGAACCCGGCGGCGGTGCCGGCGGAGATCGAGTCGAGGCCCAGGGCGTCACAGCGGTCGTGCAGGTACATCACGGCCTCCGGGTCGCCGATGCCCAAGGTAGCTCCCCAGGCGGCGAGGGGTTCGAAGTCGGGGCGTTGCCCGATGAAGCCGGCGTGCGGGCCGGACGTCACGGCGACGTCGGCCTTGCAGCGAACCGGGCACCGCCGGCAGCCGCGCCGGCGCTGCACGTACCTCTGCAGCGCGGTGCCGTCGATGGCGTCCGCCTGTGCGAACGTGCCGGCGGAGAAGTTCCGGGTGGCGAGGATCCCTCGGTCGCTGGACCAGCGGACGGAGGCGGTGGACCCGTACTTGGAGATCTCCGGGAACCACGGCGCGTTGACGATCCCCTCGAAATAGGTGCGCACGGCCGTCTTCGCCCGCGCGTTCGTCGGCGCGGGGGACGAGCCTGCCGCGACGGCGACGGCCTTGAGGTTCTTGGCACCGAAGACGGCGCCGAGGCCGGTGCGGCCCGCCGCGTGGCCGCCGCGCGACATGACGCAAGCGAGCGGGACGAGGCGCTCGCCGGCCGGCCCGATCACGAGCGCCTCGAGGCGCTCGCCGTGGCCGGCCTGATCGTTCAGCGCCGCGAGTGCGGCGTCGGTCTCGAGGCCCCAGAACTCGCCGGCTCCGAGCACCTCAAGCCTGCCGGGCGCGACGTGCAGCCAAACGGGCCGCGGCGAAGAGCCGCGCACGACGAGCGCGGCTACTCCGGCGGCGCGGAGGCCGTGGCCGAAGTCGCCGCCGATGTTGGCGCTGCCCAGCAGTCCGGTGAGTGGCGAGCGGGCGCTGAGCTGCATCCGCGACGCGCTCGGGGCGGCTGAGCCCGTGAGCATGCCGGTCGCCAGGACGAGAACGTTGTCCTGCCCGAGGGGGTCGACGTCGGGGCCGACCTCCTTCCACAGATGGAGAGCCCCGAGTCCGCGGCCGCCGAGGGCGAAGCGGGCGGTGGTGGCGGCGAACGGCCACCGTTCGACGGCACCGGTGGAGAGGTCTATGTCGACGATGTCGCCGAGTGCGCGCATGGCACCTCTTCGAGAGGGGAGAGCGAGGGCGGATCGCGCCGGCCGGGCAAGAACGCCCGCCGGCGCGGCGAGGGTGGCGGCGCAGCCGGCTGCGCGGGCGCCGCCACGCACGTGTCAACCGTGGAACAACGGCTCGCTGGTCCAGCAGCGGCAGTCAGGGCGCCAGTTCGCGACGACGATCATCCCGCTTGCTGGCTGCTGCACCGCTCGCTCTCCATTCTTGAGGTACCCGGCTCTCCTCGATGATAGAGGCGGGCCCCACGTTGGGCAAGTGCGCACCTTCCCGCGCTGCGCCTCGGAGTTTCGGGGATGCCCGGGGTGGCTCCCGGTCGGCCGCGGTCACCGTCTCGAAGCTCATTCTCGTCCAGTATCCGGGACTGGCCGACGCCCGGCTTGACCCTCGAGGACGACCGGTCATGATGAGTGGTACCTTGGCTGGTCTCGATCCGGCGGCCACCGCAGAGGGCTCGCGGGGTGTGGTGCCGGAGGGTCGAGGCCTCGAAACGGAGTCGTGCACATGCGCATCGTCGTCCTGGACGACATCGAGATCAGCGTAGAAAACGTCAACCGCCTCGCGCGGAGGGGGGACGTGCGCGTGTATTCCGGCATCCCCGCCTCCGTCGACGAGATCGTCGCACGTGCGCAGGGGGCCGAGGTGATCCTCTGCAGCTGGACGAAGGTCGACGAGGAGGTCCTCGACAACCTGCCGGACGTCAGGCTCATCTCCGTCGCTTCGACCGGGGTGGATCATATCGACGTGGCGGCGGCGCGCGTCCGTGGGGTGACGGTGTGCAATGTGCCCTCCTACGCCACCAACGCCGTGGCGGAGCTCGCTCTGGGCCTGATGCTGGCGGTGATGCGCAAGATCCCCTCCGCCGATCGCCATGTGCGGCGTACGCGTACCGTCGACTGGCAGCCGTTCCAGGGCCGCGAGCTCCACGGCGCGACGCTGGGAGTCGTCGGTACCGGAGTGATCGGCCGGCAGGTGGCCCGTCTCGGCCACTGCCTGGGGATGAGCCTGATCGGCTTCGACCCCCAGGCGTCGGAGCAGTTGACTCGTGACGTGGGCCTGCGGTATGTGCCTCTGCACCGCGTGTTCGAAGAGAGCGACGTAGTGACGCTGCACGTCCCGCTCATGCCCGAGACCGAGTACATGGTGGACGACGACCTCCTGCGGCTCATGCCGCGCACGGCGGTGATCATCAACACGGCGCGCGCCAGGCTGATCCGGCAGGCAGCATTGTGCGACGCGCTGGTCGAGGGGAGGATCGCCGGTGCCGGCCTCGATGCCGTCGATCTGGAACACGAGAGCGCGGCCAGGCTCCTGGAGCTCGACCAGGTCGTGCTCACTCCCCACATCGGGTTCAATATGCGTGAGGCAGTCGCCAACCTGACGGCGATCTGCACGGAAAACGCCGTGCGGTTCCTGGACGGAGACCCGCAGAATATCGCCGAGCCCCCGGCTCACTGAAGCACGGGCGTGCGCGCTCAACGCAAGCGGATGAGAAGGGAACACCTATGGAGCTGACAAGCCTCGAGCGCGACATGCTGGACGGCAGGCATGGCGAGGGCGTGGCTCTGGCGATGAAGGTCCAGGTCGGGACCGGCAAGGCCTTCTACGCCAGGCGCATGGTGCCGGTCACTCGTACCCATGTGGCAGCCAGCGCGCAGGAGGGCGACCTGTACTTCGTCTCCAAGCTGGTCGACCTCGGGGCGCGCTGCCTCGTACCGCCGACGACGAACCCGAGCATGGACCTCGAGTACGTCGAGGGGCATCTCTGGAGTATGCCCGCCGACGCCGTGGCCAGGATCAAGGCCAGCGACGATGCCTACCGCCGCATCGGTGCCACGATGACGCTCAGCTGCACCCCGGAGATCGAGAAGAACGTCCCCGCCTTCGGCGAGATCGTGGCCTTCTCGGAGTCTTCCGCCTCGCCCTACGTGAACTCGGTACTGGGGGCGCGCACCAACCGTGAGTCCTCGATCAGCGCTCTCTGCGCCGCGGTCACCGGCCGTGCGCCCGAGTACGGGTACCTTCTTGATGAGAACCGTCGCGGCGAGATTCTCGTCGAGGTGGAGGCGAAGGTCGAGGACGACTTTGACTGGAGCCTCCTCGGCTATGCCTACCCGCAGAAGTTCAAGGGGCCCGAGGTGCCGGTGTTCACGGGCATCGGCAGGCGGCCCACTCCGGAGGGCTTCGTGCAATTCGGGGCCGAGCTCGCCACCTCAGGCGCCGTGGCGATGTACCACATCGTCGGCGTCACCCCGGAGGCGCCGACTGAGGAGGCCGCCTTTCAAGGCAATGCCGCCAAAGCCCACGTGACGATCACCGACGCAGACCTCGACCGCGTGCGTGAGCAGTTCAAAGGCGAGCCGGGGCCGATCGAGTACGCCATGCTCGGGTGCCCGCACCTGACCATCCGCCAGGTGGGGGATATCGCCGCCCTCGTCGAGGGCGAGCGCTTCGCCGTCGACACCTGGATCCTCGTCAGCTCGCTTACCCTCGAGCTCGCAGGGCGCATGGGCTACCTCGCTGCGATCCACCGTGCGGGCGGCCACGTCATCGCCGACACCTGCATGGACGTGCCCGGTGGCTGGGACATCTACTACGACAGGCCGGGCGTGACCGAGTCGCAGAAATGCGCGTTTTACTGCCAGATCTACGGGCAGCGGTACGCGGTGCGGCCGCTCGCCCAAGCGGTCCGGGCAGCCCTCACGGGAGAGGTGGTCTGATGAGCGATCTGCAGTACACGTGCCGCCCTATCTCCGAGGGCCGTGGAGCCGGTGAGGCCTTGCTGTCGACGGACGCCTTGTGCTTCGCCCTGTGCGACCCCGGCAGCGGCCGTGTCCTCGAGAAGGGCCACTGCCTGGACGGCAAGAGCGTCGCCGGCAAGGTCCTCGTCATGCCGACCGGCAAGGGGAGCTCCGTGGTGCAGGCCGACGGCCTCTACCGCCTGATCACCAGGGGGACGGCTCCAGCGGCCGTCGTCATCCAGACGCCGGAGCCGGTGCTGGTCTCCACCATCATCGCCATGGAGGTCCCGCTCGTCGACGAGGTCGACCCGGCCTTCTACGAGGCCGTCGACGAGGGCGACCTCGTCACGGTCGATGCCGTCGCCGGCAGGATCGTGCTGGAGAAGCAGAGCGCGCCCGGGGAGGCGTGAGCCGTGGCCGCCGGGCGCGTGCTGGTGACCATCCCATACGGCGCGTCGTCGCTGAGCGCCGAGGTACCGGGGGACCGGATCGTCTTCAGGGGCGAGCTCGAGGAGCTGCCGGAGATCGAGGACTTCGAGGCGACCTTGGTGGCGCGGCTGGTCGCGCCGACCGGCACGCCGCCCTTGAGCGAGCTCGCCGCCGGGCGCCGCCGGGTGCTGGTCCTCGTGGAGGACAGCACGCGCCACACACCGGTCGCCCGTATCCTGCCCGTCCTGTTCGACCATCTCAACGCGGCCGGCGTCAGCGACGACCAAATCGAGATCCTCGGTGCTCCGGGCACGCACCGCGTCATGACCGATGCCGAGGTCCGCGAGAAGGTCGGCGACGAGGCCGTACGCAGAGTCAGGATCTCGCAGCACGACTGCAGACTTCCCGAGTCGATGGTCGACATGGAGCCTGTGCACGCGGGTGACGTCGAGATCCCCGTTCGGGTCAACAAGAAGCTCCTCGAGGCCGATCTCATCATAGGCTTGGGCAACATCCTGCCCCACTGTGGCGCCGGCTTCTCCGGGGGAGCCAAGATCCTGCAGCCGGGGGTGTGCGGGTTCGCGACGACCTCGGCGACGCACGTCGCCGCGACCCTGCTCCCCGAGATCCCTCTGGGCGACGTCGACAGCCCCGTGCGTGCGGGCATGGAAGAAGTGGCCCGCAGGGCGGGCCTCAGCTTCATCATCAACGTGGTCCGCGACCCCCGCGGTCGGATCTTGGCGATCGTCGCCGGCGACTTCGTCGCAGCTCACCGGTGCGGCGTCGAGGTCTCGCGCCGCGCCTGGGGCGTGGCCGTCCTGGAGCCCGCCGATATCGCCATCGTCAGTTCCTTCCCGGCCGACATCGACTGGTGGCAGGCGGAGAAGGGCCTCATCGCCGCTTCTTTCGCCGTCAAGGAGGGGGGCGTCATCGTGTTCGCGGCGCCGTGTCCCGAGGGGCTGGAGCACAATCACCCTCTCCTTCGCGAGTGGTTGAAGCTCTCGTACGCGGAGGGGTGCGCCAAGGTGGCGGCGACCGACCCCGCCGACGTGTCATCCGACCTGATCGCCTCGGACCTCGGCGTCGACAACGCCAAGATCCGCGAGAAGGCGACGATCCTGGCGATCAGCGACGGCCTGTCCGACACGGACATCGAGCTCCTCGGCTATCGGCGTGTGCCCGACCTGCAGGCGGCCGTCGACGCCGCCCTCGAGCTGGCGCCCGGCGGCACCATAGGCCTCCTCCCGTACGGCGGCGACTGCCTGCCGGTCCTCGGTTAGCTGACGTCGCGACCGCAGCCTGACGTCACGCCGCCCACAGACGGAAGCGGGCGGGGCGCCTGGGGATCCGTGCCGCGGGACCGCGGACCGCGGCGGGGCACTTGCTGTCCACGATGTGGGACTGGGGTCTGGAAGGGCCTTGCCGCGTTCGTAGCACGCGTCAAGATGTCGGCAAGGCGCCCGTTTGTCGTTGCATCGTGCTGAGCGTCTGCCGCTTGAGTGTGAGTGGCGCCGTCATCAGGGCTACAGCACGGTGGGGTGCCAAGACTCGTCCATGGCAGGGGGCTGCATGACCGCGCACACTCCCGTGTGTGTCAGTCCACGAAGCGAACACTGACGGAAGGATCCTCATGGCCATCGATTCCTCTGGTCCAGATTCCGGCTTTCTGAAGCATCCGCTGACCCGGCGCCAGGCCCTGCAAGGCGCCGCCGCACTCGGCGCCGGCACTGCCCTCGCGCCGGCGCTGGTCGCCTGCGGTGGCGACGAGGCCGCCACCAGCGCCTCGCCGGGCGCCACCGGGCCCAAGAAAGGGGGGTCCCTCAAGGTCGGCATCACGACCGGCTCGGGCAAAGAGACGTTCGACCCTCACAATGTGAGCTATGAGCCCGAGATCGCCAACGCGATGCAGCTCTACAACCGGCTCATCGAGTTCACCCCCGACTATCAGCTCGTCAACGTGCTGCATGAAGGGGTTTCGTGCAGGAGTTGACCGACCCCACGCAGCCGTTGGCTGCACTCCGAGTGCTGGACTTTGGCCAGTACCTCGCCGGACCCGCTGTCGCCCTGTTGCTGGCTGATCAAGGCGCCGACGTCCTGCACATCGACCCCCCTGGCGGGGCCAGGTGGGAGAGCAATGCCACGGCACTGCTGAACCGGGGCAAGCGCAGCGTCGTACTTGACCTAAAGCAGCGGGCGGACGTCTCAGCCGCCAAGGAACTCGTCGCCACGGCAGACGTTCTTGTTGAGAACTTCCGTCCTCGGGTCATGAATCGTCTTGGACTGGGGCCCGAG
>JBAZPK010000097.1:0-8698 GCA_041648235.1 Thermoleophilia bacterium
GCGGCAGGTGCCGAGGCCGGGCGCGGGCACCGAGGCCGGCGGCCGTCAGCCGGTGGCCAGCCGCTCGAAGAGCTCGCAGACGCGGGCCGTCGCGTGCGTCTCGCGCACGTACTCGCGCCCGCGCTCGCCCATGGCCGCCCGCGCCGCGGGCTCGCGGAGCAGAGCGACCACGGCGGCGGCCATCGCGGTGAGGTCGCCGCCGGCGCAGACGCCGAGCCGGTCGCCCGTGAGCAACCCGCTGGGGTTGACGGCGAGTGTCACGCTCGGCCTGCCCAAGGCCCAGCCCTCGAGCATCACGTTGGAGAAGCCTTCGGAGGGTGAGGTGTTGATCACCAGGCGGTGGGCGGCGATGGACCGCTCCGTCTCTGCATGCGTGAGGCCGCCGGCGACGATCACGTTCGGGAGGCGCCGCAGCAGGTCGATGGTGTCCTGCTGGGCCGCCGAGCTGAGCGTGCCCGCAACGGTGAAGCTCACCTCGGGGAGCATCTCGGCCAGGGCGCCGAGCTCGTCGATACCCTTGGAGCGGCGCCCCTCCACGACGTTCCCGGCCCAGACGGCATCGCGGACCAGCGCCGGGTCAGCCGGCTCCGCGGCCGGTGGCTCGACGATGTTGGGCAGTACCGCGTGGCGCAGCCCCAGCGCCGCGCAGGCCGCTTCCTGCTCCTCGTTCTGCACCGCCACCCAATCGGCCGCCCGCAGCCCCCAGCGCCGGAAGCCGGCGTGGGCGAGCGGGCCGATGAGGGCCGACAGGCGCGCGTTCGGAACCCCGAACAGCACCTTGCCGGAGGCGGCGTAGAGGTCGCGGTCGCTGGCCAGGGCGAGGATCGAGCGCGCCCCGACGGCGCCGGCCGCCCGCATCACGAAGGGCGTGTAGTAGCCGGCGCCGCGCGCGTAGTAGACGTCGGCGCGCTCGGCGAGCAGCACCCTGTACAGATGGGGGTAGCGATGGGTGACGGCGCGCACGTAGCGCACGCCGGCATCCGGCTCCCAGGCGCCGCGCAGGCACACGCCGTCGACGACACGCTCGCCGCCGGCGAGGCCGGTGACCACGTAGGCCACATCGTGCCCGCGGGCGGCGAGCGCCCGCGCCAGGAGTGCCGACTGACGCTCGGAGCCGCCGGCCGGAGAGCTCAGCAGGCCGGCGGCCGAGTGCCCGACGAGGCAGACCTTCACGGGCCGGCCTTCTTCACCCGGCGCGCCGGCAGCGACGAGAAGAACCCGGCGAGGCGCTCGCCGTGGCGGCGGTAGTCGAACTCCCGCACGGCGACCTCTCTGCCCCGCTCCCCGACGGCGGCGGCCTCGTCGCGATGCTCGAGCACGTAGCGCAGGCGAGCCGTGAAGGCCGCCGGATCACCGGGGTCGACGAGGTAGGCGCTGACACCATCATGAAGGTAGCGCGGAATGTCGCCGTTCGCGTTGACGACGACGGGGCGCCCGCTGGCGAGGTATTCACCCAGCTTGTTGGGCAGCCCGGCGGTCGAGAAGGCGCCGGGCGGCCGTGGCAGCACGAAGACCTCGGCGGTGGCGAACAGCGCCGGCAGCTCCTCGCGCTTCACATCGCCCGCGAACCAGACCCGCGACTCGAGGCCGAGCTCGCTCACGAGGGCTCTGGCTTGAGCCTCCCGCGGCGGCGGCCCGTAGCCGACGAGGACGAGCACGGCCTCACTCAGGTCGGCGGCAGCCGCCGCGAACGACCGGATGGCGCGGTCCACCTCCTCATGGCGCCCCAGAGCCCCGCAGTACACGACGCGCCGCGTGCCCCCTGCGGCGGCCGCCGGGGGTGGGGCGAACGCGTCCGTGTCCACCATCACCGGCACGAGCAGCCTGGCGGGTGGGCGCGGGCCGGTGGCGACGTACTGGTCCAGGTAGCCGGAGATCGGGATGATGCCGTCGAGGCGCGGGTACACAACCGCCCGGCGCGCCTCCCGCAGGGCGAAGCCCTTGAGGCTGCGCAGATGCCCGACGAGTGGGTATTCGCACAGATCGAGGACGGCCGCGGCGCCCGCCACCCGGGCCATCCCCGTGAGGAGCACGATCCATTCGCCCGCGCCGGAGTAGATGAGGACGACGCAACGACCGGGCGCGCCCCGGGCCGAGCCGGCGATCAGGCTCATGACGCGCAGCGCGAGCCGCACCGTCAGCCAGCGGCGCCCGAGGAAGGTCGGCGGCCTCACGCTGGTCCGGCAGGCGTATTCGTAAGGGATGCCATCGTAGGTGCCCGAGACCGGGCCAGGCGCCGCACCTCCGTTCCGCGACGGCGTCAGGAGGCTGACCACCCGTACCTCCGCACCCGCCGACCGCAGCGCCTTGGCGTACATGTAGACGCGCGACGCCGCCCCCTGCCCGTAGGGGAAGCCAAAGCTCGTCCCGACGATGAGGACGCGGAGGGGGCTCTCAGCCATCGCTGCGGCGGCCGGCGGCTGCGCTGCTCAACGACGCTCGAGCGGGGTCCGGCCGAGGACGATCTTGACGACCGCGCTCGACACGTCCGGAGCGAGGTACTCAGGCGGCGGCGTCCAGGCCGGCGGGCTCGCGGTGACGGTGCGCACGCAGCGCAGCACCGTCTCCGGTTCGACGCCGGCCAGCATGTTGCTGCCGCACTCGACCGTCTCCGGCCGCTCGGTGACGTCGCGCATGGTCACCGTGGGCACGTGGAACAGGCAGCACTCCTCCTGCACGGTGCCGCTGTCCGAGAGCGTGCAGAACGCCTGGCGCTCCAGGGCGACGAAGTCGAACAGACCGAGCGGCTCGAGGAACCGCACTCGCTCGTCGGCGACCCGCACCCCGAACTGGCGCATCTTCTGCTGGGTTCGCGGATGCAGGCTGCAGAGCACCGGCAGGTCGTACTCGCGGCCGGCCTGCTCGAGGGCCGCAGCCAGGCCGCGCAGGCGCTCGTCCACGTCGACGTTCTCGGCCCGGTGCATGGTGGCGAGGAAGTAGCGCCGAGGCTCGACGCCGAGCCGCTCGAAGACGGGCGCAGCGTCGATCTGCGGCGCGTAGTGCTCGAGCACCTCGTGGATGGGGTTGCCGGTGACGTAGATGCGCTCGCCCGGCACGCCCTCGCGCAGCAGGTTCTCCTTGCTGCGCTGCGTGTAGGGCATGAGCACGGAACTCGAATGGTCGATGACCCGCCGGTTGACCTCCTCTGGAACGCGGTCGTCGTAGCAGCGGTTGCCGGCCTCCATGTGGAACACCGTGATGCCGAGGCGCTTGGCGAGCACGGTGCAGAGCCCGCTGTTGGTGTCGCCGAGCACGAGGAGCGCTTCGGGCCGCTCCTCACGCAGCACGGCGTCGACGGCCGTCAGCAGGCGCCCGATCTGCTCGCCGAAGGTCGCGCCGCTGACCCCGAGGTGGTGATCGGGCGGGCGGACCCCGAGCTCCTCGAAAAAGAGGTCGCTCAGCTTGGGGTCGAAGTTCTGCCCCGTGTGCACGAGCACGTGGTCGCAGAGGCCGTCGAGCTTCTCGATGACGCGGCTCAGGCGGATGATTTCCGGCCGCGTCCCCAGGACGGTGAGGACCTTCACCGCAGCAGCTCCGCATCGTCGGCGGCGTCCTCGAGCAGCAGCTTGTGCCGGGCGAGCAGCAGGTCGATCTGCTCACGCGGCATCACGTCGTGGGCGGAGCTGTACTCGCGATCGAGCGCCTCGGCCGGCGCCTCATCGTCCCGGAGCTCGAGCAGCATCGGGAGAATGGCGTAGTAGCGGCCGCGGTCGACGGTGCGGTGGCACTCCTCCTCGGAGACGAGGATCTCGTGGACCTTCTCGCCGGGGCGGATGCCGGTGACGACCGTCTCGACCGGGCGCTCGCCGATGAGCCCGGCGGCGATGTCGACCACCTTGGCCGACGGCACCCGTGGGATGTAGGTCTCGCCCCGGCGCGCCTCCGAGAGGGCCGCGAACACCGTATCGACCGCCTGGTCGAGGCTGAGCAGAAAACGCGTCATGTCGGCGGTCGTGATGGTCACCGGCCCGCCGCTGCGGATCTGCTCGTGGAAGAGCGGGATCACCGAGCCGCGCGAGGCGAGCACGTTGCCGTAGCGCACGCAGACGAAGCGCGTGTTGGGGCAGCGCATGTTGGCCTGGATGAACACGCGCTCCTGGATGGCCTTGGTCATGCCCATGACGTTAACGGGCTTACAGGCCTTGTCGGTGGAGATGCCGATCACGGCCTCCACCGGCATCTCGTGCTCCTGGATGGCACGGACGATGTTCTCCGGGCCGCCGACGTTGGTCGTCACAGCCTCGAAGGGGAAGTACTCGCAGGTCGGCACCTGCTTGAGCGCCGCGGCGTTGAAGACCACGTCGGTGCCACGCAGCGCCGAGGCGACGCTGTGAAAATCGCGCACGTCGCCGATGCGGAACTCGAGGAGCTCGCGGAAGTTGTGGTAGATGACCTCGTCGGTGACGGCGCGTTGGTGCAGGTAGGCGATGCGCATGGCGTGCTGCTTGGCCTCGTCGCGCGAGAAGACGACGATCTTGGCGGGCTGGCCCATCTCGCCGCTCAGCAGACGGCGCACGAGCACCTGGCCGAGCGAGCCGGTGCCGCCGGTGATCAGCACACGCTTGCCCTTAAGCGGATACATGGGCCAGCCTCCACTCGTCGTAGGGAGCCGGGTCGGCGGCGACCTCGGCCAGCATCTCGTCCCAGGCAGGGATGGCGTAGCCGGTGGCGGCCTCGAAGCGGGCCGCGCTCAGGCTGCGGTCGCAGGGCGGGTCGTCAAACGGCTCGATCTCGATGTCCAGCGCCATGGCCTCTCTCAGCTTCACGAGCAGGTCGTACTTGCTTATCGGCAGGCTGGCGATCTGCACGAGGCCGCTCAGGGACGGGTGGTCCGCCAGCACGTCGCCGATAATGCGCGCCAGCACCTGCGTGGGGAAGCCGCTGTAGATGGCGTTGCGATACCCCCGCACGCGCCCGCCGCGATTGCTCAGGAACCACTCCAGCAAAGCGCTCTGCTTGAGGTAGTCGCGGCCGAAGATACTGGTGCGGACCGTCAGGCAGCCGGGCCGGTCGAGCTCACCGAGGAGCTTGCTGCGGCCGTAGAGATCCTCGGGGTCGGGGAGGTCGTCCTCGCCGTAGGCACTGCCCTTGCGGCCGCTGAAGACGCAGTCGGTGCTGATGTGGACAAGGCGGGCGCCCGAGACCGCACACGCCTCCGCGAGGCGGTGCGGCAGCAGGGAATTCAGCGTGATCGTGAGGACGGCGTCAGACGCCTCCTTCACCTGCTTGATGATGCCGACGCAGTTGATGACGGCGTCCGGCCGCACCCGCTCGATGGCGGCGGCGACGGTCGCGAAGCGCAAGGCGTCGACGCCGCCCAGGAGGCGCTCGCCCGGGAGCCCTGCGTACTGCGGGAACTCGCGCCACGGCCCCTGGGGATCCACAAACGTGGCGGCCGTCTCGAAGCGCCGGCTGAGGACCTCGACGACCTTGTGGCCGAGCATGCCATCCCCGCCCAGGACCAGGACCTTCACCGCGGCGCCTCCGTGAGCCGGCGGCGGGTCAGGGGGTCCTCGGCGATCCAGGCCGCGTAGTCGGCGAGGCCGTCGGCGAGCGCCACGCTCGGCGTGAAGCCGAAGGCGGCCCTCGCGGCCGCCGTGGCGGCGAGGCTGTCGCGAACGTCGCCCTGGCGCGGCGCCGCGTGCTCCACGCCGACCTCGCGGCCGGCGGCGCCCTGCATCATCGCGGCCAGGTCGTTGATCGTGACGCGCGTGCCGCTGCCGACGTTGAAGGGGCCCGCCACCTCATCCCCGGCGGCCGCGGCGGCGAGGTTCGCGGCGGCCACATCGCGCGCATTGACGAAATCGCGCGTCTGCTCGCCGTCGCCGAAGATCGTCAGCGGGGCGCCGCGCAGGATGCGGTCGGCGAAGATCGGGATGACGTTGCCGTAGGCGTCGTAGCGCTGGTTCACGCCGTAGACGTTGAAGTAGCGCAGGCACACGTTGCGCATGCCGTAGAGCTTGTTGTAGACGAGGCACATCTTCTCGGCCGCCAGCTTGGTGGTGCCGTACGGCGAGTCGGGGTCCTGCGGGTGGTCCTCGGCGATGGGCAGGGTCTTGAGCTCGCCGAAGATGCCGGCCGAGGACGAGAAGACGATGCGGCGGAGCCCCTGGCGGCGCGCCGCCTGGAGCACGTTGATGGTGCCGAGGACGTTGACCTGCGCGTCCTTCGCGGGGTCGTCGATGGACCGCGCGTTGCCGACGCTGGCGGCCAGATGAAGGGCTACATCGCAGCCCTCCAGGGCGGCCGCCACCGCCGCGGCGTCGCGCACGTCGGCCTCATGGAACGGCACGCCCGGCAGGAGGTTCTCGCGGTAACCGCTGGAGAGGTCGTCCAGCACCACCGCCTCGTGCCCCAGCTCGAGCAGCCGGCGCACGATGTTGGAGCCGATGAAGCCGGCGCCGCCGGTGACGAGAGCCTTCACGGCGCCACCTCACTCGCTGGCGTGTGCCCCACGGCGTATCTCCTCCCTGTAGACCTGAGCGACCGCGTGCGCCGCGCGTTCGGGGTCGTGACGCACCCTGGCGGCCTCATGCGCCCCGGCGCCCAAGCGTGCGGCCTGACCCCGGTCGACGAGCAGGCGACCGATCGCCTGAGCCAGCATGCGCGGCTCCCGGTCCGGGCACAAGAGCCCCGACTGACCGTCCTCGATGAGCGAGGGTATACCACCCACGCGAGAAGCGACGCACGGCAGCCCGACGAGCATGGCCTCGCAGAGCGCGTTGGGGCTGTTGTCGGCATGGGAGGGCTGCACGTAGACACTCGCGGCGCGCAGCTCCGCCAGGATCGCCGGCGGGTCGAGCACGCCGAGAAGGTCCACGCGGCCTCTGAGGCGCGAGTCGGCCAGCCGGCGCTTGAGGAGCGGCCACAGCGCGCCGCCCCGGACCGCGCCCGCAACCCGCAGACGCACGGGCTCGGCCGACGTCCCTTGAAGCGCAGCCACGGCGTCGAGCAGCGTCTCGAGCCCCTTGAAGGGCGAGGCTCCGGAGGTGCAGAAGATGGGCGCCGCGGGGCCCGGGTCTTCCCAGCGCTGACCGTAGAAGACCGGCTGCAGTATCTCGTCGGAGCGATAGTAGCGGGCGTCGGGACGCACCGCCCTGAGCACGCCCCGGTCCCATGCGGTCCTGCCGAGGTAGGCATCGCACAGGGTGAGGATCTTCAGCTCCGTGCGCGCCCGCACCCGATAGCGGCGCAAATCGTGCAGGAGGCCGTACCCGTGGAGGAAGTCTCTCGTCATCGAGAGCCGGAGGAGATCGGCGGCCCCGAGCCCGGCGGCGGCCTGCCGCCAGATGGCATGCACGATGCCCTGCAACGAGAGGACCGAGGGCACCGCACTACCGGCCAGGGCAAGGCCGAGAAAGCTCTCCGAACCGTGCACGTGGATGAGGTCGGGTCCGACCCGCGCGATGATGCGCCGGCAGTCGGCCAGGGCGCCAGGCGGCACGGGCTCCACCGCCCACCGGCCGTGAAGCCTGGCCAGTCGCCCGCGAGGTGTGGCGCTACCCGCGGCGATGCACAGGTACTCGGCGTTACCCTCCCGGAAGGGATCATGGTGGACGCCGCCGCAGGAGGCGATCGTCAGCTCCACCTCCGGCTCGCAGGCCTCGAGCGCGCGCCGCAGGCCCTCCATCCAGCCACCACTGGTGGCGTCCCGACCCTTGGCGGCCGGCAGTTGCACCGGCGTCAGCCAGAGGACCTTCACCGCCGCCCCCCGGAGACGCGCGCCGCCCGGCGGCGCCACCAGGAGCGAGGGTGACGAGCCGCGGCTGCGAACCTGCCGGCGTAGTCGGCGGCCCTCAACGCCGACCGGCCGAGCGGATACCACCACGAGTCGAGGAGCCGTTCGGCGTCCTCGTTCTGCCGCAACGCCGCCCGGACGCGGCCCGCGCGGATGTCGTCGATCATCGCCTGAACCTGCCGCGGGTGCTCGCCTGAGTACCGCTCGAGCCAGCTCGGCTGGCGCCAGAGGTTGTGGACGCGGTAGGGCCTGCGCAGGGTGAGATACGACTCGCGCATCCAGCCTTCCCAGCCGGCAGCCACGCGAAGTGAGTGGCGTGCGTGCTGGTAGTACTCGCCCTTCTCCCGCACCTGCTTCGGGAGCAAGAGGGAGTAATGGTAGAGCCGGACGCCGAGGCGTGAGGTGGCGGCCGCATCCAGCCAGCGTACGTCGCGCGTGTCGCGGCCGCGGTCGTCGCAAACCGTCGGCGGCCGATGGGCCACGTACTCATACCCCGGACCCCACTTGAAGAGGCGGTGGTAGCAGTCGGCGCCGCGCCGCAACGGCCAGCCGTCGGCGAGATAGCCGAGGCCGCCCCAGAAGGTCAGCATCTTGAACGACAGCGCCGTGATGCCGGGCTCCTCTGCCAGCAGGGCCAGGACGGTGCTCATGTCGCTGTCGCGGTAAAACTCGTCGATGTCGACCTGCCAGAGATAGTCGCCCGTGGCCCGGGATGCGTAAGCCCGGCTCTGCTCGAGCTTCTCGCCGGGCCAGAAGCCGTCCGCATGGCCCTCGTCCTCGGCAGTGACGACGGCCAGCTTCCCCTCCGGGTCCTCCTCGGCGATGAACTCGCGGAGAGCCACGAGGGTGCCGTCGGACGAGTGCCCGTCAGGCGTCGCCACCCCCGCACCTCCGGGTGACGCCCCCTCGACGACGATGATCTGATGCGCGTGCGGATAGAGGGAGCGCAGGCAGTACTTC
>JBAZPK010000098.1:0-8682 GCA_041648235.1 Thermoleophilia bacterium
TACTACTCAACTTCGGGCGCGAACATCTCGCCGATCGGTGGGGACTACATCTCGCCGACGGCGATGATCTCCTGGATCGTCCCCAACGCGGCCTTCCAGGTCATCCTGGTGGCCGCGATCTCCCTGCTGCTCTTCGGCTGGTTCGGCACGCTCTTCCTCTCGTCGACGCGCATGATCTTCGCGTCGGCGTTCGACCGCATCCTGCCGGAAGGCGCCGCCAAGGTGAGCTCGAGCGGCGTTCCGTACGTCGCCCTGTTGCTCATGACCATCCCGTCGATCATCATGGCGGCGCTCTACGCGTACACGCCGATCGAGGCGGGGACAGGCGTCACCTGGGTCAAGATGTTCACCTACGATGCGACCCTGGCCATCGTCATCATGTTCCTGGGCTCCGGCCTCGCTTTCATGATCATGCCGTGGCGGGCGAAGAGCATCTGGCAGAGCTCGTCGCTTCCTAAGTCGGGGGTCGCCGGCATCCCGTGGATGTCGTTCATCGCCGCCGCCTACGGAGCCTTCCTCGTGTTCAACCTGGTGCTGTTCATCAAGGACGATATCTACTACGTGAACAACACGAAGTCGGCGATCTTCATGGGCTTCCTGTACCTGCTGGCGATCGTGATCTGGGTCGTCGCGTGGATCACGCGCAAGCGCCAGGGCATGGAGCTGGAGACGGTCGCCAAGGAGATCCCGGTCGAATAGCAGCCCGGCAGAGGGCGGCGGCGCGGCTCTTTCGTGCCGCCGCCCCAGCTTTGGCGGGGCTCTGTCATCTGTCGCAAGACAAGGAGGATGCATACGCATGAAGATCCTCACGAGAATGGGCGACAGCTCCAACGTGGAGCTGACGCGCGACGAGCTTCGCAAGGAGCTCGAGGAGGGGTCGGAGGCCGCGGCCGCCAAGGCCAAGATCCCGCCCCTCACCGAGAACGAGTACGACTACCTCGTCGACATGTTCGCCGCGCCGACGCGCATCTGGGGCGTGCAGCGCGGCAACGAGGTCGTCATGACCAAAGACGGCTGCGTCAACGCCCTGAACTCCTCGCGCATGTCGAGCGGCGTCGTGGCGCCGGTCAACCGCGAAGTGGGCGTGCGCCTCTTCGAGTCGATGCTCGGCTTCGACTCCATGGAGGTGTCGCACAACGACTACTCGGTGAAGCCGCAGCGCTTCCTCAAGGCGCTTGAACAGCTGCACATGGAGCTGCTGCAGGAGACCACGATCTTCCCGCTCCTGTACGGCTTCATGCCCAACCTGGGCCTGTACTACCGGCCCGACGGCTCGTTCGAGAACCCGTCGGACCTTCTGCCGCTGGGCAAGATCGAAGAGGCCCGCCGGACGCAGGAGGAGGCCCTCGAGGCCTGCCAGAAGGACTGCATCCTGATGAGCGACTGCATGGTCGAGATGGGCGCCGACGGCATCGACTACGACACCGTCGCTTCCACCGGCGACGCCGAGTTCCTCGCCGTGCTCCGCACCACCGAGCACGTGGCCAACGAGACCGGCCTCCCGGTGGAGATCGGCATGTCGTCGGAGATGGTGCTGGGCTTCCACGGCGAGCTCGAGTACGACGGCGTGCGCCTGGCCGGCCTGTGGCCGCACCAGCAGCTGCAGCTCTGCGAGAAGGCCGGCACGGCGATCTTCGGCCCGGTGGTCAACACCAACACCCGGAAGACCGTGCCGTGGAATCTCGCCCGCTCTCTCACCTTCGTGAAGGCCTGCACCGAGATCGCCAAGATCCCCGTGCACGCCAACGTCGGCATGGGCGTCGGCGGGGTGCCGATGTTCGAGACCCCCGCCGTCGACGTCGTCACGCGCTGCAGCGCGGCGATGATCGAGATCGGCGGCTGCGACGGGTTGTAGGTGGGCACAGGCGACCCCGCCGGCATGCACATGGCGCATCTGCTGGCCTCGTCCATGGGTGGGATCCGCGCCGCCGGAGATCTGGTGGCCCGGATGCAGCTCAAGAAGATGAGGATCAAGGAAGCCAAGCGGTACGTCGCCGACAAGCTCCACGTGACGCCGCTCGACCTCTCGGACCCCACGATGATGCGCGGTCTGCGGGAGGAGCTCGACATCGGCACCATCACCGGCGTGCCCGGCGTGGCCAAGGGCATCGCTGCCAAAGTCCGCATCGCCGAGCTGCTCGACATCGAGATCAACAGCGTCGAGCAGTTCAAGAAGAAGACCGGCCTGCACCACTGAGCCGAAGAGGAGCGGCCCGGCGGCGCCAGGTGGCGTGGCCGGACCGCTCCTTTGTCTGTCGAGCGCCGGCGGTGCCCGCCCGGTGCGGGCTCGGCTCTACGCCACGATGTAGCGCAGCCCGAGCCGCTCCATCTCTTCGCGCACGTCGTCGTCCACGCCGTCGTCGGCGATGACGACGTGGACGTGGTCGAGCGTGCAGATGATGACGTCGCCGACCACGCCGATCTTGCTGAGGTCGGCGAGGGCGATCACCTCACCGCGAGTCTGGCGGATCATCGCCCTCTCGATACTCGCCATGCCGATGCTGGGTGTGGTGAGGCCTTCCTCGAGGTCGACGCCGTCGGCGCTGATGAACATCTTGCTGGCCCGGAAGCGGCTGACGAGCTCGGCCGGCAGCGAGCCCTCCACGGCGTTCGAGCGCGCGTTGTAGACGCCGCCAAGGAGGATGAGCTCGAGCCGCGTGCCCTGGGCCTGGGTGACCGCGCCGACGTTGTGGGTGATGACACGCGCCTCGAGCCCTGAGTCGACGTGCCGCAGGACCTCCGCGGCGGTGGTGCCCGAACTGAGGAAGATGGTGTCGCCGGGCTCGATCATCGCGGCGGCGCGCTTGGCGATGCGCTGCTTCTCGGCGGTGTGGGCGAGGACGTTGTCGACGTACAGCGGCTCCTGGATGATGCGGCGCTTGAGGATGGCGCCGCCGTGCGTGCGCGAGAGGACGCCCTCTTCGGCGAGGCGCTCGAGGTCGCGGCGGATGGTCATCTCGGAGACGCCGAGGTCTTCGCTGAGCAGCGACACGCGTACCGCGCGGCGCCGCTCGAGCAGCTCGACGATGCGCACTCGGCGCTCCGCCGGGATCATTTCATGGGGTTCGGGGACCTTCATGGCTCCGCTCTCGTGGTTGGCAGACCTGCCGCGCCGGACGCAGCGGCCTCTATCGTAGGTTCGGCGTGATGGGTGTCAAGCGTGCGGCGTCGCCAGGGCAAGGTACTGGCGCGCCTCGCGAAGCATCAGGCCCTGGTCGACCAGCGGCTGGAGGAGGGTCCGCACCTCGCCGGCCTCGATGTCACGCTCCGCCGCGCGTGTCAGCAGTGCGGCCAGCGCGGCGTCGGTCTGGACGCCGTCGCACGCAAGGTAGAGGGTGCGGTGCTCGGCGTCGAGCACCGTCAGCTCGTCCGGATCGGATCCGGGGCGCCGGTCGTCGACCGTCAGCTTCACCCCGTCGTCGGCGTACGTCAGCATGCTCCGCGGGTAGGCGGCCTTCCACTCCGCGAGGCGCGCCGCCAGCGGCGCCGTGTACAGGTCCACCTGCTGTGGGGCCCGGTGGGTGAACTGGAAGAAGTAGGCGAGCCTGGTCAGCGCCTCGGCGGGAAGATCGTACACGTAGGCGTAGGCGGGGTACGGGCGGACGTCTGCGAGGCCGCGATTCACGGGGTCCTCGAACAAGGGGCTGAAGCGGTCGAGGCGGAACGCGCCGACGGTGTTCGGAGGCTGAAGGTGGGTGATGAGGGGCACCATGGCCGCCATCCGTTCGTACTCTTCCGGGGGCTCGCCGGGCAGGCCCCAGAGGAAGTTCCACATCACGTCCAGACCCGCCTCGCGGGCCCATTTGAGAAGCTGTACGCAGCGCAGGGCCGTCGTGCCCTTCTGCATGAGCGTGAGGACCGGGGTGCTCAGGCTCTCGATGCCGACCTCCAGGCGGCGCACCCCCGCGCTCACCAGAGACCGTAGCTGCTCCCGGGACAGGGTGGGCCGCGCCTGGAGGTAGATGATCTGCACGTCGGGGATGCGCTCCCGAAGGTAGGGGAAGAAGTCCTCGAAGGACCTCGGCGAGACGATCTCGTCGGTCACGAACACGGGGCAGGCGGGGTAGCGCCGCGTGAGCTCCTCCAGTTCCTGGAGCGCCCGCACACCGGTCTTGACCCGGTAGGCCATGGCCTCGCTCGCCTGCCCGCAGAAGCTGCAGCGGCTCTTCTCGCCCCACCAGCATCCGCGCGAGCTCTCGAACGGCAGGCGTGGTGTGAACGTGGCGCGCAGGGGGCTCTCGGCGAGGCGCGCGAAGTAGTCCCCGTGATCAGGGCGCGGCAGCTGGTCGAGGTCCGCCGACGCACGTGCCTCGCAGGCAATGCCTGTCGCCCGCCGGCCGTCCGCATCCGCGGCGGTGCGCAGGCCGGGCGCACCGGCGATGGGCTCTCCCGCGAGGCACCTCCGCACCAACTCCGGCAGCGCCTGCTCGCCCTCGCCGGTGGCGACGGCGTCGACGAAGGGGAAGCGGCGCAGCAGCTCGGCGCCCATCTCGCCGCGGCAGCTGGCGCCGCCGATGACGATGCAGGCGCCCGGCTGGGCCGACTTCACGCGGGCCGCGAGCGCGAGGGAGGCCGCGTGCTGGCCGCTCATGCTCGTGAAGCCGACCACCAGTGGCCGAGCTGCCAGCACCTCGGCGAGGCAGCTTTCGAGGAGCTCGGCGACCTGCGCCCCGGCGCCGCGGATCGCGTCGCGGAGCTCGCCGTCGAGCGGCGGCTTGCCGAAGTACGGGATGGCGTGCTCGGGCGCTCCCCCGGCCAAGACCTGAGCCTCGTACTCGTCCGCCGTCAGCGGCGAGGGTGAGGGCAGGGCCGCCGCGAAGATCCGGTCACCGAGCAGGTCCACCGCGGGCCACGCGGTGATCGCGTCGTAGACGCGCGGCGAGATCGTCGCGGCGAAGTCGAGGGTGGCGTCGAGCACGGATACCGGGACGTCGAGCGGCGCGAGCGCCCCTTTGAGCAGCCCCAGGGCCAGCGATGGCTGCCTGAAGCTGCCGAACGGCATGTTGACGAGGACGACGCCGTTCACCGCGCCCCCACCCGGCTACTGCGCCGTCCAGCCGCCGTCGATGGTGAACTCGGCACCCGTCACCCAGCGCGACTCGTCGGTGGCCAGGTACAGGTCGAGATAGGCGATGTCCACCGGCTCGCCGATGAAGCCGATGGGGTGCTGCGCACCCACCTTCTTGAAGTACTCGTCGGGCGTGAGGCCGAAGTCGGCGGCCTCCTTCTCGGTGAGCGGTGTATGGACGTAGCCGGGGTGCACCGAGTTCACCCGGATGGTGTAGCCCTTGGCGCCGACCGCCAGCGCCGCGGACTTCGTCATCACCGTGACGGCGCCTTTGGAGGCGCAGTAGGCGAAGAGGCCTGCCTCGCCGACCTGGCCGTCCACCGAGGACCGGTTGATGATCGAGCAGCCCTCGCCGTTGGCCTTCATCGCCTCGATGCCGTACTTGAGGCCGAGGAAGACCCCCGTCGAGTTGATGCTCATCACGTGGTCCCACTCCTCGAGCGTGGTCTCCTCCACGTCGTGCCCCAGGGAGATGCCGGCGTTGTTGACGAGCACGTTGAGCTTGCCGTACCGTGCGACGGTCTCGGCGACCACCCGTCGCCAGTCGCCCTCGCTGGAGACGTCGAGCCTCATGAATGTGGCCTCGTTGCCGGCCTTCCGGATCTCCGCGACGACCTTGGTGCCCTCGGCCTCGTCGACGTCGCCGAGGACGACGCGAGCGCCCTCTGCGGCGAACATCGTCGCGGTGGCCCGCCCGATGCCCATCGCGCCGCCGGTCACGAGTGCAACTTTCCCTTGCAGCCTTGCCATCGTCACCCTCCCCGTCGTGCTGTCCTCGTCGCCATCTTCGCGCCCTCCCTGCCGAGGCCGCGACGCGGCGCTAGCGTATCAGCCCGGCACGCCCATCATGAGGCTCAGGGGACCGGGCACGTCCCCTGTCACCCCTGTGCCCGTCTGCCGCGCGGCCCGGCTCGTGGGGTGGTCGATCCCGAGATCGCGGAGGTCTCGGCCAGGGCGGCCACCCCGCGCCCCCGGCCCCTGCTGAGTGCGTTCGGCGCCCGGGGCGGCGCGGGGCACCGGAACTGCCACGCCCCGCGCCGCCTTCCTCCCCTGTCACTCGACGGCGCCGGCCCCTTCGGGGAGCAGCTGGCCGCCGTCGATGACGATCGTCTGACCGGTGATGTAGCTCGCCTCGTCGGAGGCGAGGAAGAGCATCGCGTAGCCGATGTCCTCGGGTGTTCCGAGCTTCTTCATCGGGATGGACGCCGCCAGGGCGTCGATGTACGCCTGGCCCATGCCCTCCATGCCTTCGGTCAGGATGTTGCCGGGCATGACGGCGTTGATAGTCACGCCCTCCTGGGCGACCTCGATGGCGGCGCTGCGCATGAAGCCCAGCATCGCCGCCTTGGTCGCCCCGTAATGGGCCCAGCCGGGGTAGCCGGTGACCGGCCCCGTGACCGAGCTGGTCAGGACGATGCGCCCGTGCTTGCGCTCCCGCATCCCGGGGGCCACGGCCTTGACCATGAAGAACATGCCCTTGACGTTGATCGCGAAGATCCGGTCCCAGTCGGCCTCGGTCATCTCGGCGAGGAAGGCCTGGGGGTAGATGCCGGCGTTGCTGATCAGCGTGTCGACGCGGCCGTGGCGCTCGAGGACGCTCTCGACGGCCGCGGCGCACGAGGCCTGGCTCGTGACGTCGACCGGGACGAACTCGACGGCACCGCCGCCCCGGGCCAGCTCGGCCGCCGTCGCCTCCCCGACCTCGGCGTCGATGTCGGCGATCACGAGCGTGGCACCCTCCGCGGCGAAGACGCGTGCGATGCCGCGGCCGATGCCTTTGGCGGCGCCGGTGATGAGGGTGACTCTGTCATGCATGCGGTCTGCCAAGGCGGTCCCTCCCGTGTCGCTTACGAGGCGCGCTGCCGCGGCAGCGCGCCCGGTTCGATCCTCTTCAGACGAAGAGGGGGGCGGCGGAGCCGCCCCCCTCTCTGGCTGACGATAGTGTTCTCAGTACTCCTTGATGCCGTCCGGCGTCTCCATCCAGACGGGCTCCTTGCGCCACTTGACGATCATCATCCAGAGCCACAGGGCTGCGCCGATGGCGAGATACTCGATCATCACCGTGTACCCTGCTTGGCCGAGCACCGTCAGGAAGGCGAAGACGATCGAGATGATGAGGCTCAGGACGCGCATGAACATGCCGCCCGGGATCTTATAGGGACGCTCCCAGTCGGGGTGCTTGACGGCGGCCACGATGGACGCCGCAGAGATGATCGCGTAGCACGACGCCGCCGCGAACGCCATGAGCGTGAAGAAGTTCTGCAAGAACGTGGAGTAGTTCATCGTCATGATGGCCGCGAGGCTGATCCCCAGGATGAGGAGGTTCGGCAGGATCGGCTGGTGGTGCCGGTTGGTCTTGGCGAACGCCTTGGGGAGGAAGTTCTGCCTGCCCATCGCGAACAGCATGCGCACGCTGCTCAGCCAGAAGCCGAGCACCGACGTGGTGATCGGGAAGAGCGCGGCGCCGATGCCGAAGATCCACAGCCAGACGGCCCAGAAGCCGGTGTTGCCGATCTGGTCCTTGAACGCGTGCAGTGAGGCGAATGGCGCCCCGGTGCCGTCGCCGGTCAGCGCCCCCCACGTGTCCATGCCGGACAAGGCGAAGTAGTAGAAGACGTACAGCAGGCCGCAGGTGATGATCGAGCCCAGGATGGCCTGGTTCTGCTTCTTGATCGGGAAGTCGCCCTCCTCCACCATGTTGGGGACGATCTCGAAGCCGAAGTACGGCGTGACCAGGAGGGCGACCCCGATCACCGCCGCGGGGATGCCGAAGTGTGAGGCCAGCCCCGACTGGACGAAGGGGTGGAAGTTGTCCCAGCTCCAGGCGTCGCTGGTGATCCAGAGGATGCTGCCGATGATGCAGGCGATGATGCCGTAGATCAGCATGGCCGACTGGATCCGGCCGGAGATGGAGATGTTCTGCAGGCTCAGGACCGTGTAGAGGCTGAGGACGATGCAGCTGACGAGGGCGATCCAGCCCACCGAGAGGTTCAGGTCGAACATGTAGTTGATCCACGAGACGATGCCGAGGACGCCGGCTGGCGGGACCGCGAGCCAGGCGGCGAGGATCAGCCAGGTGGACCAGAAGCCGGCGTGCTTGTTGAGGCCGACAGTGCCGTACACGAGCTCGACGCCGGCCGTGGGGCACATCACCGACCACTCGGCGTAGACGAAGCCGATCGGCAGGACGGCGACCATCATGAGGGCGAAGCCGATGAAGGTGAACGGACCGGTCGTCGTCAGGAAGAAGCCGTCCCAGTAGGCCATGAAGGTGAAGATGGCGCCGGTGGCGATGGCGTAGACGTAGAACAGGCGCAGGGACTTCTTCAGCGTGCCCGAGCCGTGGTAATACTTGTCGCGCATGGCGAGTTGCTCCGCGGTCTCACCGGGCGCTGCCGGCACCTCCGCGTACTCGGATGTGGTCGGTCTACCGGTATCGTCTGCCATTGCGTGTCCCCCCTGTCGTCGAAGTGAGATCCTGACTAGTCGGAAGTTTTCGCCCGAGTCGCGCCCTTTTCCCGCGATAACCAGGGTTAAGGCTCTGCGATAGCTGGATAACGTAGACACTAAAGTGGTTGACATGACGGCGGGATCGTGCTAGGTTCCGCCCATGG
>JBAZPK010000099.1:0-8672 GCA_041648235.1 Thermoleophilia bacterium
CCGCCGTCTCGCGTCCGCCTGCGGCGCGCCTCAGCCGGCCGCGGGCGCGGTCACGCGGCTGCCGTGCGGCACGACGAGGAAGCGGGCGGCGGCGCCGTAGCGCGCCAGCGCCGCCCGCACGGCGTCGTCGACGGTCGCGAACGGGTGCATGCACATGCTCGTCACCACCTCGTCGGGGAAGTCCGAGACGAGGTACACGTCGGCGCGGGTGAGCAGGCCGGCGATCGCCGCCGCCTTGTGACCGCCGAGCACGAACTCGCGCTGGATGCGCTCGACGAGCACCTGCGGCGAGCCCATGCCGCGCATCCACTCCTCAAAGGCCTTCTGGCCGAACCCCTCCGGGCAGCGCGCGACCAGGATCACGGCGCCGCCGTCGCGCACCGCGCCGGCGACGTTGTCGAGGGTCTTCTGGGCCTGGTAGAGGTTGATGTCCTTGGGTTTGCCTCCCGGCGAGGCGATCACCACGTCCGCGGCGCGGTCCACCGTGAGGTCGCAGCGCCGGTCGTAGAACTCTACCCCGGCGCGGTGCGCTTCGAGGTAGTGGCCGGCCACGGCATGGATGACGCGCTTCTCCTCGTCCAGGACGACGTTGAAGATGAAGTCGATGCCGATGAGGCCGCCGGCCTCGTCGATGTCCTCGCGCACCGGGTTGCCGGCGATGACGCCGGCGCGCGCCGTGGGCGCGAGCATCATGCTGTGGTTGTCGCGGATCGCCGCGTAGGAGCAGAGGCCGGGCACCAGCGCCTTGGCGCCGCCGCTGAAGCCGGCGAAGTAGTGGTACTCGATGTTGCCGGTGCAGATGCGCAGGTCGGCGTCGAGGTAGGGCTTGAACACCTCGAGCCTGGTGCCGCGCGTCGTGGTGCCGACCGGCACACTGTCCGCGGCGTCCAGGTCGAGCAGACGCACGCCGCTGCGCACGACCTCCTCGCCGACCAGCTGCGCCTGCTCCTCGGGCGTGTGCTTGCGGTGGCCACCCAGCGCGAACAGGATCGTGACGTCCTCCGGCGGCAGCGCACGCAGCTCATGGAGCAGCGCCGGAAGGAACTTGTAGGACGGGCAGGGCCGCGTGACGTCGCTGACGATGATCGCCACCTTGGTGGCCCGCGCCGCCAGCTCGGAGAGCAGCGGCGCGCCGATGGGCTCCGCCAGGGCGCGCCGGATCTCGGCCTGCTCGTCGCCGCTCGAAGGCTGCCGCGGCGGCGCCTCTTCCTCGCCGAGGGCGCAGCCGGGGCGCACGACCGCCTCCACATTGGCGTCCGGCAGCTCGAACTCGAGCTCGCGGTCGTCGTACGGGATGCTGAGCTTCACGCGCGCCTCGCCTTCCGCCTCAGCCGAACCGCGCCGCTGAGCCTTTGAGCGCCTCGATGACCGGCATCGGCTTGCCGCTCAGGAACTGCACCATGGCGCCGCCCGCCGTACACACGTAGTCAAAGCGCTCGCCGAGGCCGAAGCGGTTCATGGCGGTGACGCTGTCGCCGCCGCCCACGGCGCTGAACGCGGCCGACTCGGCCATCGCCTCCCACAGCGAGCGCGTGCCGTACTCGGACTCAGGCTTCTCGAAGACCCCGGCGGGGCCGTTGACGAACACCGTGCCGGCGGCCGCGATGCGCGCCGTATAGTCGGCCACGGCCTCGTGGCCGATGTCGACCAGCGGCCCCGCGGCCGGCAGGCGGCCGGCCTCCACCTCGACGCGAGCGCCGTCTGCGACGTACGCCAGGTCGACGGGGAGCACGACCTTCTCGCCGTGCTCCGCGAGGATGCTCTTCGATTCCTCGATGAACCGCTCCAGCTGGCTCGCCCGGATGAAGTCCATCGACGGCGCCCCGAGGTCCACGCCGCTCGCCGCCAGCATGACGTTGGCCACCAGGCCGGCGGTGAGCACCACGTCGACGGCGCCGTCCCGGAGCGCCGCCGCCATCATCGGGAAGGCCTCCTGGATCTTGGTGCCGCCGAGGACGAAGACGCAGGGCCGCGCCGGCTCGTCGCGCAGATGCGTGAGGTTCTCGTACTCGCGCTCGAAGAGGCGGCCCATGGCCGACGGCAGAAGCTGCTCGAAGCCGACCAGGGTCGGCTGCGAGCGATGCGCGGCGGCGAAGGCGTCGCAGACGTAGAGGTCGGCGAGCGGTGCGAGCTTGCGGACCACGAGCGTCTTCGCCTGCCGCTCCGGCGTCAGGTTGAGCTTCGTCTCGAAGAGGGTGAGCTCCTCGCCGCAGAAACGCACGTTGTCGAGCAGCAGCACCTCGCCGTCGGCGACGCGCGTGACGGCCTCGCGGGCGGCTGGCCCCCAGACGTCGTCGATGAAGCCCACGGGCCGGCCGATCAGCTCGCTCATGACCGCGGCGTGCGGCTCGGTGGAGGCGTAGTTGTGGTACTCGAGGTCGCCGCCCTGGTGGGCGAGGAGCACGAGGCGGGCGCCGCCGTCGGCCAGCTCCCGCACCGTCGGGGCGCAGCCCCGCAGCCGGGTCGTGTCGCGCAGGCCGCCCGTCTCCGGGTCGATCGGGGAGTTGATGTCGACCCGGCAGAGCACCACCCGGCCACGGACGTCGAAGTCGTCCAGGGTGTGGATGCCGTACTTCACAAGATTCCTCCCGTCATTTCAGGCCGAGATACTCGTTGATGAGTCCCGCGGCCTCGAGGAGGTCGGTCCGTGGCGAGCGCGCCGCGCGGATGCCGTCGATGCTCTGCGGGACCACCACGGACTCCTGGGGGATGCCTTTCGCGAACATGAACTCGCGGCCGCTCGTGGCGATGGTCTCGTCGAAGACGGCGATGTCGTACATGTCGGCGCGCTTGTGGCCGAGGTGACAAGTGGGTGCGGAGAGCCGCGATTCGCGTCTGAACCTCATGCAAACGCCTCGTCCAGACCGAGCTCGGCCATCTTGCCGGGCGTGGGCATGCCTGTCACCGAATCCCAACCAGACATCTCATAGTACAGGCGAACGGCATCGGCGAAGCGATCGGGGTCGAGGGCGTTCTGCCCGGCCAGAGGCCCATCCGCGAAGGGCGTGAAGAACAGCGAGGGCAGCGTGTCTGCGGCCGGACCGAATCCCTCGCGCACATTGAAGACCCGAGACATCGCCAATGCACGCTCCCCCGCGTGCATCAGTTCCCACAGACTCGTTTCCCATCCCGTCGCAGCCGAGACGAGATCGACGTAGCTGTTGATGCTCGTCATGCTTCGCGCTACCGCTCCGAAGATGCACACACCGAGGCAGTCGTACAGGCTGTTAAGAACGCTGGTCTGTCTGATGGCGCGCACCTTCGCCGGACCGATATCCAGAGGCGACACCGGACCGAGCAGCCCCAAGGGAGCCAGCGCCGCTACGCCAGGACTCGTCTCCGTGCCGTAGAGAGGGTCATGCTGCGCAAACCAGTGGTCCGCGCCGTTTGGTGCCAAGGCGAACTGCAGACCGAGGCCAGTCTTCACTCGAGGATCCTGGAACGGAAGCTCCTGCCCCTTCACCGCCAGAACGTGGGCGTCCGCGCCCCGGCCGAGTGCCGCGGCCGCCCGCACGGAGCCCTCGGCAAGGAGGTCCCCGAAGCCCTTCCGATGCGCGATCTGCTCAATGAGGGTCAACACGATGTCGCTGTCGCCGAAGCGGACATCCAGTCCGCCGGTGTCTTCCCGTCCGATGATCCCAGCCTGAAAGCAGGCCATCGCGAAGGAGATGCACATCCCGGTCGAGATGGTGTCCAGTGTGTACATGTTGCACAGTTCGTTGGCTTTGGCGATAGCCTCGAAGTCGGCCACGCCGCAGTTGGAACCAAAGGCCACAAGGGTTTCGTACTCTGGTCCGCCGTAGCGCTGCTCGACCCTGATCTTCTCACCGTCGACAGCTACAACTCGCTTGCACATCACTGGGCAGGCGTAGCAGCCGTCGCGCTTGACGAGATACTGCCCGTTGAGGACAGTGCCGCCGATCTTGTCGGCCGCCTCGAACGTCGCATTCTGCCAGTTGCGGGTCGCCAAGGCACCTCCGGCATTGGTGATCTCGACACCGGCAGGCGTGCCGTCTTCATGAAGCATTCTGCTCAAAGGATGCTCTCGGCACAGACGAGCCGCCGACCGGGCTATGTCCTTGATGCGCTCGCGGTCATGCACCTCGAGTCTCGAACTCCCACACACGGCGACAGCCTTCAGATTCTTCGACCCCATCACCGCGCCGAGACCGTTGCGCCCGTTGAAGTGGGTGAGGTCGCTCGCGATGCCAGCGTAGCGGACACGGTTCTCGCCGCCCGGACCGATGATCGCCACCCGCACTCGCGGGTCGCCGACTTCATCCTTGATGATCTCCTCCGCGTCACCCGTCGTGAGACCCCAGATCCGCAGCGCGCTGCGAATCTCGACCCCGTCGGCAGTCACCAAGAGGTAGGAAGGCTCCGCCGCACGACCAATCACGCCGAGCACTCCCACGCCTGCCCGCTTCAACTCCGGGCCCCAATAGCCGCTGGACTCGGACTTGCCCAACGCCCCGGTCAGCGGTGAGCGCCCGCACGCAACATACCTCGGGGTCGCAGGGCTCTGCGTGCCCGCGAGGAGGCCTGGCGCGAAGACAAGGACGTTCTCCGGGGCGAGCGCGTCAGTGCCTGGGCGTAGAGATCGGAGCAGCTGGTAGACTGCTGCCCCGGCGCCTCCAAGGAAGCGCCGATGGTACCCGGGCGTCTCCTCCACGGAGCGGACCGAGCCCGCAGACAGATCGACCCAGACCGTCTTGCCGAACACTCCCGGTTGTTCGAGTGCGGACAACTTGAGCACCTCTCCTGGTCTCCGGACCGGCAGCGGGTTCTCACCCGCCGCCGAAGATCGGATAGACGTGAACGACACCGTCAGCCTGCAGAACGGCGTCCAGGCGGACAATGCTGCCATCCATGACCGCGAGCCCCACGAGACCCTGGTCGATCCCCATCGAAGTCAGCATCTCCGAGAGCGTCGAACCTGGGTCCACGACCATCGTGTCCTCAGACGAGACATTTGGTCCATTACGCCGGAGACCTCCATGCGTGACCACTCGAATCCGTGGGCGAGGATGCGTCATCTCTCACCCTCGTCGCAGCCGCCCTGCCGCTGCAGGCCCGGCAGGCTCGCTGTATCGTGTCTCGCCCAGCCAGGAGTCGGATCCTTCGTCGCAACGCTCGCCGCCGATCAGACGGTCCCTTTGAACGGATTCGGCAACCATGGCTCTCGCGCAGCTCCTGCGGAGGGCGTCGACAGTCGGCCTCGCAGGTCCACCTTCCGCTCCGCCCGGGCGCGCGACCGATTGAAGATCGCCCCCACGGGAGACGTGGATGCCGTGCTTCACCGCGCCCCTCCCGTCACTTCAGGCCGAGGTACTTGTTGGTGAGGCCCACGGCCTCGAGGCGGTCGGTCTGCAGACTGAGCGCCGCGCGGATGCCGTCGATGCTCTCCGGGATCACCACCGACTCCTGCGGGATGTTGATCGCGAACATGAACTCGCGGCCGCTCTTGGCGATGGTCTCGTCGAAGACGGCGATGTCGTACATGTCGGCGCGCTTGTGGCCGAGGTCGCGCGCGTAGCGGAAGAGGGCCGAGTTGCTGTTGAAGCCGTCGGCGATCTTGACGTTGCGGATGCGCGGGTGGGCCGCGAAGAGCGCGAGCGCCCGCTCCTTGCTGACATCGCCTTTGGTGGTAGCGATCACGTTGATGATGTGGCCGTGCGTGGTCGGCACGTGCACGAGCAGGCCGGTGGCCTCGATGTGCGGCATGATGGTCATGAGGTCGACGGCCTGGTGGTTCGGCACAGGCTCGACCTGGGCCACGTCGACGAGGCCGCGGTGCGTGTCGCCGGGGTCGGCGACGCGGCGGATGATGGTGACGATCACGCGCTCCACGCCGACCTCTCGGTCGAGGCAGTCCACGGCGCGGATGAGGCCGGTGGTGTTGCAGCTCGTCAGCTTGAGGTAGTCCTTGCCGACGCCCTTCTCGTAGTTGGCGTAGCCGTGGAAGAACACGTCGACGATGTCGTTCTTCTCGCCGCCCTGGAAGATCGCCTTGACCCCTTTGGCCTGATAGATCTCCTTGTTCTTGCGGCCGACGCCGCCCGGCGAGGAGTCGAGCACGATGTCGACCTTGCCGAGCAGCTCGTCCATCGTGCCGGTGACGGGGATGCCGGCGGCGGCGAAGGCGGCCTTCTGGCCGGCCTCGACGACGTACAGGTCGTACGGCATGCCCGCTTCGCACAGGGCGCGGGTGGAGAGTGTCGGGGCGACGTCGACGACGCCCACCAGGTCCATGTCCTCCTGGAGAGCCACGCCGTCGGCCAGGCGCTGACCGATGACGCCGTAGCCGACCACACCTACTTGGGGCTTAGCCATGTCAGATGCTCCTTGTGATCCGATGGGGGCTCAGTAGCCGAGCTGCTTCTCGACCACGCCGATGGACTCGTCGAGGACCTTGACGATGGTGTCGATCTGCTCCGTGCTGATGATGAAGGGCGGCGCGATCGCCAGGCAGTTGCCGCCGCCCAGCAGGCGCACGAAGACGCCGCGCTGGAAGGCCTCGTCGCGGACCTTGGCGGCCGCCCCGACCGAGGGCGCGAACCACTCGCGCGTGGCCTTGTCGGTCACGAACTCGATGCCGGCCACGAGGCCGACCCCGCGCACGTCCCCGGCGATGGGGTGCTTGAGCAGGGTCTGGAGGCCCTCCTGCATGTACGGGCCGACCTCGGCGCAGCGCTCCACCAGCTTCTCGCGCTCGATGATCGCGAGGTTGGCGAGCCCGGCGGCCGAGCACAGCGGGTGGCCGTTGTAGGTGGCGCCGCTCATGAAGGCCTTGCCGCCGTCGCCGAGGAAGGCCTCGAAGACGTGGTCTTTGGCGCCCACGGCGCCGAGCGGCAGGTAGCCCGAGGAGAGGCCCTTGGCCAGAGTGATGAGGTCGGGGTCCGAGCCGAACTGCTCGAAGCCGAACCAGGTGCCGCTGCGGCCGAAGCCGGTGATGACCTCGTCGTTGATCACGAGCACGTCGTTGGCCTTGCAGATCTTGTTGACCATGGGCCAGTACTCGGGCGGCGGCGGGATGACCCCGCCCGTGCCGATCATCGTCTCGCCGAGCATGGTGCCGACGTTCTCGGCGCCGTAGAAGGCGATCTCGGTCTCCACGACCTTGGCGCACTCCATCTTGCAGTCCTCGCCGTAGGTCTTGTTCCAGGCGCAGCGGTAGCAGTACGGGGCACCGAGCTTGATGAACCCGGGCAGCAGGGGCTCGAACTTGTTGCGGTTGACCGAGAGCCCCTGGGCGCTCGTCGCGGTCATCGTCGTGCCGTGGTAGGCGCGGTCGCGGAAGAGGATCATGAACTTGGTGCCGTTGCCGCGGTTGCGGTGGTACTGGCGCGCCATCTTCACGGCCGTCTCCACGGACTCGCCGCCGCCCTGGGTGAAGAAGACATGGTTGAGGTCGCCCGGCATGAGGGAGGCGACTTTGGCGGCGAGCTTGATCGTGGGCTCGTTGGCGATCTGGAAGATGTGGTAGATCGCCAGCTTCTTCATCTGCTCGCTGATGGCGTCGAAGATCTCCTGGCGGCCGTGGCCGACGTTCACCGTCCAGAGGCTCGCGAAGCCGTCGATGTACTCGTTGCCGTCGGCGTCGTAGACGAGGGCGCCCGCGGCGTGGTCCATCACGATGGGCTGAAGGCCCTGCATCTGCGTGAACGGCGGCCACAGGTGCCGGAGGAAGTCCTTCTCGAGCGCCTCGTGATCGTGCTTCTGCGGCAGGTCTGCCATGGCTCCTCCCTCGCGGCCCGTCGGCCGGGCCGTCACAGCCCGGCGCGTCGGCCCTGGGCCGGCGCGCCGGAAGTTGTCGTCCTATCACGCTCGACTATTGCGCGACGTGAGCCGGCGCCCGCAGACGTGCGCTCCGCGAACGGCCATCCACCCAAGGGCGTTGCGGAGCGCGAAGGCGCCCGGCGCCAGGCAAGAAGGTCCGGGCGCCGCTGATGCGCGACGTGAGGAATGTCCACTGCAGTGCCCTTCACTTCGCCTTCGGTCGCAATCCACCTGGGTGGATGAAGCTTATCGTCGTCCCCGGCCTTGTCAACCATGGGCCCCGGCGGTGCCGATGGCCAAGCCCCTGCGCGGTCTCCTCCGTAACGCCGCAGACCGCCGCACGCTCGCGGCGCTGCTCGGCGCTCAGCGCCGGCTCGCACTCGGCCCCGGCGGCGAGAACGGTCTGCCTGATCCACGCTCGCGACTCCCTTCTGTCCCCGATTCCACCTGCCGTTGCTCAAGGCACGGCAAACCAACGACGTCACAACCACGACCCGGACCCAACTTCCCCGCACGGTCCGTTTCTCGAAGCCTCCGGCGCACGTCGCATGTCTTGCTTCACGACCTCGCCCTCCGGCCTATCTGGAGACACCGGGCCAGCCCAGCTCGATGGGTGCCATCCTGCCGCACGGGTCTTGCGCAAAGCGACGCGCCGGAGCGTGCACTCGCGGGATCCCTGGCGCCGGCGTCGCCGAAGCCCTCTCAGTGCTGCTCCACCTGTACTGCGTGGCGGCCTTTCAGCCACGCGGCATAGGCCCTGATACCGTCCTCCAAGCCGACTGCCGGTGAGAACCCGAGGTCCTGTCGAATGGAGGAGATGTCGAATTCCTCCTGGATCGTGTCTACCGGGTCCGGGCCCGGCTTCATTCTGATCCGCGCCTGAGGAAGCACGC
>JBAZPK010000100.1:0-8479 GCA_041648235.1 Thermoleophilia bacterium
CCCAGGTCCAGCTCGCGCAGCCGCGGATCGGGCAGGACGGGCGGAGCCCCTTCGGCGGCCGGGCGGCGCTCCGCGCCGGTTGGCGCATCCCCCGGCGCCGCTCCGCCGCCCGCCCAGACGGCGGCGACGGCCTCCGCCGTCGCTCGCGCCCGCGAGAGGTCGCTGCAGTACACCGGCATGGGCCCGAGCGGCGCCAGGCGAGCCGCCACGGCGCGCGCCTGAGCCTCGCCCTGCGCGGTGAGCGGATGGTCGCCCTGGCCCATGAGGTTGCCCGGCGTGTTGCCGGTGGAGACGCCGTGGCGCACGAGGTAGAGCCGCATCGCCTCAGCCCGCCACGCGCACGATGGCGCAGCCGGCGACGAGGGCGGCGGCCTCGGCGAGCTCGATGCCGAGGCCGTAGACGTCGCCGGTCATGCCGCCGAGGCGCTTCGCCACGGCGGCCTGTACGAGCAGCGCGGCGCCGGCGGCCACGCCGGCCACCACGAGGCCGGCGAACCAGGCGCCGCTCCCGCCGGCCGCGAGGGCCACGAGGGCGGCGGCCACCACGGCCACGGCCAGAAGGCCGGTCGCCAGCAGCACCGGGCCGGGCGAGTGGACACGCGTGAAGGCCTCGCCGGTACCGGAGGAGCGGGCGTACGGCCAGTAGTACACGTTGAAGGACGACAGGGTACGCGCCGCCGCCCAGCCGGCGAGCAACGGGGCGGCGGCATCGGCGCGCGCCAGCGCGCCCAGGGCCGCGACCTTGAGCACCAGGATCAGGACGCCGCCGACGACCCCCATGGCGCCGACACTGCTGTCCTTCATGATCTCGAGGGCCCGCTCGCGCGGGGCACCGCTGAGCACGCCGTCACAGGTGTCCATGAGGCCGTCCATATGCAGGCCGCGGGTGACGGCCTCGAGAAGGAGGACGACGAGCGTCGCGGCGACCAGAGGTGGCAGCAAGCCGAGCAGCCCCGCGTACGCGCCCCAGGCGGCGGCGCCGAGGCCGAGGCCGACCAGCGGGTGCCAGCCCATGCTGGCCCACAGGTCGGCCGGCACCACGGCGCCGCGCACCGGCAGCGGGATGCCGGTGAGGAAGGTCACCGCCAGGGTGAGATGGCGGCCGAGCGAGCCGGCAGGCTCGCGCCCGGCCGCCCTCACCTCCGCTCCGCTCTCGTCCACCACGTTGTCTCCCGCTCCGCCCTCGCCGCCCTCAGCGCTCGAGGTCGGCGGCGGCGGCCGTCGGGTCGCCGGCCACGCCGGCGCTCTCGAAGGTCGCCATCTCGCTGAGGATCCGCGCGGCGGCCTCGACGATGCTCATCGAAAGCGCCGCCCCCGTGCCCTCGCCGAGGCGCATCTGCAGGTCGAAGAGCGGCACCAGGCCGAGCTCCTCGAGCACCACCTGATGGCCGACCTCGATGCTCACGTGGCTGGGCAGGATGTAGTCGACGCACTCGTGGCAGAGGCGCGCGGCGGCGAGCGCGGCGGCGGCGCTGATGAAGCCGTCCATGACGACAGGGATGCGGTGCGCCGCCCCGCCCAGGAAGACGCCCGTCATCGCCGCCACGTCGAGGCCGCCGACCTTGGCCAGGACGTCGATCGGGTCGGAGGCATCGGGGGTGTTCACGACGAGCGCCTTCTCGATGACGGCCACCTTGAGGGGCAGGGCTTCCTTCGTGATGCCGGTGCCGCGGCCGGTGACCCTCGCCGGCGATTCGCCGGTCAGCGCCGCGATGACGGCAGAGGCGGCGGTCGTGTTGCCGATGCCGACTTCGCCCGTGGCGATGATGTCGAGGCCCTTCTCGAGCTCCTCCTCGACGAGCTCGATGCCGATCTCGATCGCCCGCACGGCCTCCTCACGGCTCATCGCCGGGCCCTGCGCCATGTTGGCCGTGCCCATGCGCACCTTCTTGTGGCGGATGGCGGCGGCGCTCAGGTCGGCGTTGACGCCGACGTCGGTGACGAGGACCCGGGCGCCCACGTGGCGGCCGATGACGTTGATGCCGGCCCCGCCGGCCACCATGTTGAAGACCATGGCCGCCGTGACCTCGGCCGGGAAGGCGCTCACGCCCTCGGCGGTGACGCCATGGTCGGCGGCCATCACGGCGATAGCCTTCTGCTCGATCACGGGCAGGGCCTTGCCCTGGATGCCGGCGAGCCGGATCGAGAGGGTCTCGAGGCGCCCGAGCGCCTTGGGCGGCTTGGTGAGCTGCATCTGGCGCGCCTCAGCGGCGCGCATGGCCTCCGAGTCGAGGGGGCGGATGTGGCGGATGGTATGGCTCAGCAGGTCGGTCACTGGTCTGTCTCCTTGGCGGGGAAGGGAGGGACGGCAAGGGTCTTGACGTCGAGGGGGTAGCCCGCGACGAGGAAGTACACGCGGTCGGCGGCGGCGGCGAGGCGCTGGTTGACCCAGCCGAGCTGGTCGCGGTAGAGGCGCGCCAGCGGGTATTCGGGGACGACCCCGAGGCCGACCTCGTTGGTGACCGCGACCAGGGTGGCGCCGGCCTCGGCGACGGTCGCGAGCAGGTCGGCGGCGGCGGCCGAGACGCGGGCGGCGGCGGCGCGCTCCTCGTCCGCCGGCAGCAGCTCCTTGTCGTAGTTGAAGCCCTCCTCGGGCGGCGCGCTGCCGCCGAAGGCACCCTCGGCGAACAGCAGGTTCGTGACCCAGAAGGTGACGCAGTCGAGCAAGAAGACCCGGGTGCCGGCGGCGGCCTGACGGCGCAGCGCCGCCGGCACCTCGAGCGGGCACTCGACGGTGCTCCAGGCGGCGGGCCGCGCGGCGCGATGCGCCGCGACCCGCGCCGCCATCTCCGAATCGTTGGTCTCGGAGGTGGCCAGGTACGTCACGTGGCCGCCGAGCGGCTCGGCGAGCTGCGCCGCGAGCCGCTCGCCGAAGCTGCTCTTGCCGCTGCGCGCGCCGCCGGTGACGAGGATGAGACGGTCTTGAGGTGCCACCGCAGCCCTCCCTCGAGGCGTTGTCGCGATGATCTCCCGGCCGTGGTGTCCTGGCTTCCGCGTCATCCTAGTGGTCGCGCCTTCCCGCCCCTCGGGGCAGTGGCAACGCTGCGACGGTCGTCGGCGGCTACAGTTGCGGGGCAGCGCCGGCCTTGCACCGGCTTCCCAGCAGCTGGGAGACAACAGGTGAAGGCTACAGCGGCGGCGGCGCGGACGTCAAACGGGAGGCGCGTTCGTTCAGCTCGCCTCCTCACCGGCCGGAGGTCGGGCGATGTCGGTCGCGGGCCGAGCCACCTGAGCGCACGCCTCGGCGACGACTCCGCGCATCTCGGCCACCACGTCGGCCGCGAGCTCCGGCCGCGGCGTCAGCTCCCCGGCCGAGAGTCCGTCCAGAAGGCGTCCGAAGACGCCGACGAGGGCCGTGTTGACGGCGGCGAGCGCCGCGCCTGGCTCCGCGCCATCGAATCGGGCACCCTCCACGTCACACGCCAGCCAGAGCTCGCGGGGCACGCCGGCGAAGACGTGCCGGCAGGCCTCGGCCATGGTCTCGGCAAGGAAGGCCACCTCCGGGTGGCTGTAGGGCACCATGCCCTCGTAGCGGTCGTGCGGCGAGACGACGAGCTGCCCGGCCGCCGCGGCGTCGGCATAGGCCGGCGTGGGCCGCAGCACGATCTGCTGGTGGCAGAGGACGTTGGCCGTCACCGCGAGGCGCTCGAGCAGCCCTTCCTCCTCGAGAAACGCCAGGTTGACGCGTACGTCGGCCAGCGAGCTGCCGGGCTCGAACATGATGAAGCCCACATTGGGCTCGATGCCGGCCGCCCGCAAGATGCGCAGAGCACGTCGATTCTGCTCCACCGAGGTGTGCTTGTTGAGGCGCTTGAGCGTGGCATCGGAGCCGCTCTCCAGGCCGATGAGCAGCTCGTCGAACCCTGCGGCGACCAGCGCTGCGACCAGCTCCTCGTCGATGTCGTTGACGCGGCCCTCGAGGCCGAAGCGGATGTCGAAGCGCTCGCCGATCAGGCGCGCCAGCGCAAGTGCCCGCTCGCGCCCTCGCGCGCCGGGGCCGAAGAAGTTGGGGTCTGCGAAGTAGAAGCGGCGCTGGGACGGCCGCGCGGCCAGCGCCGCCTCGATCTCGGCGGCCACGCTCTCCGGAGAGCGTGGCCGCCAGGCCGAGCGGCCGCCGTAGAACGGGTTGATGGTGCAGAACGTGCAGGCGCCGTAGCAGCCGCGGCTGCCGGCGACGTTGGTCTCGCGCAGGCGGGTCATCTCAGGTGTGCGGCGCGGGAACGGCAGGGCGTCGAGGTCGCTGATGAGCGGGCGCGCAGCCGTGAGGCGCGGCTTGCCGGCCTCGCCACGCACGGCGAGGCCGGGCACCACGGCCAGGGCGGCAGCCGGGCCGCGAACGGCACCGGCGGCACCACGCCCCACGCGAAGCGCCGCCGCCACCTCCACGATGGTCGCTTCGGGCTCACCGACGATCACCGCGGTCACCTCCGGGTGCCTCGCCAGCAGGTCGTCCCAGGCAAAGGTGGGGTAGAAGCCGTAGAGCACGATCGGCAGCGGGCCGAGCTCCGCGTGCAGAGCGGCCAGCAGCCGCGCCACGTGGCGGCCGTCCGACCAGTCGTACACCAGGTGCACGCCGAGGAGGTCGGGCTCGCTCGCCGCCGCCCTGGCGACGACCTCTTCGGCCGCCAGACCGGCGAGGTGCCCCTCCACGATCGCGACCGCGTGGTCCGCCGCCTCGAGCATCGCGGCGGCGTAGCCGGTCATCAGGCTCGCGGACAGCGGCGCGTTGGCCACGTCGTTCATGTGCTCCCAGCTCGCCTGGCGGGGATGCTCGATGAGCGTGACGCGCAAGGGTCGGCCAGGCCTCACGGCAACGCCCCCGCGCCGGCCGGCGTCGCGGCCACACGATCGGCCGGCGCCGTCAGTACGGCGCGCCGGCCGCAGTCCCGCAGCTGATGCCGCTCCTCGAGCTCGTAGCGCAGGTGCTGGAACGGCGGCGGGTCGTGATACGTGGGGTACAGCAGATCCTCGCCGGGCTCCAGCACGCCGTCCCGCACGAGCTCACGTGACAGCCGCGTGCGCGGGTAGACCCTCAGGTTGTTCAAGACGATCGCCCCCAGGTTGGCGTGTGGCTCGTGCAGGTCGTGCAGGCGATCGATGAGCTCGGCAGCGCCGCTGGCGACGCCGTCGTCCGTTCCCGGCACGTTGACCATGAAGTGATAGACGCTGAGGGCCTCGGTCTGTGCGGCATGCGCCGCAGCGCTGAGGATGTCAGCCCGGGTGAGCCCCTTGTGAAGGCGCGCCAGCGTGGCGTCGCAGGTGCCGTCGCCGGAGAACTGAAAGGCCGCGCAGCCCGCCCGCACGGCCAGCTGGGCGTCAGCGCGAGTGAGCACGTCTTCACGAAAGAAGCCGGTCCACTGCACGGGCAGGCGGCGTTCGATGAGCCGGCTGCAGACCTCGCGGAAGTGCCCGGGCGGACTGTTGAGCACCGGGTCGGTGAAGTGCACCCATCCCACCCCGGCCTCGCGGTGGAGCAGTTCGACCTCCGCGACGATCGTGTCAGGGCTGCGAAACCGCGTCCGGCAGCCCTGCAGGGCAGGGTAGACGCAATAGGAGCAGCTCAGCGGGCAGCCGCGCTTCGTCTCGATCCCGACCGCCGGCGCGTAGGTGGTGGAGCCGCCGTAGTCAAGCGCCAGCTCGGGCAGCCACGTGCGCACGTCGTCGAGGGATGCCTGCCGCAGCCGGCGCCGCCGCGGCCCCGCGACCACTACGCCGGGGTCACCCTCGGCGCGCACGAGCGTGCCCGGCAACCCGGCGGCCTCCACCGGCGCTCGCCGGCCACGACGCGGGGCCGCGTCTTCCAGACGACGCAGGACCTCCGGAAAGGTCGTCTCGCCCTCCAGCACCACCCCGATGTCGAGAGCCGGGTAGCGTGCCATGATCTCCGCGGGGAACATCGAGAATCCAGGCCCGCCGACCACGACCGGTGCATCGGGCAGCGCCCGCCGGATCGTCTCGAGCACCGCGGCGAACATCGGCAGGTAGGAATGGCGACGGTTGGCCAGCGGGTCGATGTTGCGAAGGCCCAGACCCACGATCTGCGGAGCGGACCGGGCGATGGCGTCGGTGAGGGCGGGTAGCGGATCGACGTGCAGATTGAGGTCGAGCAGGTCGACGTCGTGGCCGCCGCGGCGCGCCGCGGCGGCCACGACGGCCAACCCCAGCGGAGCCACGATCTCGGAGTGCCGGCCCTCGACGGACGGGGCCTGCACGAGAAGGACGCGCAGGCCCATCAGTCCACCAGCAGGAGGCCGAGGTACGTGACCGGCGACTCGTGATCCGGCACGGGCTGGAGGTGCCAGCCGACGGCCTGGGCGAGCCCGTAGACGTCGATGCCGGCCGCCTCCATGGAGGGTCGAGCTTCGTCAGGCCGGATGCAAGCATCCGGCGTGCACTCCGGACACAGGCGGCACGGTCCGGCGGCGAAGGCCAGGGCTCGGGGGTGGCCCTGGAGAAACGCCGCCCGCTCGAGGGCAAGCATCTGGAGGTGGAAGCTCGCCGTGGGCGGCTCTCCCTGCACGAGCAGCGCGGCGCTGTAGCCCCGCAGAAGCTCGCGCGTCTCCTCCGGAGCCGGCGAGCGCGGCGGGCATTGAGCGCCCTTGTCGTAGCCGCTGCAGCCGAAGCGGCATTTCTCACGCACCCAGGCAGCCGTGACCACGGCGGCCGGGTCCAGCCGCGCGCTGCGCGCGAAGCCGAGCTCGAGCGCCGCAGAACCCAGGCGCTCGAGCGGGCTCACGTCGACGGCGGCGAGCGAGCGGGGGTCCCGAGCCGCGACCACCAGGCTCGTGTCTTCTTGGGTGTGCTCTTCTCCCAGGGGCACGGGCGCGACGGCGACGAGGCCGCCGGCGACAAGCCGGTCCCGCACCCATGCCCATGAGTAGCTGCGGCCTTGGTAGGTGTTCACCATCATGTGCAGGTCGAAGAGAGCCGCTTTGGCCGGCCCGCGACCGGGGCCGTCGGTCCAGAAGTCATGGACTATGACGAGGCCGCCCGGCGCGACGGCGGCGGCCGCGTCGTCCAGCAGCCTGCCCGACTCCGCCTCGGCGAAGGCGTGCACGATGTTGGAGAGCACGATCACGTCCCACTGCCGGCCGCCTCCCGGCGGCACGGGCAAGGCCGCGCTCAAGAGATCGAGGCCCACGTACGAAAGGCGTGGCGGCGAGCCTCGCCCGGCCCACATCTGCTGCGCCTGTTCCACGACCTCCGGCATGTCGACCACGACGCCGCGCCAGGCCGGATCGCGCCGCACGAGCTCCGCCGCCACCGCGCCGCCGCCACCGGCCAGGTCGAGGACGAACCGCTCGCGGCCGTCGGCTCGGGCGGGCAGCCGGTCGAGATGGACCCGCTCGGCGATGCACCGCGCCTTGTGGCGAGCCACATCGTCCATGGCCAGCAGGTAGCGCCGCACACGCCGCTGATAGCCCTCCCCTTCGTCGGGCGTGGGTGCCATCGGCGAGCCTCCGCGGCGCACCGCGTCGGCCAGCAGCGACCAGTTGGCGGCCAGCTGCTGCCGGTAGAGCAGGGAATGGCCCAGGTAGGCCTCCCCGCCGGGCAGCAGGTGCCGGCGTGCGACGGTGGTGCAGGCCACGCGTCCATCGCAGAACGAGAGCAGGCCGAGCGTCCCGAGCGCCTCGGCCAGGCGCCGGAACGCCTGCGGCTCGGCGCCGACCCGCGCGGCGACCTCGTCGACCGGCGCCTCGTCGGTCCCCAGGGCCTCGAAGACGCCCAGCTCCAGAGCGGCGAACAGCGTCCCCGAAAGCCAGCCGGCCGTGGCCAGGTCTTCCAGGTCCTGCGGCCCGCGAACGCTCAGATGCCCAGACCAGATGCTCAGAGTGCCGACCTCCTTCGGGCGAGGTGCCCTCGCACCTGGGTGGTGAGGCGCTGCAAGGCCTCGGTGGGGAGCTCAGCCATCTCGGCCGTGGCCTCGCCGGCCTCAAGGCCGGCGAGGCCACGGCGCTCCTCCGGGCTGAACGGCACGCTGACCCAGCCCTCAAGGCGGGCGGGTCGCCCGGCGAGCACTGCCACCCGGTCGCCGAGCAACACCGCTTCACGGACATCGTGGGTCACCAGGATCCAAGTCGCGGGGTGCACGTCCATCACATCGAGCAGCCAGCCCTGCAGCTCGACACGCGTGAGAGCGTCGAGGCTGCCGAAGGGTTCGTCGAGCAGCACCAGGCCTGCTTCCAGGACCAGCGTCCGGGCCAGGGCGACGCGCTGCCGCATGCCGCCCGAGAGCTGCCGCGGCAGCGCCTCGAGGGCGTCTCCCAGGCCGAACTCCTCGAGCATGGTCTGCGCCCGGGCCCGCACGTCGGCGGTGGGGGCGCGACCGTCGCCGGCCCGCCTGGCGACCTGTGCCGCGAACACGGCGTTGGCGAGGACCGTCTTCCACGGCAGCAGCAGGTCGCGCTGGAACATGTACGCGGCGTGGCCGGAGCGGCAACCGGAGGCGCCAAGGCCCGCTGCCGCCACCACGCGGCCG
>JBAZPK010000101.1:0-8403 GCA_041648235.1 Thermoleophilia bacterium
CCAGGCCTTCGTGCAGGCGCTCCGCGACCCCGCCGCGTGGGCCGGCGGCCGGTTGCCGAACCCCGTGCGGATGCGGGTGGGCGCGGCGGCGGAGTCAACGGCCCGCCGCGCGGCCGGGCTGCCGGCCCGGTACGACCTGCGCCTCGAGGCTCGCCTCACGCCGGTCAAGGACCAGGCGCAGTACAACACGTGCTGGGCCTTCGCCAACGTGGCCGCCCTCGAGTCGAGCCTGCTGGGCCTGCAGCCTCCCGAGCTCTGGGACCTCAGCGAGGACAACCTGGTCTCACGCAGCGGCTTCGGGCCCTTCCTCGCCGGGCTGTATCAGTACGGCGGGTACGACGCCATGGCGGTCGCATACTTCACGCGCTGGGCGGGGCCGGTGGACGAGGGCGACGATCCGTACCCTTCGCGCACGCCGCCGGCGGTCAACGTGGCGCGCAAGCACGTTCAGGACGTGGTCATGCTGCCCGGGCGCGCGAGCGCCGGCGACAACGACCTGCTCAAGCGCCTGGTCATGGAGTACGGCGGCGTCAGCGTCGGGATGTACTGGGACCCGGACGGTGAGGCGTTCGACTCCGCGACCGGCTCCTACTACGCCCCTGGGATCAACCAGGAGAACCATGGGGTCGCGATCGTCGGCTGGGACGACGCCTATGGCGCCGCCGAGTTCGGCGGCGGCCTCGGCGAGCCGCCAGGCGACGGCGCCTACCTCGTGCGCAACAGCTGGGGTACCGGCTTCGGGGACGGCGGGTACTTCTACGTCTCCTACTACGACCTCTCTTTCGCCTTCAGCGACTGCACCGCCTACACCCGCGTCGACGCGCCGGGCGTGTACCGCAAGGTGTACCAGTACGACCGGCTCGGCCTCGTCGAGGCGCGGCGCCTGAGCGGCGTCGGCGACCCCAGCACGGCCCGGTTCGCCAACCGCTTCACGGCCAACAGGACGCAGCGCGTCGTGGCCGCCGGCTTCTACGCCACCGCGGGTGGCGCCAGCTACACCGTCTTCGCCGGCCCCTCATTCACCCAGCTCAGCGCTCGTGGCTCGGGCACGCTCGAGCTGCCCGGTTTCCACACCGTACCGCTCACCACCCCGCTGCGCGTGGTCAAGGGCCGGCGGTTCGTGGTCGCCGTGAAGCTCACCACCCCCGGCGCCGAGCCGTTACCGATCGAGCGCCCCCGCCTCCCGTACTCGTCTCTGGCCTCAGCCTCACCGGGGCAGAGCTACGTCAAGTCACCGACGTCGCGCTGGTACGACCTCACGAGCCTCAAGGGGATGAGCGAGGCTAACGTCTGCCTCAAGGCGTACGCGGTAGACTGACGGCGGGCGCTGGAGGCCCGGGGCGGCGAGGCCGGGAGGACCGCAGGGATGCACCACAACGCAGTCGCGCGCACCCACCGGGCCTTCCGCCTGCGCGCCGTGCTCTTCGACTTCGACGGCACCCTCACGCGCCCCGGTGCGCTCGACTTCGCCGCCGTCAAGCGCGAGGTCGGCTGCCCGCCCGACCGGTACGTGCTGGAGTGGGTCCAGGCGCTGCCGCTCGGCGCGCGGCGGACGGCAGCCCTGGCCGCCCTGGAGCGCTTCGAGCTGGCAGGCGCCGCCGCGTCGGAGCCCAACCAGGGTGCCGAGGACGTCGTCCGGCGCCTGCGCGCCCTGGGCCTGCGCGTCGGCGTGCTCACGCGCAACGGGCTGCCGGCCGTGGAGTGCGCCCTGGAGCATTTCGTCCACCTCGGGCTGGCCGACTTCGACGTGATCGTCACGCGCGGCGACGAGGTGCGACCCAAACCCGCCGCCGACGGCGTCCTTCACGCCGCGCAGGCCATGGGCGCGACGGCCGCGGAGACCCTCATGGTCGGCGACTACCTGCTCGACATGGAGGCGGGCCACGCCGCCGGAGCCGTCACCGCGTACCTGACGAACGGCCGAGCCGGCCCTCGGGAGGGAGGCGTGACACGGGCGCCGAAGGCCGGCGGCGACGTAGACGACCGCGGCTGCCCGGGAGGCGCGGCGTGCGACTTCGTGGTGCACACCCTGGCCGAGCTCGACGCGGTCGTGCGCCTCGGCCTCCCGCTCCTCCCGGGCAAGTTGCCCAACGACCTCCTGGCGCGACATCTGGAGGCCGTGGCTCCCGGCGATCCAGCCGTGCTCGTCAGCGCCGGCGTCGGAGAGGACGTGGCCGCCCTCGACCTCTCGGGCCTCGAGGTGCTGGTGGCTCACGGCGACCCGATCACCCTGGCGAGCGCCCAGCTGGCGCGCTTCGCGGTGCTCGTCAACGCCAACGACATCGCCACATCGGGGGGTGAGCCGCGCTGGCTGCTCAGTACGGTACTGCTGCCCGAGGGCACGACGCCGTCGGAGGCGCTCGCGCTGCTGGCCGGCATCGCCGACGAAGCGGCCGAGCAAGGAATCGCCGTGGTCGGCGGTCACACCGAGGTGAGCGACGCCGTCACCCGGCCGGTCGTGTCGGCGACGCTGCTCGGCACTGTCGGCAGAGCCGGGCTGCGCGACAAGCGGGCCGTACTTCCCGGCGACGTCGTGATCCTGACCAAGGGGCTCGCCGTGGAGGGCACGGCGCTGCTCGCCCAGGAGCTAGGCGAGCGCCTCCGTGCCCTCGGCATGAGCGTGGCCGAGCTCGAGGCCTGCGCGAGGCTGCTCGACCGCGTCAGCGTGGTGCCCGAAGCACGCATCGCCCGCGGCTACGCCGGCGTACGCGCCCTCCACGACGTCACGGAGGGCGGGCTGGCCACGGCGCTGCGCGAGCTGGCGGCCGCCGGCGGCCACGCGATCACCGTGCACCGCGAGCGCATCCCCGTGCTGCCCGAGACGGCGCGAGTCTGCGCGCTGCTGCAGGCGGAGCCCCTCGGCCTCATCGGCTCGGGCAGCCTGCTGGTGTGCTGCCGGCCGGACGAGGCCGGGCCGCTGCTCAACGCTCTGCGCATCGCCGGCATCGACGCCGCGGCGATCGCTGAGGTAGGCGCAGGTGACGCCGACGGGGGCACCGAGGTCATCGCCCTCGATCGCGGCCGCCCCGCGGCCTGGCCGGAATTCACCGTCGACGAAGCCGCGCGCCTGCTGGCCGCCCAGGCGCGCTGATTCGCCCGGTCAGAGCGCGGCGAGCCGCCAGTCGATGTTCATCTCGTCGCAAAGGTGCCCGAGCGCCTCGCGCAGCTCGGCGACAGGCGTGTCCGCGGTCAGCGAGATGATGAGCTCCATCTCGAACAGCGGGGCGCCGGTGTACGGCGCCGCGCGCAGCTCGGTCTGTACACTCTCGATGTTGACGCCGCGCTCGCCGAGAAGATGCGCGACCGACTGGACGAGCCCGGGGTGGTCCATGGCCCAGGTCGTCAGGCGGTAGGGCATGGCCGCGGCCAAGGTGCGCCGCGGGCCCATGTCGGCCGCGCGAAGCTCCGCGTGCAGAAGGCTGTCACGTGCGAACGCCCCGAGGTCGGCCTCGAGACGGCCCACCACTTCGTCGGGGCCGGCGATGAGCATCATCATCGCGAACTGCCCGTGCAGGTTGACCATGCGGCTGTCCTCGACGTTGCCGCCACGCTCGAGGATGTAGCGGGTGACCGCGTCGACGAGGCCGGGGCGGTCATCGCCGACAGCCGTGAGGACGGTATGACGCTGCGTGCCCATGGCCGGACGCTAGCCCGGATCGCCGGCGAACGCAAGCGCCCGAAGCAGCGCCGTAGCCGCTGCGGTAGAGTGGCTGGGTGACCACCTCCCGCGCAGTCTACCGAGCCGACCTCCACGTTCACTCCCTCTGCTCGGAGAACCCGACCGCGCGCACCATCCGGGCGTTCTCCGCCCACGAGTCCTACACCGAGCCGCTCGAGGTGTACGCCGCCGCCAAGGCCCGCGGCATGGACTTCGTCACGATCACCGACCACAACACGCTCGCCGGGGCACTGGCCGTCGCCCATCTGCCGGGCGCCTTCCTGAGCACCGAGTTCGACACGTGGTTCCCGGAGGACGGGCGGCGCGTCCACGTGGTGGCTCTCGACATCGACGAGCCGACCTTCGCCGCGGCCGAGCGCGCCCGGCCCTCCATCTACGAACTCGTCGCCTGCCTGCGGGAAAGCGGGACGCTTCACTACATCGCCCACCCGCTGTTCGGCATGGACGGCGACATCTCGCCGGACACGGTCGAGAAGCTGCTCCTGCTGTTCAACGTGCTCGAGGGCCGCAACGGCTCCCGCGTGCCGCGCTGCAACGGGCTCCTGCGCGAGATCGCCGCGGGGCTCACCCCCGAGGCGATCGCCGAGATGGCTGAGCGCCAGGGCATCGAGCCGTTCGGGCCAACGCCCTGGCGCAAGTCGCTCACCGGCGGGTCGGACGACCACAGCGGCCTGAACGTGGCGTCCGCGCACACCGCAGCCGGCGGAGACGGCACGCTCCGGGGCTTCCTGGATGCCGTTGCGGCCGGCGACTGCGAGGCGGCGGGCGAGGATGGCAGCGCCCGCCTGCTGGCGCACAGCATCTACGCCGCCTCCTTCTGGCACCTCCGCGAGCTCCTGCGGCTCGATGAGCCGGCGCCACGGCGGCGCGCCGTCAAGCTGCTTCGCCGAGGCTTCGGGCGCATCGGCCGCGACGTGCCGGTGCTCGAGAAGACGGTGCGCGGCGTGCGCGGCCTGGCCCCCGGCCTGTACCGCGGCGGCGACCGCCGCGGGCCGGCCTGGGAGGAGCTGCTCGAGCGTGAGATCGGCGCCCTGCTGGCCTGCCCCGAGGGGCTCAACGCCGTCTCGGGGCGCGAGCTCGACCGCCGCCTGTTCAGCGTCGCCCAACGCCTGGCCGACGACGTCGTGAGCCTGCACCTGCAGCCGCTCCTCGACCCGGCCGCGAGGCTGAGCCTCAAGCGGCGGCTGCAGTCGCTCTTCGCCGTCGGCCTGGTCCACTTCCTCGAGCTGCCGTACTTCTTCGCCTGGGGATTCCAAAGCCGCGACCGCGCCGTCCAGGAGGCGCTGCGGCGGCACTTCCTGGGTGAAGAGCCGGAGGCGGCCAAGGTGGCGCTGCTCGCCGACGGACTCGATAGGGGGCAGGGTGGCACCGCGGTCGATCGCCGCTGCGCGGCCGCGGCGGCCTCCCGCGGCGCCAGCGTCCACGTGCTCACCTCAGTGGCGGCGCCCTCCGAGGCGGCGCCCTCCGAGCTGGCCCCCTCCGGGCGCTGCGACGGCCACCTCAACTTCGCGCCCACGGCCTGGCGCCCGCCCGGCCCCCGCCCTCGGGGCGGGGGGGCGCGGAGCGGCCTCGCGCTACCTCCGCTGGTGGAGGTCATCGATCACCTCGAGGAGCACGGCTTCACGGCCGTCCATGTGACCTCGCCCGGCGCCATGGGCCTGGTGGGCCTGGTGGCCGCCAGGCTCCTTCACCTGCCGGTGACCGGTGCCTTCGCGGCCGACCCGGCCGGCTCGCCGCTGCCGGCCCCCGGCGGGATGGCCCGCCGCGTGGGCGCCGCCACGCGTCGGCGAGGCTACGAGCTCTGGTTCTACCGCCACCTCGACGGGGTGGTCACACCCTCTCGCGCCGCGGCCCGCGAACTCGTGGCGCGCGGCCTCGCGCCCGGCCGCGTGCGCGTGCTGCCGTCCCCGGAGCACCGCGGTGGTCAGGGGGCCGTGGAGGGCGGCACGGAGGTGGAGCCGGGGGGCTGAAGCGGCGCTCGGGTCAGTGCCCGCTGCCTTCGCCCGAGCCCTCGCCGGTCGCCCCACCAGCCGCTCCCGGCTTGCCGGCGCCCGAGCGGGCGACCGCGGAGACTGCCTGGCCGTGGTTGGTGATCGTTTTGCCGTTCGCGAGAGCTTTCTCGCCCACCGCGCCCGGGTCCCCGGCCACGGCTGAGACGGCGGCGCCGTGGTTGCCGGGCTGCAAGCTCTGACTCTCGCCATCCTCAGGATCGCCGGGCTCCGGGCTGGGCGACGGCGAGGCCGTGGTGCTGGCCTCGGGTGCCGGCGAGGCCTCATCCCCGAGTGGAGCCGCGACGGTGTCGGCGACGGCTGCCGCGGCAGAGCTGATCTCGTGGCGCACGGACGCCGAGGCGACGGTGGCCAGGGCGAAGACGCCACAGACGACGATGGCGATGATCCAGAACGGCCGCATGGTCGACCTCCACGTTGCTGTCTGGCGCGGGCCGTGAGGCCACGCGCCGGATGACGGTATCACTCTCTTAACGGCTCCAGGCGCCGCCACCTTACGCATCCGCGGCGCCTGGATTGGCGACGGACTCCGGCAACCGGCGCCGGCACGTCGCCGCCCGGAGGCTCAGTCGCCCTCGGCGAGCAGGGCGTAGATACGCCGCCGGGCGTCGGCGAGGATCGCCAGCGCCTTCTCCACCTGCTCGGCGCTGCCGGCGGCGCCCACCTGCTTGGCCGCGCCACCGACCTGGTAGGCGGCCCAGCGCAGCTGGTAGCGGGAGCCCTGCTCACCGTGGCCCCAACTCTCCCACGGGGCGCCGTGCCGCTCCCGGCTCTGGTCGGCCTCGGCCTTGCCGGCCTCGGTGAGCGCGAACACGCGGCGGCCTTCGACCTCCTCGCCGCGGACGAGGCCCTGATCCTCGAGGAGCTGCAGGGTGGGGTACACCGAGCCGGGGCTGGGCCGCCACACGCCGCCGCTGCGCGCATCGAGCTCCTGCATGATCTGGTAGCCGTGCATGGGTGCCTCTGAGAGCACGGCGAGGATAGCGGCGCGGACGTTGCCGCGCCGCGCCCGGCCCCAGGGCCCGCGGCCGTGAGGGCCTTGGCCCCGGCTGCAGCCCGGGCCGTGGCCGTGGTCTGGGCCTGGGCCTGGGCCTGTGGTCGATCCTGTCATCCCGAACCTCCATCTCAGGAGCGCACGCGCCCCGTAACGCTGTAACACGATATATCGTAACCTTTCGGTTCCGCTTGTCAAGCTGTCGCCGCAGGGGCCCCGGTACCGGGCCCATGGAGTACAATCCGCGGCGCATGATCACCTACCTCGACACCCGCGGCCTCGGCGGCCGGCAGCGCACGTTTACCGAGGCCATCCTCGAGGGCATCGCCCCCGGTGGCGGACTCTTCGTGCCCGAGCGCCTGCCGCGATTCACGGTGGACGAGGTCGTCGCCTTGGCGGCCCTGCCCTACAGCGAGCGCGCGGCGCGCGTGTACGAGGCCTTCGGCCTCGACGTCCCCGGCGCGCGCACCCGCGAGATCGCCGCCGCCGCCTACGGCCGGAACTTCGACCACCCGGGCATCGCCCCGGTGCGCGAGGCCGCGCCGGGGCGCTTCGTGCTCGAGCTCTGGCACGGGCCGACCCTGGCCTTCAAGGACATGGCGCTGCAGTGCATGCCTCTGTTCTTCAGCCAGGCACTCGAACAGGCGCACGCGCGCGGGGCCACCGACCTCGACTTCCTGATCCTGGTGGCGACCAGCGGCGACACCGGCGTGGCGGCGCTCAACGGCTTCGCCGATCGCGCCCACACGAAGATCTGCGTCTACTACCCCGACGCCGGCGTCTCGGCCCTCCAGGAACTGCAGATGGTCACCCAGCCGGGCGACAACCTCACCGTCTTTCGCCTCGACGGCGATTTCGACGCCTGCCAGAGCGCGATCAAGGCGGTCTTCGACGACGACGACTTTGCCGCGGAGCTGGCTGGCCGGCACCGCCTGGCGCTCTCCTCGGCGAACTCCATCAACTGGGGCCGGCTCATGCCGCAGATCGCCTACTACCTGAGCGCCTACGCCGACGTGGTGGCCGGCGGCGCCGTCCAGCCCGGCCAGCCACTCGACGTCTGCGTGCCCACCGGCAACTTCGGCAACATCCTCGCCGCCTACTACGCCAAGCGCATGGGCGCCCCGCTGGGCCGCCTGCTCTGCGCCAGCAACGCCAACAGGGTGCTCGCCGACTTCCTCGCCAGCGGGGCCTACGACATCTCCGCCCGTCGCCTGGTCAAGACGCCGTCGCCGAGCATGGACATCCTCATCTCGTCGAACCTCGAGCGCCTGCTCCACGACCTCTGCGGCGACCCTGCCCTCCTCCGCCGGTGGATGGCCGAGCTGCGTGAGTCCGGCCGGTTCACGGTCGACGCCGCCACGCGCGCGAAGCTCACGGCGGAGTTCACCGGCGCCTGGGTCGACAATGACACCTGCCTGCGCACCATCGGCCGCGTGCAGCGCGAGCACGGCTACCTGCTCGACCCGCACACCGCGGTGGCCTGGCAGGTGGCCGAGGAACTCGGCGGCGACGGAGCTCCGGTGCTCATCGTGAGCACCGCGCACTGGAGCAAGTTCGCCGCCGACGTCGTCCGCGGCCTGCAGGGAGCGCCGGCCGGCGCGCCGATCCCCGGCGCCGGCGACGGCATCGGGTTGCTCGAGCGCGTCGCCGAGCTGGCGCCCGACGCCCGGGTGCCGGCGCAGCTCCAGGCCGTGCGCAGCCGGGCGCGACGGTTTGACGCC
>JBAZPK010000102.1:0-8377 GCA_041648235.1 Thermoleophilia bacterium
TACCCGCCGCTGCGGGCCGCGCGGCCGGGCGCCGCGCCCCGCGGGGTGGCGAGGGCGTCGCCCAGACCGCTCGCCGCATCGCGCACGCGGCGCCACGCCGGCACACCGTTCTCTCGGTCCTTCATCGTACTCACCTTCCTGATGGCCGCGCACCGCGCTTCCGCCGCGGCCGTGCCTCACGCACCAGCCGAGCGCGTTCTGCGGCCCGCACGATTTGGTCCTGTTGCTGCCTCACCAGATCCCACGCGATCAACTCGTACATCTCAGCTCACTCCCCGTACTCGCAGCGACCTTGCCGACTGTGGTGGCTTCCTCGTCGTCACCGGTAATAAGACTATACCGGTGACAGTAACTAGTCAAACACTTTTGGTGGTATATTGCAGGCAGGCGACGACGCGGGGTGAGAGCAATGCCGACACAGTCCAGAGAAGCGCCGGGCGAGCTCGCCATCGTGCGAGGGTTCGTGAACACGCTCGATATCGACCTCGGCACGGACGCGCTCGCCGCGCCGTCGGATCTGAGCGCCTGGCTCGCCGAGCACGGGCTGCTCGAGAACGGTGCTTCGGCGAGCACCGGCGACCTGGAGCGAGCCGTCGCCCTTCGCGAGGCGGTGCGTGAGATCCTCCTGAGCCACAACGACGGGCGGCCTCTGGACCCCGCTTCGCCGGCCGTCCTCGACGAGGTGGCCGCGCGCGCCGATCTACGCCTGCGCGTGGCCGCGGACGGCAGCGCGCGGCTGGAGGCGGAGCGCGGGGGTGTGGACGGCGCCCTGGGGCGCCTGCTGCTGATCGTCTACCGGGCGATGGAGGCGGGGCAGTGGTCGCGTCTCAAGGCTTGCCGCAACGACACCTGCCGCTGGGCCTTCTACGACCACTCCAAGAACCGCTCCGGCCACTGGTGCACGATGTCGGTGTGCGGCAACCGGCGCAAGGCGCGCTCGTACCGGGAGCGTCACCGGACGGCGGCGTCGGCCTAGCCAGCGCCGCGCCCGCGGTGCTCCACACGCCGTGCCGGGGGCCGCGCCTCGCGGCCGCGCCCTGCCGCCGGCGCTCAGCAGCCGCTGAAGTTACAGACGGGGATGAGGCCGCAGGTGTCGCAGGCCTCGGCGTCCGACACCGGCTCGGCCGTCAGGCCGACGAGGAACGAGAGCGACTTGGCGGGCCTGATGAGCCGCGAGGTCGTGAGCTCGATGACGTCGCCGGCCTCGCCGTCCGGGTCGAGCAGGGCGAAGATCTGCTGCTGCGCCAGATTGTTGGGCCACTGGGCCGAGCCCGGCCAGCAGAGGATCGCGCACCCGCGGTGATCGCCGCGACCTTCGAGGCGGAAGTGCCGGCAGGCCTGCTCGGCGAGGTCCTCGACGGCCGCGCTGCCGACGCCGTGCAGGGCGAGGGCGAGCATCGGGTCCTGGGAGAAGCTGTCGATGGCATGGTCGTCGAGCGTCTGCCCCACGGTGGCGCCGACCACGATGAGCCGGTCGGCGGGGGCCAGGCGCGCGGCGATGTCCGGCCCGCACGGGAGCTCCCCCGCCTCGAGGACGACGCGGTCCGCTTCGTGCGCGGTGATCGCGAGCTCGCGGGCCAGCACGAGGGGTTCGAGGAGCGCTCGCCCCTGCCCGATGGCCGCCTCGGCGGCGGCGACGATGCGCGGGCTGCGCTCGCGGACCGCCGCCGGGTCCATGCCCTGCCCGCGGATGACGGCGTCGGCCTCGAGCCGGATGGTCCACTGGTCGTACCTGCGAAGAATGGCGGCACCCCCGCGTCCGTCCGCCGGCCGCGCCGGCGGAGCCATGTGCAGTGAGCTGGTGGGCCGCGTTGGGATCGAACCAACGACCTTGGGATTAAAAGTCCCCTGCTCTACCGACTGAGCTAGCGGCCCGGAGTGGGGATTCTACCACCGCGGCCGTGGCCGTAGCGCTCGGCGTCGCGCCAGGCGTCGTGCAGCAGCGCGAACCGCACCTGGTCGTCGCGGGCCGGCAGGCTGCCGTCGGCAGACGGCACGACGCGGCCCTCACGGCTCTTGCCCGGCTCCGCGGCCAGGAAGCCGCGGAGGACGCCCTCGCGCTCGAAACCGAGCTGGTCGGCGAGGGCCTGCGAGGCGGCGTTGCCGGGGTAGGTGAGGATCTCGAGGCGCTCGGCGCCGACCTCATTGAAGGCCCAGGGGACGACGAGGCGCGCCGCCGCGAGGGCTACGCCCCGGCGGCGCGCCGCCTTCTTCACCCAGTAGCCGATCTCGCCGGCCTCGCGGTCCACGTACAGGTCGAGACTGATGCTGCCGAGGAGCTCGCCGCCGGCGCGCTCGCAGATCGCCAGCCGGGCGCGCTCGCCGAGCAGGAGCCGGTGCCGGGCGTCGGCGATGAACCGCTCCGCGTCGGCTAGCGAGTACGGGGCCGGGAGACCGTAGATCCAGTGCGCCACGTCGGGGTCGTCGCAGGCGGCCTGGACGGCCGCGGCGTCGTCCGGCTCCAGGGGCCGGACCACCAGGCGGCCGTCCGCGAGCCGGGGCCAGCCGAGCCCGCTGGGTGCCGCCCGCCCGGCGCCAGGGCGCGGGTCGCCGGGGAGGAGCGCGTGCAGCACGTCGTCGACGTGCTCGCCGTGCACTACGCGGGCGCGGTGGACCACCCCTTCGAAACGATAGCCGGAGGCGGAGATGGTACGGCGAGAGCCCACGTTACGCACGTCGGCGCGGATCTGCAGGCGGGCGAGGCCGAGCCCGTCGAGGCCCCACTCCGTGAGCAGCCGCACACAGGCCGCGGCGATGCCCTGCCGGCGGTGGCCGCGGTGCACGAGGTACCCGATGTCACCGGTCTGCGTCTTGACGTCCACCCGCAGCCCGCACGAGGCCACGAGTGCGCTCTCGCCGGCGCGCGTGACGGCGAAGTTGGCCCAGTGCTCCTCGCGCCACCTGCGGGACTGGCTGCCGACCCACTCCTCGCCGTCGGCGAGCGTGTAGGCAAGCGGGATCTCCGGGATCCAGCGGCCGGCCGACTCGTCGTCGCACATCTCGGCGACGGCGGCGGCGTCCGCGGGCCGCCAGGGGCGCAGGGTGACGGCGCCGTCGCTGAGGACGGGGAGCTCGGCGATGGTGCTCAGGTCGTTCAGTGCAGGAAGTGCCGCCGGCCGGTGAAGACCATGGAGGCGCCATGCGCGTCGCAGGTCTCGACCGCCGACTCGTCGCCCTTGGAGCCGCCCGGCTGCATGAAAGCCGTGACCCCGCTCTCGATGGCCAGCTCGACGGCGTCCGGGAAGGGGTAGAACGCGTCGGAGCCGACCACGGCACCCTGCAGCCCGCTGCGCGCCTTGTCGATGGCGATGCGCGTGCTGTCGACGCGGCTCATCTGCCCGGCGCCGACGCCCAGCGTGGCCAGGTCCCTGGCGATCACGATGGCGTTGCTCTTGACGTGCTTGGCGACGCGGAAGGCGAAGATCATGTCCCCCCACTCCTGCTCGCTGGGGTGACGTTTGGTGGCGACGGTCATCTCGTCGCGCTCTTCGACACCGCCGTCCTTGTCTTGGACCAGGATGCCGCCGCTGACCCGCTTGTAGTCGAACTCGCCGGGGTTCGACTGCCGCCGCTCGTCGTTCTTGAGGATGCGGATGTCGGCCTTGCGGGTGAGGATGGCGAGCGCGTCCTCGTCGTAGCTTGGGGCGAACAGCACCTCGACGAAGAGGTCGCTGAGGCGCTCGGCAAGCGCGGCGTCGACGGTACGGTTGACGGCGATGACACCGCCGAAGGCGCTCACCGGATCGCAGGCGAAGGCCTTGTCGTAGGCCGCGGCGACGTTCTCGGCGAGCGCGCAGCCGCAGGGATTGTTGTGCTTGACGATGGTGACGCAGGGCAGCGTGAACTCGTCGCAGATAGTGCGTGCGGCGTGGAGGTCGTACAGGTTGTTGAAGCCGAGCTGCTTGCCGTGGAGCTGCGTGACCTGGGAGAGCAGGTGCTGGCGCATGCCCACCTCGGCGTAGTAGGCGGCGCGCTGGTGCGGGTTCTCGCCGTACTTGAGCTCGAGGACCTTGTGGTAGTCCCGCATCACGTGGTCGGGGAAGTCGCCGTCGGCCTCGCTGAACCAGTTGGCGATCACAAAGTCGTAGTGCGCCGTGCGGTGGAAGGCCCGGGTGGCGAGCTCGCGCAAGGTCGGAAGGGCGATCTCGCCGCCCGTCTCGCGGAGCTCGGCCAGCAGCTCGTCGTAGTCCTCGTGGCTGGTGACCACGGCGACGCCGGCGTGGTTCTTGGCGGCGGCGCGGATCATGCTGGGCCCGCCGATATCGATGTTCTCGATGACGACCTCGTCCTCCACGCCGCGGCGCCCGGCGACCTCCTCGAAGGGGTAGAGGCTGCAGACCACCATGTCGATGGGCCCGATGCCGTGGGCGGCGATCGTCTCCATGTGCTCGGGCACGTCCCGCCGCGCGAGGATGCCGGCCATGAGCTTGGGGTGCATCGTCTTGACGCGTCCGTCGAGCATCTCCGGGAAGCCGGTGACGTCCTCGACCAGCGTGACCGGGATGCCCGAGTCCTTGAGCAGCCTGGCGGTGCCGCCGGTGGAGATGACCTCGACGCCCAGGTCGGTGAGGCCCTTCGCGAACTGCTCGAGGCCGCTCTTGTCGAACACCGAGATGAGGGCTCGCTGGACCTTCACTGGCACGCTCCTTCGGGCTGACATCGCGGCAGGGCCGCCGGCGGGCGCCGCTTGCGGCGCCTGGTTCCCTGCCGGCAAGCCTACAAGAAAGGCGCCGCCCGGTGAATAGGCGTGTGGTCCGGGGCCGGGCTCGCGGGCGGGCCGCGCCCTGGCCTGGCGGCGTCCCGCCCGCGGCTAGGCGAAGCGCTTGGCCGCGGCTAGGCGAAGCGCTTGGCCGCGGCTAGGCGAAGCGCTTGGCCGCGGCCGAGCGCTCGCGCTCGACCGCGTCGCGCACGCAGCAGCCGACGACGTGGTCGTTGACGAGGCCGGCGGCCTGCATGTGCGCGTAGGCCGTCGTCGGGCCGACGAAGCGGAAGCCGCGCTGCTTGAGCTCCTTGGCCAGCGCGGCCGATTCGGGGCTCGCGGCGACGAAGTCGGCCCGCGTGCGCGGCGCTTCGTGCGCCGGCGGCCGGAAGCGCCAGAAGAACGCCGCCAGCGAGCCGTGCTCCTCGATCAGGGGCAGGGCGGCGCGGGCGTTGGCCAGCGCCGCGGCGATCTTCAGCCGGTTGCGCACGATCCCGGCGTCGGCCAGGAGGCGTGCCTCGTCGGCGGCGTCGAACGCGGCCACGGCGGCGATGCTGAACCCGGCGAACGCCGCCCGGAAGTTCTCCCGCTTGCGCAGGATCGTGAGCCACGACAGCCCCGATTGGAAGGCCTCGAGCGTGAGGCGCTCGAAGACGAGGTCGTCGCCGAGCACCGGCCGCCCCCACTCCTCGTCGTGGTACGGCAGGTACTCGGGTGCCCCGCCGACGGCCCAGAAGCAGCGCGGCCGCCCGTCGCCGGCGAAGGCGAGGGCGTCGCTGGCCGCGCTCGTCACTTCTTGATCTTGTCCTTGGCCTTGTCGGCCAGCTCGCCTGCTTCCTGCTTGGCCTTGTCCCAGGCGGGTTTGGCCTTCTCGCCGAGATCGGCGGCCTCCTGCTTCGCCCGCTCCATGGCGGGTTTGGCCTTCTCGCCCAGTCCGCTGGCCTCCTGCTTGACCTTCTCCAGCGCCGGCCCGGCCTTCTCCTGCAGGTCGGTCGCCGTCTCCTTGGCCTTCGCCGCGGCCTCCTCGGCCAGGTGCTTCGCCTTGTCCATGAGTCCCATTGCGCCCTCCTCTGAGCGAGATGACCCGGAAAGCCCGGTGAGCTCCGTCGCCTTCAGTCTACCGCCGCGGCGCGCAGCTGAGTCCTCCGGCGTGGGGTGCGGCCTGAGCGGAGCAGGGCTGGGCGGGCGCTCCGGGGGCGCGGGGCTCGCGCAGGCGCGCCGGCATCGCCCCGCCGCCGCTGCCGAAGCGGTCGAGGATCGCCTCGAGCAGCGGCAGGAAGCGGTGCACCTGGCCGCCGCGGATGACGGCGTCCCAGAGCGGCTCCAGCTTCTTCCAGCCGCTCGTGTAGGCGAGGTGGCGCAGGTGTTCGCGGGAGTCGCCGTGGGCGAAGGCCGCGCTCCAGATGTTGCGCCACCGGTAGAACTCGCGGTAGGCCCCCCAGTAGCCCGACTCGAGCTCCCCGGCGCTCATCCGCGCCGGGCGGAACACGGCGTGCCTCGTGTCGTAGAGGTTCCAGTCCCTGCTCGTCACGCGGCCCCCGGCCGCGAGGCGCTGCTCCAGCCTGGTGCCCGGGTACGGCGTGAGGATGTGGAAGGTCGCCGTCTCGATGCCCTGACGCACGGCCCAGCCGACGGTGCGCGCGAAGACCGCCGGGTCGTCCGCGTCCATGCCGAAGACGAAGGCGCCGTTCACCATGACGCCGAGGTCGTGCAGGCGGTGGATGGCGGCCTCGTAGGGGGCAGAGGCAGCGGCCGGCAGGGCGCCGCCGGCCAGGTTCTGCGTCTTGCCGGCGGCGCGCAGGTTGTCGGCGCTCAGCGTCTCGAAGCCGATGAACAGGCTACGCAGGCCGCTCTCCACGGCCTTCTCGAGCAGGCCGGGGCGCAAGGCACCCTGCACCGTGCCGGCCGCCTGCCACAGCCGGCCCATGCCCTTGAGGCCGTCGAAGAGCGCCTCGGCGAACCGCGGGCTGCCGAAGAGGTTGTCGTCGAGGAAGTAGAGGTGCCGGCCGGGGAGGCGGTCGATCTCCGCGAGGGCGGCGTCGACCGCCTGCACGTAGAACGAGCGGCCGCCGCGGAAGAAGGTCTCCTTGTAGCAGAAATCGCAGAGATGCGGGCAGCCGCGGCTCACGACCAGGGAGTTCGGCACGAGGTAGCAGTCGCGCTTGATGAGGTCGCGCCGCGCCGGCGGCAGGCTGGTGAGGGTGCGCACCGTCGAGCGGTAGAGGGGCTTCGGCCGGCCGGCCCGGTAGTCGGCGAGGAACGCCGGCCAGGTGTCCTCACCCGGGCCGCAGAACACGCTGTCGGCGTGCAGGGCGGCCTCCTCGGGCAGGCTCGTGGGGTGGAGGCCGCCGAGGCACACGTAGGCGCCCTTCGCCCGGTAGTGGTCGGCGTACCGGTAGGCGCGGCGGGCCGAGGTGATGTAGGCCTCGATGACGACGAGGTCGGGCTCGTCGTCCAGGCGCAGCTTCTCCACGTGCTCGTCCTGCAGGTCGATCTCGTCGTCGGGGCCGAGGTAGCCGGCGAGGGTCGCGAGGCCGAGCGGCGGGAAGAGCGAGTACTTGATCGAACGCCAGTAGACGCTGTCGGCGGCCGTCTTGGCCGGGCTGATCAGCTTCACGCGCAGCGGGCGGTGCGCCGGTGGGCGGCGCGGCGCCGCGTGGCAGGTCAGCGCGCTCACCGCGTGACCCCCTGCTGCCCGGCGAAGTGGGCGATGAGGACGTCCAGGCCGGTCTCGAACTCGCCGGGGCGGTCCCACACCGCGAGCCGCATCCCGACCTGCAGCAAGCTGGGGTAGTCGGCCCAGTGGCCGACGAGCTGGGCGACGATGTCGGAGGTCTGCACCTCGTCGCCCAGCATGCGCGCGTAGCCGAGCCCGAGCGTGTAGGCGCCGAGCACGTGGTAGACGGTGGCGGCGCGGTCGGCGGTGAAGCCTGCCGCCAGCAGGGTGCCCATGAGCTCCTCCATCCAGCGTCGCCCGCTGGGGGTGCGCAGCACCGCGGCGGAGATCAGCGGCAGGGCGCGCGGGTGCGCCTGGGTGAGGGCGTGCAGGCCGAGGAAGAGCTGGCGGACCCGCCCCTGCCAGCGCGGGTCCAGCGGCGACGTCCCGAGCGCCGCCGCGGCGATCGCCTCGCCGACCGCGTCGAGGATGGCGCCCTTGTTGGGGAAGTGGTGATAGAGGCTCATGGGCTTGACGCCGGCGGCCGCGGCCAGGCGGCGCATGTTGAGGGCCTGGAGGCCGTCCTCGTCGACGATCTCGAGGGCCAGGGCGACGATCTGCTCAGGCGTGAGCGGCCGGCGAGCCGCCTTGCGTCCTCCGGCGGCGGCGCGCGGGGCGGCGGGTCCGGCGGCGGTACCCGAAGGTCCGGCGGCGCTACCCGGAGGTCCGGCGGCGCTGCCCGAAGGTGTGGCGGCGCTGCCCGGAGGTGCGGCGGCGGTACCCGAAGGCTCAGGGCCAGCCGCGGCGGGCTGAGCGCCTCCCAGCGGCGATGGCTCCATGGTCATGGCCCCCCGTGTCGACTTCTGACCGTACAAAGTATGGCGTACAAAGTACGGTAGCAGGACGAGTGCGGCGCGTCAACGTTGCCGGGAGTGCCCGGCGGCGCCCGCTGACGGTCGCGTCGGCACGTCGCCTGGCCGCTGAGGGCGCGGTGCCGCCTGAGCGCGGACGGGCTGCGCCGC
>JBAZPK010000103.1:0-8253 GCA_041648235.1 Thermoleophilia bacterium
CACGCCGTGCCGCAGGCGCGCCGCGTGCAACACGTCGAGCGCGGCGCGCACCGACGCCGGGCCGGCGAGCTCGCCGGCGTGCGGCGCGGCTTTGAGGCCGCCTTCACGGGCGGCCGCGAACGGCCGCGCAAACAGCTCCGGCGGGAAGCGGTGCTCGCTGCCGCCGAGGCTGACGCCTACGACGCCGCGCCCGCGGTACTTCACCGCCCATTCCACGAGGCGGTCGGCGATCTCCACCGGGAAGTCGCGCGTGATGTCCGGCGTGAAGCGGATCTCCACGCCGTGCAGCTCACGCGCCTCCTGGGCCCCGGCACAGTAGCCCTCGAAGACCTCCTGCCACGGCGTGCCGCGCGCCATCGGCTCCGACGGCGAGAACAGGGCCTCGATGTACACGCAGCCCTGGGCGGCCGCCACGGCCGCGTAGTCCACCACGATCTCGCGGAAGTCGCGCTCGCGTCGCAGGGCGCGCGTCGTCTTGATCCAGACGCGCACGAAGTGGTCGAAGCTGGTGAAGCGGCAGAAGCGCTCGAGGCCGGCCACGCTGCGGGCCGGGAGGCGGACGTCGTTGCGGCGCCCGATCTCGAGCAGGCGCTCCGGGCGCACCGTGGCCTCGAGGTGCACGTGGAGCTCGATCTTCGGGTACGGCGCCGGCGCGGCGGCGGTCACGAGGCCGCGCCTTCCTCCGGCTCGAGCTCCTCGGCGAGCAGCTCCATCAGCAGCGCGTCGCGCCAGGTGCCGTCGGCGACGCGCTCGTACCGCCGCAGCACGCCGACGGGCTTGAAGCCGAGCTTGCCGTAGACGTGGACGGCGCGCGCGTTGGCCGTCGCCGGGTCGACGGTGAAGCGGTGGTGCCCGCGCGCCTCGACGAGCCAGGCGATGAGGGTGCGCATGGCGTCCGGGCCGGCCCCGCGGCCCTGGGCGGCCGCCGAGACGAAGATATCGATGGCGGCCGCCCAGTAGTCGGGGTCGGCCTCCTCGCTGTACTGGATGCAGCCGACGACCTCGCCGTCGGCGACGATGGCGAACGTGACGGCGTCGCTCACGTCGATGCGGTCCCACTCGTCGCGGCGCCACCACTCGGCCACGGAAGGCTGGGCGAGGATCGCGCGCAAGGCCGGCGCCTCGGCCTCGCCCGCCGGCCGCAGGGTGACCAGCCGGCCCTGCAAGGTGGGGCGCTCAACGGAAGGCGGGAGCTGCGAGGCACTCATGACACAAGCGTACCAGACGGCGCGCCGGGCCCGGCCTACTTACGCGGCGGGCTGCCCTCGCTGCGCCACACCAGGTACTGGTGCACGAAGCCGTCGAGGTCGCCGTCGAGCACGCTCTGGGTGTTGCCGACCTCGTGCCCGGTGCGCAGGTCCTTGACCATCTGGTAGGGGTGCAGCACGTAGCTGCGGATCTGGCTGCCGAAATCGACATTGCGCACCTCGCCGCGCTCCCTGGCCAGCTCGTCGGCGAGGCGGTTCTCCTCACGGTCCACGAGCTTGGACTTGAGCATGCGCATCGCCACGGCCTTGTTCTGGAGCTGCGAGCGCTCGTTCTGGCACTGCACGACGATGTTGGTGGGCAGGTGCGTGATGCGCACCGCGGAGCTCGTCTTGTTGACGTGCTGGCCCCCGGCGCCGCTCGAGCGGTAAGTGTCGATGCGTAGGTCGTCCTCGTTGATCTCGACGTCGACGTCCTCGCTCACCAGCGGCGACGCGTCGACGGAGACGAAGCTCGTGTGCCGGCGGTTGGCCGAGTCGAACGGGCTCATGCGCACCAGGCGGTGCACGCCGCGCTCGGCCTGCAGGAGGCCGTAGACGTTGTCGCCCTCGACGGTGAGCGTGGCGCTCTTGAGGCCGGCCTCGTCGCCCTCCTGCTCGTCGTTGACCTCCACCTTGAAGCCGCGGCGCTCGAACCAGCGCAGGTACATGCGCAGGAGCATCTCGGCCCAGTCCTGGCTCTCGGTGCCCCCGGCCCCGGGGTGGATGGTCATGATGGCCCCACCCTCGTCGTACCTACCGCTGAAGAAGCGCTGCTCCTCGCTGCGCTCGAGGTCGTTCTCGAGATGGGCGGCGCCGCTCACGAGCTCCTCCAGGAGCTCGTCGTCCACGGCGTCGCCGGCGAGCTCCTCGCGGAGCAGCTCCTCGGTGGACTCGAGGTCGGCGAAGCGCCCCTCGAGCTCGGCGAACTCGGCCAGACGCCGCTTGATGCGGCTGTACTCGGCGGAGATCTTCGAGGCCGCCTCCTGGTCGTCCCAGAAGTCGGCGGCGCGCATACGCTCCTCGAGAGCCTCGAGCTCGGCTGTCAGCCTGGGGGGGTCAAAGATAGCTCCGCAGCCAGCCCAGGCGCCCGGAGGCCTCCTTGAGCCGCTCGCGGAGCGCGTCCAACTGGACGAGTGCTTCTGAGGCGGTCGTGCTCATGACTGGGGGAGTATACCCGAAGCGGATGGGTCGCCGCGCTCGCCGTTCAGGACCTGGGGCGAGCGGGCAGCAGCACCTCCGCCGTCCGTGAGAGACCGCCCATCACCGCAATCGGAGGCTACGACTGCGTAGCGCGCTCACCTGTCCACAGAAGCGGGGCAACTCCAGGCTGCTTGTTCATCACGGGGATGGTGGGTCGGCAGACGGGCTGACGGGCTCTCCCTACTGCCTCACCGGCCAGCCGAGCTCCCGCGACCAGAGCTCGATCAGCGCGTTGAGGCCCCCTCTGTCACGCGCCGGAATGTCCTTCGGCCGGAAGAGGGCCTGGAGCTGTCCGCCCCCGACGTTCTCCTCGGCCAGGTTCAGCTCAACCTCGACGTTCTCCCGCAGCTCCGAGTCGTCGAAGTCGGCCATATGGGCGCGCCCGATGCGCACGGCTTCGGCAAGATCGGGGACGTAGAAGTAGTCGGGCCCCTGCGGCAGCTTCTGGAGGCTGAGGTCGACGCCGGTGCGGAAGTCGTTGCCGATGAGCTCGGCGCCCGAGAAGTCGTTGCCGTGGAACTCGTTGCGCGTGCGCTTCAGGCGGCGGGCATCTTTGCGCGGCACCTCGCCGTTGAAGACACACTCCTCAAGGCGCGCGCCGGTGAAGTCGCAGTCGACGAGCTCGAGCGAGAAGCAGATCCAGTCGGTGATGACGACGTCCCTGAAGGAGCAGCGCACGAAGCGCGAGTAGCCGTCCGAGGCCATCGTCAGGCGAGCGCCGTCGAAGACGCATTCGAGGTACTCCGAGGCGGCGCCCGAATGGTTGCTGCCCAGAACAGCGCTGGCGACCACCATGCGCTCGAAGTGGCACTCCCGGAAGCGCGAGCCATCGGCGTAGAACTGCTCCAGGGTGAGGTCGCTGAGGTCCTCGCCGACGAGCTCGGCCCGTTCGAACAGACGACGGTTCAGCGGCCTCTCGTTCGGGTCGCGCCGCCAGGCGCGCACCCGCCACTGCATCTCGCCATCGAGATCGTCGTCCGCGGTCCGTGGTCGCTTGTTGCACCAGTTGCGTAGTCGCCACTTCATCCCGCCCGCTCCTCACCGCAGCCTATAGGTGATGTAGTTCGCGACACCGTAGCGCCTATCGCGCACGGAGCGTGCCTGGTGGCTGGGGATCGCGCGGCGCGTCGTAAGCTCAACGTAGCTGTTCGTCTTCGTGTCGTGGAAGTCCGGGCCTCTCCTATTGTAGGTGAAGCGAACGACGATCTACCGATACTCGTCAAGGCAGCCCTCGCGCATCAGCAGTTCGAGACCATCCACCCCTTCCTTGATGGCAATGGCCGCGTCGGACGGCTCCTCATCACGCTGATCCTCTGCCACTCCGGAATGCTCAGCGAGCCGCTCCTGTACTTGAGCCTCTACTTCAAACAGAACCGGGCCGAGTACTACCGGCTGCTTGACGCCGTGCGCCACGACGGTGACTGGGAAGCGTGGGTCGGGTTCTTCCTGCGCGGCGTTGACGAGACCGCCACCGGCGCCGTCAGCACCGCCAAGCGGCTTGTGGTGCTCTTCTCCACCGACCGCGAGCTCATCCAGATGCAGGGTCGCAGGGCTGGGTCGGCACTGCGCGTCTTCGAGGCGCTCACCTCGCGTCCGCTCCTCACGCTACCCGGCGCCACCGACCGCACAGGCCTGTCATTCCCCGGCGCCTCGGACGGCATGAAGCTGCTCGGCGAGCTGGGCATCGTGCGCGAGCTGACCGGCAAGAAGCGCAATCGCGTCTACGCCTACGACCGCTATCTCGCGCTGCTCGCCGAAGGCACCTGAGAGGATGGCGCCCAAGCGATTGCGCGATGGGGCCGGAGGAGCTGAGCCTCCGGCTCAGCTCCTGCCCCGTGAGATGAGCGGACGAAGCGGACGGCATCGCATGGCGCGCAGGTCAGTCGCGAAGCGACTGCCGGCTACGCGCCATGACACTTCTTGTATTTCTTCCCGCTCCCGCACGGGCAGGGGTCGTTGCGCCCGACCTTGTCGTAGACGACCCGCTGCTGCACGGCGACCGGCGCGGTCGCCGTCGCGGCGCCGCCGCGGCCGCGGCCACCTCCGGCGGCCGCCATCGGCGGCGGCTCGTCCGTGAAGTCCTCGCCCGGCGCCCCCATACCGCCGGCCGCCAGGGCGGCGCCGGCGAACGACGTCTGGGTGATGAGCTCGTCGCCGCTCGTGTAGTTGAGGCTTACGAGCGGCTCCTCGAGCGTCACCGAGGCGAACAGCGCGAGGTCCTCCGGGCGGTTCTTCATGAGCGTCGTCACGGTGCTCGTCTTGATGCTCTCCATCATGTCCTGGAAGAGCTCGAAGCCCTCGCCCTTGTACTCCACGAGCGGGTCGCGCTGGCCCAGGGCCCGCAGGTGGATGCCCTCCTGCAGGTAGTCCATGTCCAGCAGGTGGTCCTTCCAGCGCGAGTCGATGACCTGCAGCATCACGGCGCGCTCGACGCTGCGCATCTGCTCGCCGCCGATGACGCGCTCGCGCTCGTCGTATTGGGCGAGCGCGTCGTCCACGGCGAGCTCGACGACCTCGTCGAGGGTGGCCGTGGCCAAGTCGATATCGGGCTTCTTGAAGGTCGGGTCGTAGACCTGCTTGAGGCCCACGAAGAGGCTGTCCAGGTCCCAGTCCTCGGCGAACTGCTCGCCCTCGAGAGCGGCGCGCACGGCGCCCTCGGCGAGCTCGGCGACCATCTCGCGCACCTGCTCGCCGAAATCCTCGCCCATGAGGATGCGCTGCCGCTGGTCGTAGATCACGCGCCGCTGCTCGTTCATGACCTCGTCGTACTTGAGGACGTTCTTGCGGCGCATGAAGTTGAGCTCCTCGACCTTGACCTGCGATTTCTCGACCACGTTGCTGAGCATCTTGGCCTCGAGCGGCTGGCCCTCCTGGGGGCCGAGGCGGCTGAGGATGCGGAACATTCGGTCGCCGGCGAACAGGCGGATGAGCTCGTCCTCGGCCGACAGGTAGAAGCGCGTCTCGCCCGGGTCGCCCTGGCGGCCGCTGCGCCCGCGGAGCTGGTTGTCGATGCGCCGGCTCTCGTGGCGCTCCGTGCCCAGCACGTAGAGGCCGCCGGACTCGATGACGCCCTCGCCGAGCTTGATGTCGACCCCGCGGCCGGCCATGTTGGTGGCGATCGTCACGGCGCCCTTCTGGCCGGCGTCCTTGATGATCTCGGCCTCGCGCTCGTGCTGCTTGGCGTTGAGGACGCTGTGCGCCACGCCGTGGCGCTCGAGCAGGCGGGAGAGCATCTCGCTGACCTCCACCGAGACGGTGCCGACGAGCACCGGCTGGCCCTTCTCGTAGCGCGCCACGAGATCGTCGACGACGGCCGCGAACTTCTCCTTGGCGGTCGTGAAGATGAAGTCGTTCTCGTCCAGGCGGACCATGGGCGCGTTGGTGGGGATCTGCATCACCTCGAGGCCGTAGATCTGGCGGAACTCGTCTTCCTCCGTCTTGGCGGTACCGGTCATGCCGGCCAGCACCTCGTACATGCGGAAGTAGTTCTGCAGGGTGATCGTGGCGAGGGTCTGGTTCTCCTCGCGGATCGGGACCTTCTCCTTGGCCTCTATGGCCTGGTGCAGGCCTTCGGAGTAGCGGCGCCCGTCGAGGATGCGCCCCGTGAACTCGTCGACGATGAGCACCTCGCCGTTCTGCACCACGTACTCGACGTCCTTGTGGTAGAGCGCCTGGGCGCGCAGCGCCTGCAGGAGGTGGTTGACGAGCCCGCCGTTGGAATCCTTGTAGAGGTTGTCGACGTCGAGGGCGCGCTCCACCTTGGCCACGCCGCTCTCCGTGACGGCCACGGTGCGCTGCTTCTCGTCGACCTCGTAATCCTCGTTCGGGTCGAGGCGCGGGACGACGCGGGCGAACTGGCGGTAGGTGTCGGCGGCGGTCTCCGGGGCGCCGCTGATGATGAGCGGCGTGCGCGCCTCGTCGATGAGGATCGAGTCGACCTCGTCGACGATGCAGTAGGCGTGCCCGCGTTGCACCATGTGCTCGCGGCGCATGGCCATGTTGTCGCGCAGGTAGTCGAAGCCGAACTCCGAGTTGGTGCCGTAGGTGATGTCGGCGGCGTAGGCCACGCGCCGCTCCTCGGGGGTCATGTTGGCCTGGATGACGCCCACCTCGAGGCCGAGGAAGCGGTACACGGCGCCCATCCACTCGGCGTCCCGCTTGGCCAGGTAGTCGTTGACCGTGACCAGGTGGGCGCCGCGGCCGGCGAGGCCGTTGAGGTACATGGGCATCGTCGCGACGAGCGTCTTGCCCTCGCCGGTCTTCATCTCGGCGATGTCGCCGTCGTGCAGCACGATGCCGCCCAGCACCTGGACGTCGAAGGGGCGCATGCCGAGGGCGCGTATGGAGGCCTCGCGGGCGACGGCGTAGACCTCGAAGAGGAGGTCGTCGAGCAGCTCGCCGTTGGCGTGCCGCTGGCGGAACTCGGCGGTCTTGGCGCGCAGAGCCTCGTCGCTGAGGCCGTGGACCTCGGGCTCGAGGGCGCTGACCCGGGCGGTCTGCTCCTGCAGGGCCTTGAGGCGCCGGCCCTCGCCGGCGCGCAGCAGCTTGTCGACGATCTTGATCACGGACGCGGCACTCCCTGCTCGGCTGATCTGCGCTCAGTGGTCATTGTCGCACACCGGGCGGCCGGCGTCGCACCGCCGCGCTCAGCGCGGCACCCCGACGCCGGCCGGCTGGGCCGGCCGCGGCGCGGCGGCCGCGGCTCTCAGTTCCCGGCCGGCTCGATGAGGCCGTAGTGGCCGTCGTTGCGCCGGTAGACGACGTTGGTGCGGCTCGACTCGGCGTTGGTGAACACGAAGAAGTCGTGCCCGACGAGCTCAAGTTGCAGCGTGGCTTCGTGCACCGACATGGGCTTGAGCGCGAACTGTTTGGTCTTGACGATGCGGCCGTTGTCGCCGGCGTGCTCGAACTCGGCAACCATCTCGTCGGCGAGTGAAGCGGCGGCGACTGGCGCCAGCTCCGGCTCCGCCTCGGCGCTCACGGCGATCTTGTCGTGGCCGTGGCGGGTCTTGCCGTGCACCTTGTCGTGGTACTTCTTGACGCGGCGCGCGAGCTTGTCGGTGACCAGGTCGATGGCCGCGTACATGTCCGTAGCGGACTCACGGGCACGGATCACAGGGCCACGCGTGAACACCGTCGTCTCGGCGATACACGGCTCGGGGATGCTCGGGTTCTTCTCCACCTTGAGCTCGAGCTCTACCCGGGTCACCTCGTCGATCCGGCGCTGCAGGAGGAGCTTGTGGACGTGCTCGATCTTCTCCTCGGCGTACTGCTGCATGGCGTCGGTGACGGTGACGTTACGGCCCTTGATCTGAGTTTTCATCGACATCGCTCCTTCTGGACGGCGTGGGCTAGCGATGCTTGGGAGGAGGGAGCGCGCACGGTGCGCGCGAACGTGAACACCTGGGGCTGAAGATCTGCTCGAGCGAGTACCTGTGCACAATGGTTCAACGTCTCACCTGTCGTGTATACGTCGTCAACGATCACGACTCGCTTGAGGTTTCTTAGTACCCTGTTGTGTTCCTCCCGCAACGCGAAGGCATCACGGACATTCGCCGCGCGCGCCAGACGGTCGAGCCCGCTTTGACGGGCGCCGTGGCGTACGCGGCGGAGCAGCGGAGCATAGGGGACGCCGACCCGCCGTGCAAGCCCGCGCGCCAGCAGCTCCGCCTGGTTGAAGCCGCGCTCCAGCGTGTGGTCACGGTGGCCGGGCACCCAGGTGACCACGAGCCCCGGCGGGGCCGGCGGCGGCGGACCGCCCGGGGCCGGGCCGCCACTGGGGCTGGCCGCGGCAACGCCGCCGGCC
>JBAZPK010000104.1:0-8242 GCA_041648235.1 Thermoleophilia bacterium
CGCCGCGCGGACCGCGCTCAAGGTACTCTGAGCCTGAGCTCGCGGCGCGGGCTCGCGCCGTCGCAGCCGCGACGGCCGGCCGGCGGGAGCGGGTACCGCCGGCCGGCCGCGGTCGGGCCGCGATCAGCTCGCCGTGTGCTCGCGGCGCCAGCGGCAGTGGGGCAGGGGGCAGCTGGCCATGCGCGTCGCGTCGCAGATCTCACAACGCTCGGCGGCGGCGCTGATCGGCAGGTCGTAGGCGTCCGCCGGCGACTCCCCCAACCGCAGCACGGCGTGCAGGGCGCGGGAGACGGCCTTCATGTCGGCGAAGGTGTCAGCCTTCTCGGGGAGGTCGATGAGCCCCATGCGCACGGCGCGTTTGCGCACGCGTCCGTCGGGGACGCAGGCGAAGCGGTCCAGAGCTTCATCGCTCCAGAGCCCGTTGCGGCGCATCTCGCGCACCGCCCAGAAGGCCCGTGACTTGAGCGCGCCGCCGGAGGCGGCGTGCAGCACGTCGACGGCGACGTCCGGGTCGGCGGGCTGTGGCAGCAGGCGGCTCCACGTGTCGCGCGCCTCAGCGAGGCGCACGAAGTCGATGACCTTGCCCTTGCTGTCGTTGCGCGAGACCGGTGGGTCGAGAGCGTAGCGCTTGAGGTCGAACTCGTCGGCGTACAGGGCGTCGACGACGCCGGCGTCGATTAGACGCCGCCAGTCGGCGTCGACCACCGCGTCGGGCGCCGGCTGCGCGGCCAGAGCTCCGTAGCACAGAAGCTTGAAGAAGAGCCGCCGCTGCTCCTGTTCGTCGGCGGCCGCAAAGCGCTCGCGCTCGTCGACAGTCAGTACCTCTGACGCCTTCTGTTGAGCGGCCGCGTACGCCTGGCCGAGGAAGGCGACGTTCTCGCGCCGCTCGCGGTTGGTGAGCGTTGTCGTTTCGTTCACGGTTGCCCCCACGGGTGAGTGATTGTCGGAGAGCGGCCGGCCGGCACGCCGTGCCCTCATGGTAGAGGCGCGCCGGCCGGCCGCACAGGCTCACAGAGGGGTGGGCCGGGTGACGTCGACGGCCGCTCCGGGTGCACGTTCCGGGACCGGCGCCGGGCTCGCGCCTCGGGCGTGTGCCGGCCGCCGCCGGACTACCTCCGTCGTGGCCGAGCGGCTTGCGGCTGCCCGCCGCGGAGGCTAAGCTTTGCAGTCGGCAAGGCGGGTTTCGCCCGCAGGAGGTACCCTCGTTCTCCCATGGCATCTCTGGGCATAGACATCGGCTGCATCAGCCTCAAGGCCGCGCTCGCGGGCGAGGCTGACGAACACGACCTCTACGCGCGTCTCCTCTCCGAGCACCCCCATCTCTTCCAGATCCCGACCGAGGGACTCACCGTCGTCGAGGGCCGTCCGCTCCTCGTGTCTCGCTACCGGCGCATCAAGGGCAGCCCCGGCGCAGCGACCCAGGCCCTGCTCGACGACCTGCTCGCCGTCCTCCCCGGCGGCCGCCTCGACGGGGCGCGCGTCACCGGCTCCGGCGGGCGGCTCATCGGCCAGGCGCTGGAGGCCAGCTTTGAGAACGAGTTCAAGGCCATCTCGCGCGGCGTCACGGCGCTGCACCCCGCGACCAAGACCATCTTCGAGATGGGCGGCGAGACCTCCAAGTTCATCCGTCTCGAGGCCGCCGACGAGGTGGGCTGCGCCGGCATCGCCGACTACCAGACGAACGGGGATTGCGCCGCCGGTACCGGTTCCTTCATGGATCAGCAGGCCAGCCGCCTGCTGTACGAGATCGAGGATGTCGGCGACATCGTCCTCGAGGCCGGCAAGGCGGCGAGCATCGCCGGGCGCTGCAGCGTCTTCGCCAAGAGCGACATGATCCACGCCCAGCAGAAGGGCTACCAGCCGCCCGAGGTGCTGCGCGGCCTCTGCGACGCCGTGATGCGCAACTTCAAGGGCACCATCGCCAAGGGCAAGGTCGTCGAGGCGCCCATCGCCTTCATCGGCGGCGTGGCCGCCAACCGGGGCGCCGTCCAGGCCCTCTGCGAGACCTTCGGCCTGGACGAGGGCGAGCTCTTCGTGCCCGAGTTCCACAGCTCGATCGGCGCCGTCGGCGCCGCCCTCATCGAGGCCGACTTCGAGGCCGCGCGCGCCGCTGCCGTCGGCGCGCTCGACGCCACGCGGCTGCCGGCGGCGGACTTCCCGGTCGGCGAACCGCTCTCGATGGACAGGGTCGTGCTCCTGCGCGACATGGCCCAGCCGTACGACTTCGGCGGCGACGCCCCGATCGACGCCTACATGGGCATCGATATCGGCTCCGTGTCCACCAACCTCGTCGTCATCGACGACGCCGGCCGCGTGATCAAGGAGATCTACACCAAGACCGACGCGCGCCCGGTCGAGGTGGTCACGAAGGGGCTCGCCGACATCCACGCCGAGCTTGGCGCCCGCATCAACCTGCTCGGGGCCGGCACCACCGGCTCGGGCCGCGAGCTCATCGGCGAGCTCACGGGGGCCGACATCATCACCGACGAGATCACCGCCCACAAGACGGGCGCCGACTTCATCGGCCGCCAGATCGGCAAGCAGTGCGACACGATCTTCGAGATCGGCGGCCAGGACTCCAAGTTCATCAGCCTGGAAGACGGGATCGTCGTCGACTTCGCCATGAACGAGGCCTGCGCCGCGGGCACGGGATCCTTCCTCGAAGAGCAGGCCGAGAAGCTGGGCATCAACATCATCGGCGAGTTCGCGCGGTTGGCCCTGAGCTCCAAGGCGCCGGTCAGGCTCGGCGAGCGCTGCACGGTGTTCATGGAGCGCGACGTCATGGCCTATCAGCAGCGCGGCGCGCGCCGCGAGGATCTCGTCGGCGGCCTCGCCCTCTCGATCGCCACCAACTACCTCAACCGCCTGGTGCGCGAGCGCACCGTCGGCGACGTCATCTTCTTCCAGGGCGGCACGGCCTACAACGACTCCGTGGCCGCCGCCTTCAGCCAGATCCTCGGCAAGGACATCATCGTGCCGCCGTACAACGGGGTCATAGGGGCGCTCGGCATGGCCCTGCTGGCCCGCGAGCGCGTGCAGCGCACGGGCGAGCTCAGCAAGTTCCGCGGCTGGGACCTCGGGCAGGTGGACTACACCGTCGTCGACTTCGTCTGCAAGGCCTGCTCCAACGAGTGCGACGTGCGCCAGTTCACCATCGAAGGCGGCAAGACCTACTGGGGCGACAAGTGTTCCGACCGCTACCGCAAGCCGGCCAAGGTCGACAAGGAGCCGGTGATCGCCGACCTCGTCGCGTTCCGCGAAGAGCGCCTCCTGGCGCCCTACGAGGCGGCGGTGGCACGGGCCGGCGAGGGAGCCCCGACGGTCGGCCTGGCGCGCGCCCTGTACACCTACGACCGGCTCCCGTTCTGGGCCACGTTCTTCGCCGAGATCGGCCTCCGCCCGGTGCTCTCGCCGGAGAGCGACAAACAGATCCGCGAGGCCGGCGTCGACCTCACCGTGGCCGAGCCGTGCTTCCCCATCCGCGTGGCGCACGGCCACATCCAGTGGCTCCTGCGCGAAGGCGTCGACTGGGTGTTCGTGCCCAATCAGGTCAACGAGGAGACCGAGTTCCCGCAGTACAACTCGCACGCCTGCCCGTGGGGCCAGACGCTGCCGTTCGTCGTGCGCACCGCGCCGGGCATGGAGGCGCAGCGTGCCAAGTTCCTCGCCCCGCGGGTGAAGTTCCGCGAGGGCGACGAAGGGCTGCTGCGCGACATGGCCGAGATGGGCGCCAGGCTGGGCGTCGGCAAGGCCCGGATGCGGGCAGCGCTCGCCCGTGCCGGCGCCGCCCAGGACGAGTTCCGCGCCGCGCTCGAGGCGGCCGGCCGGGAAGCCCTGCAGACCCTGGCCGAGGCTGGTGAGCCCGGCATCGTGCTCGTCGGCCGCCCGTACAACATGTACGACAAGGGCATCAACATGGACATCCCGCGAAAGCTGCGCAAGTTCTACGGCGTCAACGTGATCCCGCTCGACTTCCTGCCCCTCAAGGGCATCGACATCGACTCCGTGGTGCCCAACATGTACTGGAACTACGGCCGCAAGATCCTGCAGGCGGCCACCTTCGTCGGCCGCCGCGACGACCTGCACATCATCTACATGACCAACTTCAAGTGCGGCCCGGACTCCTACATCAAGCACTACGTGCGCGAGGCCTCGGGCAAGCCGTACCTCACCCTGCAGTTCGACGAGCATCAGAACGACGCCGGCGCCATGACGCGCTGCGAGGCCTACCTCGACAGCAAGGGCTTCCTGCGCTGGTGGTCCCAGTCGGACGAGGGTTGTGAGCCTGTCCGCAAGGAGGTGGCCCATGTCGCCGACTGAGGCGCAGGACGCCCGGATCCGCCAGGCGGTCAAGGAGTTCGGCCTCGAGGGCCGCCGCCTGTACCTGCCGCAGATGCCGTATGGCGGCAGCTACCTGCTGGCGGCGGCCATCCGCTCCATCGGCTTCGACGCCTGGGTCACGAGCGACTCCGACGAGCGCACGCTCGAGCTCGGCGGCCGCGTCACCTCTGGCGACGAGTGCTACCCCCAGAAGATCACCATTGGCGACTTCCTGCGCGTCATCGAGGACGAGGGCCGCGACCACGTCGCCTTCCTCATGCCCACGGCCAACGGCCCGTGCCGCTTCGGCCAGTATCTGCACCTCATCAAGGCCAAGTTCGCGGAGCTCGGCTACGACGACGTGCCGGTCATCAGCATCACCTCCAACGACGGCTACTCGAGCATCGGCGACTATTCTCAGGACCTGGTGCGCACCGCCTGGCGGGCGGTGCTCTGCAACGACGTGCTCATGAAGCTGCTGCTGAAGACCCGGCCCTACGAGATCGAGAAGGGCACCGCCGACGCCGCCTACCGGGAGAGCCTCGATGAGGTCGGCAAGGCGGTCAGCCTGACGGGCATCTCCAACAAGGAGCGCCTGGCGGCCATCGTGCCGGCGATGGTGCGGGCCCGCGAGCGCTTCCGGGCGATCCCGGCCCGGTACGAACGTTCACGGCCGCTCATCGGCATCGTCGGCGAGATCTTCTGCCGCCACAATACGTTCAGCAACTTCGAGCTCATGCGCGTGGTCGAGGACCAGGGCGGCGAGTGCTGGATGTCGGACATCGGCGAGTGGGTGTGGTACACCGACGACGAGCAGCGCCGCCGCCTCGTCGAGGAGAAGCGGCGCCTGTCACGCGACGGCGCCTACCGCTACCTCAAGAACAGGATCATGGGCCGTGACGAGCACGCCATCTACGGCCCCTTCGCCGAGGATTTCGTCGGCTACGAGGAGCCGCACGACGTGCGCGACGTCCTCGAGCTGAGCTTCCCCTACCTGCCGTACACCGGCGCCCTGGGCGAGATGGTCCTGAGCAGCGGCAAGGCCATCTACCTCCACGGCAAGGGCGCCGACGGCATCATCGACATCAGCCCCTTCACGTGCATGAACGGCATCGTCACGGAGGCCGTGTACCCAAGCCTGCAGAAGGACCTCGACAACATGCCGATCCGGGTCTTCTACTTCGACGGCACCCAGGGCGACCTCGAGCGCGACGTCGGCATCTTCATCGAGCTGGCCCGCACCTACCGGCGGCGCAAGGCCAAGCCAAGAGTCTACCCGGCCTACTTCCCGGCCTGAGGCCGGGCCGGCGTAGCCGCTCCGGCCGCGGCGGCCCTCTACGTCCCGTGCCGCTTCGCCGACGCTTCACTGCGCTGCTCGAGCTCCAGCCCCCAGAGCGTGCTCCCGAGGAGGAGGATGCAGACGATCGCCGCCCGGCTGCGGCCGGTGCTCAGGGCGGCGATGATGGCGGCGGCGGCGAAGGCGAACAGCAGTTGCAGCGCCACCCGCCGGGCCGCCGGCGCGGCGCCCAGGCGTCGGAGGCTCAGGCGCAGCGCGTGACCCGGCAGAGCCAGCGCCGCCCCGCAGAGCGCCAGATACGCCAGCACGGTGAACGCTGCCCGGGGAGAGCCATGGGTGAAATAGGCCCAGCAGGCCGCGAACGCGGTGGCTCCCTCCAGGTACCAGAGAAGGTGCAGCCGCCAGCGCCGGCCGTAGACGGCGGCGATCTCTCCGTTCAGGGTTCCCATGTCGTTACAGTCTATCGGCCGGCGCCGTTGGGAATCTGAGCGACGGAGCAACGAGGAAGGCCCCCCGCCTGGATCCCTGGGGTTCGGGGCCGCCAGGGGGCGAGAGGCCTTCAGGACACCGGTCGCGACGTGGGGGAAGCCGCTGGCGGGTCAGGGATTACGCGGTCAGAAGTTCCGTCCGCGGGTGACTATCTGATTCTCGCCGGCGTAGACGCGGATGTGACCGCGCGCGTCGCCGGACGGGGTGCTGATCGCGGCACCGGCTTCGGCGAAAAAGCGGCCGAGCGTGCGAAGGAAGTCAGTCTGCATGAAGACCACCACCTCTCCGCTCAGTGTCCGAGGAGCTTGTCGCTGCCGGTGTGATCCCACATCGCCCCGGGGCCGGGGCGCCGTTCGCGTTCAACGTAGCCCGAGGGCGTGCCCATGGCGCGACTGGTTGTCTCGAGGAAGCGCTTGATAAGGGGGAGAACTCGATTCGTCATGGCGACCCTCCTTCGTAAGAAAAGCAATATTCTTGTGTACTGCGGCACAAAGTGTATGCCCACGGCAGGCGCTTGTCAAACGGGATCTGGCGAAAAAGTCGCGGCCACCGGGTGGCCGGCCGGCGGTCCGCGGCCACGTGACGAAGGTCAAGGTGAGGCGGTTCCCGGGGCGGGTACCGTGGTCCAGAGACGGCGCCGCACCTGCGGCGCCCACGTGCCGCTATCCGAGGAGGTCCGCATGGAGCCCGTACAACCGGTGATCGCCGATCTCGAGGCGATGGCCCAGGTCGCCGACCAGGGCATCGTCAGCAAGTCCATCGTCGAGAACGAGCACCACAAGATCATCCACTTCACGTTCGCGCCCGGCCAGGAGCTCAGCGAGCATACCGCGAGCGTGCCGGCCGTGATCCACGTCCTCCGCGGGCGCGGGACGGTGGTGCTGGACGGCGTGCGGCACGAGGCCGGCCCCGGCAAGCTCTACTACATGCCGGCCGACCTCAAGCACGCCGTGCAGGCCGACGAAGAGCTCGTGTTCCTGCTGACGATGTTCCGCACCTGAGGCTACGGCGGCGGGGCGAGGCCGGGAGGAGTCCGGGCCGCGAACGGCGGCGCGGCGGGCGCGGAGCGCCGCGGCCGTCAGGCCACTGCCACGCGCCCGCCCTCGCGCCGCACGAGGCCGTCGCGCTCCAGCAGCGCCGCCAGCTCCACGACGGCGGCCACCGGCAGTCCGAGCACGGCCGCGAGCTCGGGCGTTTCGACGGGGCCGTGCTCGAGGAGGTGGCGCAGGAGCCGGGCGCGTTGCTGGCGGCGCGAGCCCTCGAAGGCTCCCTGGCGGCCCCGGGAGGCGATGCCGGTGCGCCGCGCCGTGAGCACCAGGGCGCCGTAGTCCATGAGGGCGTTGTGCCAGTCGCGGCTGCGTCCGCGAGGTAGCACGGCCTCGGCCACCGCCTGCAGGCCGGGCCGGCTGAGCTCCTCCGGCAGGGCCAGCTCGTGGGTGAGGACGCGGCGCACGTTGGCGTCCACCGCGGCAAGGTCGTCGTTGTGGGCGAAGATCAGCACGGCGCCGGCCGTGTAGGGGCCGATCCCGGGGAGGGCGCCAAGCTCCTCGCGCGACCGTGGCAAGGCGGCCGGCAGGGATGGGCCGCGCGCCGCCACGGCCGCGGCGGCGCAGTCGTGCAGGCGCCGGGCGCGGTTGTTGTAGCCGAGGCCCTGCCAGCGGCGCAGCACGTCGGCGAGCGGCGCCGCGGCGAGCGCCTCGAGAGTGGGGAAGCCATCTATCCAGTCCAGGTACTTGGGCACCACGCGCGGCACCTGCGTCTGCTGCAGCATCACCTCACTGACGAGGATGGCGTACGGGTCCGTGGTCCGGCGCCAGGGGAGCTCGCGGGCGTTGGCCGCGTACCATGCGAGGATGCGGCGCCGGAGGGCCCGCACGCGGGTGGGGGCGAGCTGAGGATGGTCGGCGGGTCTCGGGGTGGGGTCTGGCATCGTCGCTCAGCCGGCTTCGTCGACGAGCTCCTCCCAGGCCTCGTACTCGCGCTGCAGCTGGCTCCCGACCGTACCGCGCTCGTCGAGGAGCCGGTTCAGGACGGCGCGGTCGGCGTACGTGCCGGGCTCGGCGAGCTCGGCGTCGATCTCGCCAAGGCGCGTCTCGGCGCGGAGCACGGCGGCCTCAACGGCGCGCAGGCGCGCCC
>JBAZPK010000105.1:0-8221 GCA_041648235.1 Thermoleophilia bacterium
GCGGCCGGCGCGGGGCCCGCGGCCCCGGCCGCCACCGCCGGCCACGCGGGCACGTCGGCGACGAAGGCGTAGCCGATCTCGCCCTCGCCGGCGCGGATCCGTACCCACTCCGCGTCGCTCAGGGTCTCCATGGACATGGGGAAGAGGATCTTCTCCTCCTTGTTCACCATGTCGTCGGCGGTCTGCGCCAGCCATTCGGAGGCGAGCGTGGCCTGCTCGCCGTCGTCGCGCTCGAGAGCGGCGACCGCGTCTTTGAGCGCCTTGCGCACGTCGTCGTGCAGCGCCCACATCACCTTGCTCGGGCCCTCGATGCCGTGCTGCTCGAGGAAGGGGAAGAGCTGGTTCTCCTTGCGCAGGTAGTGGAGATCGAACTCGCTCAGGCGCTCGAGGGCGCCGGCCAGCGCCGGCTTGAGCCGCGCCCATGCCTCGGCTCGGTCGTCCGCGGCCTTGACGGCCTCGGCGACCTTGCGCAGCGAGGTGGTCACCTGCAGCAGGGCCTGGTTCTCGCGCTGGAAGGTGTCGATGGGGTGGCCGGCCGGGGCCTTCACGGCGTCGTGCGCGTCGAGCGCGCCGGCGAAGACCTGCACGTGCACATCGCAGAGCCGCTTGACCTCGCTCTCAGGCATGCCCTCCTCGATGAGCCGCTGCTCCATGGCCGCGATCTCGCCGGCCTCGATGTCCTCGATGAGCTCGCCGAAGCGCGCCGTGAGCTCGTCCATGGGGTGCCCCGCGTGCAGGTCCTGGATGATCTGCTTGAGCGCCTCGAGGCGGGCCGGGTCGATGCCGCCGGCGGCCGCCGTGTCGGCGACCTCCGGCCGCGCTCCCGTATGCGTCTGGACCTCGCCGGCGATGTCGCCGATGAGCTGGTTGAGGGGCACGTTGGCCATTTGCGAGGCCTTCTCGAGGGTCGCCATACGGCCCATGGTGCGGCGCAGCACCGGGTTGGTGAGCTTGCCGAACTCGGGGTGGTAACCGGCCAGGAACTCGAGCAGGAAGGGGTACTCCTTGAGCAGCGTGTGCACGGTGGTCTTCGGTGTGATGGTCATACCCGACTCCGTTGGTTGGGATTATCCGCTGACGGGATAGTACCACCCGCCAACGGCACCCACGCTTGACCTTGCTCAAGGCGAGCGCCGGCGGTGCGGGCAGGGCGGTCACGCGGGCGCCGGCCACATGGGCGCCGCCGTCCGTCAGGCATCGTCAGCGGCCGCCGCCAGGGGCAGGCGCACGCTGAAGGTGGCGCCGTCACCGGCCTGCGTGCGGAGCGCCACCGAGCCGCCGTGCGCCTCGACGATCGCCGCGACGATGGCCAGGCCGAGCCCGGCGCCGCCCGACTGCCGGGCACGCGATCCGTCGGCCCGATAGAAGGGCTCGAACACCTTTCCGGCCGCCTCGGGTGCCAGGCCGGGGCCCTCATCGGCGACCTCGAGGACGGCCGCGCCGGCTCCGCCGGGGCCCTCGGCTTCGGCGCGCAGGCGCACCCGCACCGGGCTGCCCGCCGGTGTGTGCTGGCGGGCGTTGCCGAAGAGGTTGGCGACGACCTGGCGGAGCTGGAGGTCGTCGCCGGTCACGAGGAGCTCGGCCGGGGCCTCGAGCGCGATCGGCCGGCTTGGGTCGGCGGCGCGCGCGTCGCCGACCGCGTCGGCCACGACGCGCGCCAGGTCGACGGGCGCCCGCTCGGGCCGGCGGCCCTCGCCGAGTCGCGCCAGAAGCAGGAGCTCGTCGACCATCACGCCCATGCGCCTGCCCTCCTCCTCGATGCGGCGCATTGCCGTGGCGAGGTCGTCGGGGTCGTCCTTGGCGCCGCGGTGAAAGAGCTCGGCGTAGCCGCGGATGCTCGTGAGCGGCGTGCGCAGTTCGTGCGAGGCGTCGGCCAGGAAGCGCCGCAGCTTCTCCTCAGTGGCGGCGCGCTCGGCGAACGCCTCCTCGATGCGCGCCAGCATGGTGTTGAGGCTGAGGCCGAGCCGACCCACTTCGGTGCGCGGCTCGGCCGGCTCGACCCGCTGCGAGAGGTCGCCAGCGGCGATCGCGTCGGCGGTTACGGCCATGCTCTCCAGCGGTCGCAGGTCGCGCTTGATCAGCAGCCAGGCGGCGACCGCCAGGCCGACGAGCACCAGGCCCGAGACGAGCGCCTCGATGCCCAGGAGGCGGGTGAGTGTCTGGTGCGTCTCGGTGAGCGGGATGGCCACGATCAGCGTGCGCTGCAGGCTGGGTGGGCGCTCCACCAGGACCCGGAAGCCGCCGGCTCCGCCGGCCGTGGACTCGGCGGTGAACACCGCTCCGCGGCCGTCGTCGTCGCGGCTCCCCGCGGAGCCGCTCGGAAGAGGATCGGGAAGCACGGGCGCGGGGTAATCACCGGCCCCGTAGGTGAACGAGACGGTGTTCAGGACAGTGCCGGCGCCGTCACGCAGCTGCGCGTACGTGCCCGGGGGGAGGTTGCTCCCGCCCGGCCCGCCAACGCCCGGCCCGCCGCCCAGGGCAATGGCGGCCGGCTGCAGGGCCTCGCGCAGTTGCTGGTCGACGCGGTCGACCAGGAATGAGCGCAGCGAGGAGTACGTCGCCGCTCCGGCGACCAGCAGCCCCGCGGCGACGAGGCCGAGGAGCGCCAGCAGCAGGCGTGTGCGCAGGCTCATCGGCCGGCCTCAGCCCCGCGGCTCGCGGATCGTGTAGCCCACGCCGCGCACCGTCTGGATGAGCGCCGGCCCGAGGTGATCGACCTTGCGCCGAAGGTAGCTGACATACGTCTCGACGATGTTGGCGTTGCCGCCGAAGTCGTAGTTCCAGACGTGGTCGAGGATCTGATCCTTGCTCAGCACGCGGCGCGCGTTGAGCATAAGGTAGCGCAGCAGCTTGAACTCCGTGGCCGTGAGCTCGATGGCAGTCCCGGCGCGCCAGACCTCGTGCGTGTCCTCGTCGAGCTCGAGGTCGGCGTACGCGAGGCGCGAGGGCGCCACCTCGGCGGGCCGCACGCGCCGCAGGATCGCGCGGATGCGCGCCACGAGCTCCTCGACGCTGAACGGCTTGGTCATGTAATCGTCGCCGCCCAGGGTGAGGCCGCGCACCTTGTCCTCGGTGGTGTCGCGCGCCGTGAGGAAGAGGATCGGCAGGCGCGCGCTGCCGTTTCGCAGGCGCCGCGCCACCTCGAAGCCGTCGATGCCCGGCATCATCACGTCGAGCACCACGAGGTGGGGGGCGAACGCCTGAACGCCCTCGAGGGCCTCGCGGCCGCCGTTCGCGACCTGCACAGTGAACTGCTCGTAGCGCAGCGCCATGGCGAGGAGGTCGGTGATGCTCTGCTCGTCGTCGACGACAAGGATGCGCGTGCTGTCTTCCATCGCAGGGGCCCTCCCGCGGCTGTGTCGGTGCGGTCTGCTCGCTGGGGACTGTACCTACCTTTCCTGAGAGGAACCTGAGAAAACCCTGGGGGCCGCCTGTGGCGGCCCCGGTGACCGGTGGTTCTCAGCCTCCTCTCAGGGGCGTATCAGCCTGCTCCAAGCTTGCGGGTCTACAAGTGGGGCGGACACGACGAGGAGGAGCCCATGTTCTTCACGTACCTGTACCGCGAGCTGCGCCGTCGCCACCGCCAGGCCTTGCTCACGGCCCTCGGCCTGGCCGTGGGCGTCGCGCTGGTGGTCGCCGTGACCGCCTACGCCGGCGGCGTCAAGATCGCCCAGGACGAGGTGCTGCACTCGCTCTACGGGGTGGGCACCGACATCACCGTGTCACAGACCGCGCAGCTCGACCAGGCCGGCCCGCAGAGCTTCGGTATGCAGCCGCCCGACCGGGACAGCCAGGGTCGGCGCTTCGACCGTGACGCGCTCCGCAGCAGCCCCGGGCAGCAGCCGATCAAGGCCACCAAAGTAGCCGCCGTCGCGCGGGTGGAGGGGGTCGCCGCGGCCACCGGCAGCCTGAGCCTCATGGCGACGCACGTGGAGGGCACCTTCGCGGAGATCGCGGGGGGCGTCAGCAGCGGCACCGGCGGCGCGCCCCAGCCCGGAGCCACTCCCCAGGCGACGCCCTCGATGGCGCCCATAAAGGTGTCGTCGTTCTCCATCTCGGGCGTCGACGTGAGCAACCTCAAGCTCGGCCCCCTGAGCTCCGGCCAGGTCACCTCGGGGCGCTCGCTCACGAGCGCCGAGGCCAAAGCGAACGTCGCCCTGGTCACCAAGGCCTACGCCGAGCAGAACGAGCTGGCGCCCGGCGACACGGTGAAGGTCGGCGGCGTGAAATTCGCGGTCGTCGGGATCGTCGCCCTGCCCAGCGGCGGCTCCCCGTCCGACGTGTACATCCCTCTCGCCCGCGCCCAGAAGCTCAGCGACAACGTCGGCGAGGTCAACCAGATCTACGTGCGCGCCGCCAGCGCCGAGCGGATCGCCGCCGTGAAGAAGGCGATCAAGCAGGTCATGCCCAAGGCTACCGTGACCACGTCGGCCGACCTTGCGAAGCAGGTCAGCGGCTCGCTGTCGAGCGCCTCGAGCCTGGCCGACCGCCTCGGCGCCTGGCTGGCGGTCGCCGCCCTGGTCACCGCCTTCCTGGTCGCCAGCCTGCTCACGGTGTCTGCCGTGTCGCGCCGCGTGCGCGAGTTCGGCACCCTCAAGGCGCTGGGCTGGAAGAGCCGGCGCATCGTCGGCCAGGTGCTGGGCGAGTCGGTGGTCCAGGGCGTCGTCGGCGGCGTGCTCGGCGTGGCCCTGGGGGTCGGCGGCGCCCGGCTCATCACGGCCCTCTCCCCGGCCCTCGAGGCGACGCTCGGGAGCACCACGCGGATGCAGGCCGGCGCGCCTCCCGGCATGCAGGGCGCGGCGCGGGCTCTGGGCTCCGCCGCGCAGACCGTGACCGTTGAGCTCGGCGCGCCAGTCAGCCTTGGCCTCGTGCTGCTCGCTGTGGGCCTGGCGCTCGCCGGCGGCCTGCTGGCCGGCGCGCTCGGCGGCTGGCGGGCCTCGCGCTTGCGGCCTGCCGACGCCTTGCGCCGGGTCGACTGAGGCCGCCGCCATGATCGCCACCCCACGACGCTCTTCCCGGGAGGACACGATGCTGTACTCGCTCACCGCCGTCACCAAGCGCTACACCCAGGGCCGCAAGACGGTGGACGCCCTGGCCGGCGTCGACCTGGAGATCGAGCAGGGCGAGTTCATCGCCGTCCAGGGATCCACCGGCTCCGGCAAGACGACCCTGCTGCAGATGCTCGGCGCCCTCGACCGGCCCACCGGAGGTACGCTGCTCTACGAGGGGCGCGACCTGGTCAAGATGGGGGAGGGCGACCTCTCGGAGCTCAGGAGCCACTCCTACGGCTTCATCTTCCAGTCGTTCAACCTCATCCCCACGTTGACCGCCCAGGAGAACGTGGAGACGGCCCTCGTGCCCTGGCGCGTGGGCGGTCAGGAGCGCCGCCGGCGCGCCCGGGAGGCCCTCGCCGGCGTGAACCTCGCCGGCCGCGCCCGCCACATCCCCTCGGAGCTCAGCGGCGGCGAGCAGCAGCGGGTGGCCATCGCCCGGGCGCTGGTACGCGAGCCGAAGGTGATCCTCGCCGACGAGCCCACCGGCAACCTCGACGAGCGCACCCGCGACGACATCATCGGCCTTCTCGAGCAGCTCTGGCGCGAGCGTGGGCAGACGCTCATCGTCGTCACCCACGACACCTGGGTCGCGAGTCGCGCCTCGCGGCGCATCTGGCTCGATGCCGGGCGCGTCGAGCCACCGCTCGCGGTCCATGAAGCAGAGGGCGAGGCGGCGCCGGAGGCGCTCCAGGAGCCGGCCCTACGCCTGTGAGCAGCGCCGCCGCCTGCTGCGGCGCCGACCGGCCGCCGCCTCACAGGGCCATCGCCGCCTGCCGCCGCCACTGCCCCCCGGCGGCGGGCCGGTCAGTAGTGGTCGACCGGGGGCGCGGCGAGGCACTCGGCGAGCGCTCGCCTCCCGTCACTGAGTACGGCCGGGCCATGCGTGACGAGCACGTACTCGATGTCCTGCTCGGCCAGCCGCCGCAGCGTCGGCGCGAAGATGTCGCGGTACCAGCCGGCGCCGGTGCCCGAGCTCAGGTTCCAGAAGCGCACGCCGCCCTCGGCGCCCACCACGGCGTCGCCGAAGGCCACGGCGCGCAGCGCCGGGAAGTAGAGCGGGTACTCGCTGCGCCGCGGCCTGCCGATCGTGAAGGCGAGCGCCGCGCCGTCGGCGATCTCCGCCGCCTCGCCGGCGGCGCTCTGCGGAATCAGCTCGAGCGGCGCCAGGCGGGTCAGCCGTTTCTTCACGGCTGGGTGCCCCCAGATGAGCGTTGGGCGTCGGCGCGCGTAGCGTTCGTACAGGCTCTCGGCGCTGCGCGTGTGATACGGGACCGTGACCAGGAGCTCCAGGCGCCGCGCCGCATCGACCAGCTCGTCCAGTTCGGCCAGCAGCGGGGCCCGTCGAGCGTCGTCCTGCGCCGGCAAGATGGGGTCCACCACAGCCAACGCCTCGCCGACGACCAAGGCGTAGCTGTTGACCTCCTCGAGCCGGGGGCGCCACTCCGGGTGCGGCGCCGACCAGCGAGAGATACCGGGGGCGATCTGCTCCATGCCGTCCTCCTGTGTCTTTGACGGCAGCCTACCATGGGCAGCCACAACGGCTGCGTGCCGGCGGTCCCACCGCCTCGGGCACCGTCCCGAACGGCGCGGGGACGGACGGCGATCGCCGCGCCGGAGGCCGGCTCCGCCCGCCTCGACGAGGTCCCGGACGCCTGTGGCCACGGAGCATGCTCCGGGCGGGGCGAGGATGGCCGCCCGGCCCCGGATCATGCCCCGTGTGCCGCGCCTCGGGCGCTCGGCCCGGGCCGCTCACCTTTGCGCTTCCTCACGGCCTCGCGCAGCACGAACTCGACCTGGGCGTTGACGCTGCGCAGCTCGTCGGCGGCCCACTTCTCCACGTCCGCCCAGAGCTCGGCGTCGATGCGCAGCAGGTACTGCTTGCGTGCGGCCACGGTTCAGGGGCTCCCGGGTGAGCTCATCGGCCGGTCGGCAGGTCGGCGCCGTGGCGGACCGGCTCGCTCACTGATACAGCGTGCCGGTGTTGACCACTGGCGTGACCTGCGTCTCGCCGCACAGCACCACCATGAGATTGCTGATCATCGCCGCCTTGCGCTCCTCGTCGAACTCCACCACCTTCTTCTCGCTGAGGTCCTTGAGGGCCATCTCGACCATGCTGGTGGCGCCCATCACGATCTTGCGCCGTGCCGCGATGACGGCTTCGGCCTGCTGGCGGCGGAGCATCGCCTGGGCGATCTCGGGGGCGTAGGCGAGGTGGGTGAGGCGGGCTTGCTCCACGGTGACGCCGGCCTGCGCGAGCCGCTCCGTGAGCTCGACGCGCAGGGCCTCGCTGACTTCGTCGACGTTGCCGCGCAGGGTGGTCTCGGCGTCGCTGTCGGCGAGGGTCTCCCCCGAGTCATAGGGGTAGGCGCTGGCGAGGTGCCGGACGGCGGTCTCGCTCTGGGTGGCCACGTACGTCTCGTAGTCGTCGACGTCGAACACCGCCTTGGCCGTGTCCTCCACACGCCAGACCACGACGGCGGCGATGTCCACGGGGTTGCCGCGCTTGTCGTTCACCTTGAGCTTCTCGCCGTTGAGCGTGCGTGCCCGGAGGCTGATCTTGTAGCGGCGCAGGCTGGGGCCCGACTGCGCCTGGCCGGCCTCGGCGGCGCCCTTGCGCTTCTGGCCGGGCCAGCCGCGCTGCCCGCCGCCCGGCTTGCCCGCCGGGCCGTTGCTGAAGAAGGGGTTACCCCAGCGGAAACCGCCCTGCTTGGCTGTGCCCTTGTAGCTGCCGAAGAGGATGAGCACCCGGGCCTCGTTGGGCTGCAGGGTGAAGAAGCCCGGGGAGGCGAGGATGGCCAGGCCCAGCAGGACGCACCCGCCGACGAGCAACGTCCAGACGGGCTCGGTGCTGCTCTCGGCGGTCTGGAGCAACCCCGAGTCGCCCTTCGTGCCGTAGATGAACGAGAGCGCGATGAGCACCGGCCCCGCGATGGAGAGGGCGATGGCGACGGGCAGCATCACCCAGCCGCTCGTCACCTTGGCCTCGTGCTCCCTGGTCGGGGTCTTCTGATCGGTCGCCATGGCTCTCCCCTCCGTCGCGGGGCCGCGCCGGCGGGCCCGAGCCCGCCCGGACAGGCGCGCGGCCGCGCCTCTGTGCGATACCGATGTGATAGCACAAAGGTATCGCAGAGTCCAGTGTCGCATAGGGACCGCGGCGCGGCCGGGCG
>JBAZPK010000106.1:0-8207 GCA_041648235.1 Thermoleophilia bacterium
CGGCCCGCGTGGGGGGCCGGCGGGGTCGGCTGCGCGTGGGCGCCGGCCCGCCACCACAGCACGGCCATGATGAGCACGCCGAGCAGCGGGAGCAGCGCGGTCGCAAAGCCGGTGACGAGCCAGTTGAGGAGGCTCCCGCCGGTCTTGCGGGCGGTGAGGTAGCCGAGCAGCAGGCAGATCGCCAGCTGCGGGCCCAAGGCGTAGAAGGCCCAGCCGGTCTTGTAGACCGCATACGCCAGGTCGGCGGCGCTCATCGCTCGTACAGGGCCAGGATCCGCCCCACGGTGGCGCGCAGGTCGGCCACCGCCTCCGGGGGGGCGAGCACCCGGGCCTGGTCGGAGAAGCGCAGCAGGTGGTGAGTGAGCCATTGCTCGTCCACGTAGGGCTGGAGGGCGAGGCAGGAGCCGTCCGCCAGCTCCTCCACCGGTTGGCGTTCGGCGATCCAGCGTTGCACGGTGGGGCTGTACCAGATGGTCGCCGACTTGGGCGCGTAACTCCCCGAGGTGGGGATGCCCTCGCGACGGTAGAGGTCGAGCTCCAGTCCCGGACGCGGTTCGAAAGTCTCGTCGAGCAACTTCGCTGACTTCGTCGTGGCGACCCGGAAGACGCGTTGCCCGAGGGCCTTTCGGCACCAGCAGACGTAGTACCACTCACCGCGGCTGTGGATGAGCAGGTACGGCTCGACGGTCCGCCGGGTGGTGCGCGAGGTGCCCTCGGTCCAGTACTCGACCGCCAGGAGGCGGCGGCCGAGGATCGCGCTGTTGACGTCGTCGAGGATCTGATCGGCGGGCAGAAGGAGGTCACTGCTGACCAGCGTGGAGGCGGACGCCGCCGCGCGCGCCCGGCGAAGCTTCTCGGCGGCGCTCGCCAGTGAGGCGCCGGTGGCGGTCGGCAGCTGCCCGCCGACCAGCTCGACGGCCAGCAGAAGCGTGTCGACCTGCAGGGGCGAGAGCCGCGCCGGGCGCGTGAACGCGGGGCCGGCGAGGTCGCACGAGACGCGCAGCCGGGCGCGCCCCTCGTACTCCGCGTACAGCAGGGCGCCGTCGGCGCCGAAGTTGACGAGGTTGAGGAGGCGCACATCGGCGCGCAGCTCCTCGGCGCTCAGGCCGAGGGCGGCGCGCACGTCGGCGACGTCCAGCAGGGCCTCGTCGTCGCCGCAGCTCTGCAGCAGGTAGGTGGCCAGCGCCGTGAGGCGGGTGAAACGGTCGACCTCGACGCGCCAGCCGTCGGGGGCGCGCCTACGCCGGGTGCGGCCGGTCACGGCGCGGGCGGCCGCCGGGGAGAGCGCTGTTTCGGGCGGCGCCTCGGCGAGCAGGGCGGTGACGCGGCGGAGCTGGCCCCGGAGCTGCTCGCGCAGCTCAACGGGCTCGAGCAGCTCCGCCGCGTCGGCCAGCCCGAGCACCCAGCCGAGCAGGGGCCGGGCGTCCGCGTAGCCGGTCTCAAAAACGATGGCGCCGCCGCCCAGGTGCTCGACGCGGCCGCAGTGCGCCCAGTGCGCCTCCACCCACCAGGCCAGCGCCGCGTCGACGCGGATCCGGGCCGTGCCCCGCGGCTCGCCGAGCCTCCACGCGGGCCGGTCGCGGTGCGTGGCGATGTCGAAGCCCTCCGGCGTCGCGAAGTCGTGCGGCGCCCGCGTGGCGTGCGTGACGCGCGAGCGGATGCGCGAGAGGCGGAAGGTGCGCACCGCGGCGCGCCGGTGGCAGCGGCCGGCAAGGTACCACTCCCCGGACATGAGCTGGAGGCCGTAAGGGTCGACGGTGCGCTCCATCTCCTCGTCGCGGCCGATGGCGTAGTAGACGAACTTCACCGTCTTGCGCTCGGCGATGGCGGCCTGCAGTCTGGGCAGCACCGCCGGGACGGCCGCCGTCTCGGGCACGACGGTCAGCGGCGGCGTCTCTGCGTCGGCGAGCAGCTCCGGGCGCCCCTGCGCGAGGCTGAGGAGCGCCAGGCGCAGCGGCCGCGAGTAGGCGAAGCGCTCCTCGAGCACGGTGAGGCAGGCGGCCAGGGCCGTGAGCTCCTGGCCGCTGAGCTCGAGCGGCGGCAGGTAGTAGGCGCTCGCCGGCAGCCTGTAGACCTCGCCGTCGGCGGCTGCGTCGGCCTCGGCGGCGATCTCGATGCCGAGGCCCGCGAGCTCGGCGCGATCCTCGTAGAAGCGCCGCTTGAAGGCCTCCTCGGTCATCGTCGGGTAGCCCTCGACCCGGCTGCGGATCTCGGAGACGCTCACCGGCTGCCCGCGGCGCGAGAGGAGCAGCGCGACGAGCGAGAGCCGCCGGACGAGCTTGTCGGCGTCCTTGCTGAAGCCTTCTTCGCGGATCCTGCTGGTACTCATCGGTGGCGGCTCCCGCGGTAGGCGGTGAGTGCGGGCGGCGCCTCGGCGCCGCCCGCACTCCATGCTACCCCAGCCGCCGCCTCCGGCGGGAGACGGGCTCACGCCGTGCGCCGGGCCGGCCCGCCGGGGGGGCCTACGCCGTGGCCGCGGCGATGATCGCGTCGAACTCGGCCCCGAGGTCCTCCGGGAACGGCGCCGGCTCGGCGGCGAGGATCTCCGCCACCTTCTCCTGCGCCGTCTCGATCGTGCTCTTGCCACCGGCCTGCCGCCAGGCCTCGTAGGTGCCGGTCTCGCCCAGCGTCGCCGTCCAGAGCTCGCGGACGTGCGCCCTCGTGTGGCGGTCGAAGAGGTAGTTGCCGGCGAATCCCATCTTCCTGATGAGGTCCACGGCGAGCGTCTCCTCGTTGACCTCGACGCCGCGCAGGATGCGCTTGACCATGCCGAGCACCTCGTCGTCGACGATCATGTTCTCGAGGCAGAGGATGCGGGAGCCGTCGAGCAGGCCGGTGCCGAAGGTGAGGTCGGCACCGTTGGCGTAGGCCATCAGCATGGCGATGGTGTTCTCGTAGGCGCTCTGCGCCCCGGGCGCCTTGGCCGTGGTGGCGCCGGCGCCGTACCAGGCCGGCATCCTGTAGAAGTCGGCCATGTGCCCCTGGACGCTGCGCAGCAGGATCGCCTCCGGCGAGTTGCTCGCGTAGGCACCGGTGTCCATAGACATGGCCGTCGGGCCGCCGCCGTGGATCACCTTGGCGCCCGGGTGGGCGAGCTGCACCAGGACGGTGCCGCTCACCATCTCGGCGTTGTTGACCACGGCGGCGCCGGCCACCGTGATCGGCGCCGTGGCACCGAGGATCGGCATGGGGTAGAAGCTCATCGGGATGCCCGCCGCGGCGAGGGTGAGCGCCAGGTCCATGCCGTAGCGCTCCTGATGCAACGGGCTCACGGTGCAGATGATGGCCGTGAACATCGGCCGGCGGCGGAGCTCCTCGGAGCCGCCGGCCAGCGCCTCGGCCATGCGGATAAGGCTCCGGGCCTCCCAGTCCTCTTTGATGCTCACCACGATGGTGTGCTTGGCGCTGTTGCGCACGCAGGCGTCGAACTCGTGCAGGACCCGTGTCTCGGGCGGGCAGTCCTGAGCCGAGACCACGGCCGAGGTCGCCGAGACGTGCTCGAGGGCCTGCGCCACGCGCGCGCTCCGCACGAGGTCGGCCTTCACCGACGAGCGCACCGTGCCGTCGCTCTCGCGCACGAACACCCCGCAGCCATCGGTGCTGATATAGACGTGCTCGCCGTCCAGCGGCAGATCGAACTCGGGGTCGCGGGCCCCGAGCACGAAGCTCTCGGGGACCGTGCCCAGGGCCTGCTCCACGAGGGCGGCGGGGATCTGCGCCACCGTCGCCTCCCGGTCCACCCGGGCGCCGTGGGCCTCGAGGATGTCGAGCGCCTTGTGCGAGTGGAACTTGACGCCGACGCTCTCGATGACGTCGAGTGTGGCGTCGTGGATCTGGCGGACCTCATCCGCGGTGAGCAGCTCGAGCTTGACGCGCTCGCCGACGTAGCACCGGTCTGCGTGGGGCATGGAGGCTCCTTTCAAAGGCGGCCGGTCTCGGCCGCCGCGATGATCTCGTCGAGGGCGCTCCCCAGGTCGTCGGGGAGCGTGGGTGCGGGGGCGGCGAGGATCGCGGCGGCCGTCGCGGCCGCCTTGCCCTCCAGGCTCGGGGCGCCCGCCGCCCGCCAGCTTTCGTAGGGGCCCGTCTCGGAGAGGCGCCCGCGCCAGAGCTCGCGCACGTGTGCCCGGGTGTGCGGCGCGCCGAGGTAGCCGCCCTTGAAGCCGTGCTCGCGGATGAGGTCGACGGCGAGCGTGTCGCGGTCGACGGTGACGCCGCGCAGCAGCCGCGTCACCACGCCGAACACCTCGTCGGCGATCACCAGCTCCTCGAGCGAGAGCTGCTGGACGCTGTCGAGGAGGCCGGCGCCGAAGAGCAGCTCCGCGCCGGCGAGGTACTCGAGCAGCATCCCGAGCGTGTTCTCGTAGGCCGCTTGGGCGCCCGGCTGCTTGGCCTTGGTGCCGCCCCAGCCGAGGCCGGCGGGCAGGCCGTAGAGCTGCGCCATCTGTGCCTCGATGCCGCGAAGGAGCAGCGCCTCCGGGACGTTGGCGAAGTAGGCCCCGGTGCGCATGTACAGCGAGGTGGGGCCGCCGGCGTGCACGAGGCGCGCCCCGGGGCAGGCCAGCTGGATGGCGGTGACGGCGGCCAGGACCTCGGTGTTGTTGACCACCGCCGTGCCGGCCGGCGTCACCGGTGCCGTGGCGCCGAGGATCGGCATGGGGTAGAGGAGGAGCGGGATGCCGGCTTCAGCGAGGGCGAAGGCGAGCTCCATGCCGAAGCGCTCCTGGTGCAGCGGGCTGACGGTGCAGAGGATCGCCGAGAAGAGCGGCCGGGCCTTGAGCTCGGCCGCGCCTCCGGCCACGGCCTCGGCCATGCGCAGCAGCGGCCGGGCCTCGGCCGCGTCCTTGACGCTCACCACGACGCTGTGCTTGCGCGAGGCGCGCAGGCAGGCGTCGAGCTCGTGCAGGGCGCGCGTCTCGGCGGGGCAGTCACCGGCCGAGACGAGGGCTGAGGTGGCCGAGAGGTTGGGCAGGCCTTCCACGACGCGGGCCGCGTCGTACACGTCCTGCTTGGTGCTCGGCCGTACCGTACCGTCCGGCTCGCGAACCAGCGTGGCGCAGCCGTCCGAGCTCAGGTAAGCGTGCTCGCCGTCCAGCGGCAGGTCGAACTCGGGCGTGCGCCCGCCGAGGACGAAGCCGCGCGGCAGCGTCGCCAGAGCTTCGGCGACGGTCGCGGCGGGGATGCGCGCCACGGTGGTCTTGCGATCGACCGTGGCCCCGTGGGCCTCGAGCACGTCGAGGGCGCGCTGCGAGTGGAACATCACGCCGGGGTCCGCGAGGACCTCGAGCGAGGCCTCGTGGATGCGCGCCACATCCTCCGACGGGAGGATGCGCAGCGGGCGGCGGGGGCCGACGTAGCGGCCCTCAGCGTGAGTCGTCATGCGTCTCCCTTCGGAGAGGTGGATGCCGGCCGAGCGACGAACTCCCTCGTCACGAACGGCGAGGTGACGGCGCGCACGAGGGCGTCGTAGTCGACCGCGAACGAGACCGTGTCGCCGGCGGCCAGCGGCTGCGGGGTGATGAGGACGGCGACGTCGCTGGTGGCGCCGGCGAGGTAGGCGCCGGGAAGCAGCGGCCGCAGGCCTCGCGGCTCGCAGTCGCGGCGCCCGAGGTGGATCAGCGCGTAGTGGGCGTCGGCGTCGGGCAGGTCGACCTCGGGCACGTGGCCGAAGGCGTCGCGGCCGCCGGCGCCGCCGGGGGCCGGCGGCTTCCGGGAGCACTCGAGGACGACGGCGGTGAGCACGGGGTCGGTGCGCGTGAGTCCGTCCAGCGGAGCCATGGTGACGAAGTCGTAGCCATAGAGCGGGCCGCCCCCCGAGCGGATCTCGGTGGCGAAGCGCGGCCGAAACCCCTCGAGGTGCTGAAGAACGCAGGTGCCGCCGAGCGAGAGCGTGGGCTCGGCGGCGCACTCGCCGGCGATGACGGCAAGCACGTCCTCCGCCTGCCGGAAGAGCGCCGCCGAGGGCAGCTGCCCCGACAGGCAGGCGAAGTTGGCGCTGATCCCGGTGAGCCGGATGCCGGGCAGCCGGCCGAGGCGGGCGGCGACCGCCGGGGCGGCGTCCGGCAGGACGCCTTCGCGGCGGTCGCCGAGGTCGACGGTGAGCAGCACCTCGACCGGCGCCTCACGGGCCCGCTCGCCGAGGGCGCCGGCGGTGCTCGGGTCACAGAGCAGGACCCGCTGGGCGACGGCGGCCGCGTCGGCGAGCTCGTCGGCCTGCGGGGCGCGGATCAGGGTGAGCGGCCCCAGGCCGCGCCCGGCGAGCCGCCGCAGGGCCGGCAGGCGGGAGTCGGCGAGGCCGGTGCAGCCGGCCTCGAGCAGCACGCGCCCGACGCTCGGCTCGCCGTCGACGCTCTTGGTGACGCCGAGCAGCGAGTAGCCGCCGTCGTGCAGGCGTGCCGCCAGGCTCCTCGTGGCCTCGGCGACAGGGCCGAGGTCGACCGTGAGTCTCGGGTAGCCGGTCACGTGCTCGGTCCCCACCGGGGGCGCCGGCGGCGCTCTCGAGCCGTGTCTGGAACAGGTTCATTCATCGCTCTCGTCCTCGTGACGTGATAGGCGGACGGCGGCCGGGGAGTCCGAGCGCCGCCCTCCGCGGGCGGCCGCGTCGGCGGGGGGTCGCCCCGAGGGTGGGGGCGGCCCGCGGCGGCGTGTCAGGGGAGAGAGGTACTAAAAGTCGTGGAACTTGCCGCCTGAGAAGGCGGTGCGGCGGCGATCGTGGGGCTTGACGTCGGCCACTCGGTCCACGCGTCTCCCAGCGCCGGGGGCGGAGCGACGGCAGTATACTGCGGCCACGTTTCGATGGACAAGGGGGAGCCGTGGGAACCGACGATCAGGTCCTCGCCGTGGCCGACGGCCACCTGCTCTTCGACGGCGCCGACCTTGTGGCGCTGGCCGGCCAGAGTGAGACGCCGTTCTTCGTCTTCAGCGAGCGGCGGCTGCGCGCCAACGTCGCCGATCTCCTCAATGCCTTCCGCCGGCGCCATGCCGCCACCGAGATGTTCTTCGCCAGCAAGGCGTGCTCGAACCTGTGGTTCCTGCAGGTGGTCCGCGAGGCGGGGGCCAACGTGGAGGTCAACGCCGGCGGCGAGCTCGAGAAGGCGCTCCGCGTGGGCTTCAGGCCCGAGCAGATCGTGTTCAACGGCGTCGCCAAGACGCGGGCCGAGATCGAACGCGCCGTCGCCTGCGGCGTGCGCGCCTTGATCGTCGACTCGCTGTACGAGCTCGAGCGGATCGCCGAGGTGGCGGCCGCGCTCGGGCGCCGCGCCCCGGTGGCGCCGCGCATCGACGTGCATGTGCCGACGCTGACGCACCCCGGCCTCGAGACGGCTCACGGCGGCAAGGCCGGCATCGACCGCGACGACGCGGCGGCGGCGTTCCGCCGCGCCGCCGCCGACCCGCACCTGGACCCGGCCGGCCTGCACCTGCACATCGGCTCGCAGATCACCAGCGTGGAGCCGTACGGGCAGGCCCTGGCGGCGGCCCTCGACCTCGTGGCCGAGGTGGAGGCCGCCGCCGGCGTGCGGCTGCGGTTCCTCAACGCCGGCGGCGGTTTCGCGGTGCCGTACCGCGAGGCGCCCGTGGAGTGCCACCCGGCCGACTACTTCTGCTCGCAGCTCACCTTCGCCGACTACGCGCGGGTGATCGGGAGGGCTCTGGCCAAGCGTCGCCCCGACCTCGCGCTGTACCTCGAGCCAGGTCGCTCCATCGCGGCCACCACGGCGGTGCTCGTGAGTCGGGTCGAGAACCAGAAGGTCAAGGGGCTCCGGGCGGCGGACGGCCGGCGCGTCGGCGACGAGCGCTGGGTCACCGTGGACGCGGGCTTCAACACCCTGCTCGAGCACACCAACTACCACTGGTACTACCGGGCGATCGTCGCCAGCCGGGCCGCGGAAGCCGTCGACACGGAGTTCCGCCTCGCCGGCCCGCTCTGCGACGGTGGCGACGTGTACGCCGGCGACGGCGACTCGCCGTACCGCCGCTTCCCACAGGCTACGGGCGTCGGCGACGTCATCGTCTTCCTCGACGTGGGGGCCTACTCTCTGGAGATGATGAACCCGTACAACGCCCGCCCGCGGGCGGGCGCCCTGGCCGTCAGCGCCGCCGGCGACCTCCTGCGGATCCGGCGGCGCGAGACGGACGCCGAGATGAGCGCTCATGACGTGAGTGAGGGCCTCGGCGCCTGAGGCGCCGGGCCGCGCGGGCACCGGTGAGCG
>JBAZPK010000107.1:0-8137 GCA_041648235.1 Thermoleophilia bacterium
CATCCACGCCGGGCTCGGCCGCCAGTCGGGGCTCGGCGACGAGGAGATCTTCATCCTCGAGAACGGCGACGTGCTCGAGCTTGACGCCGACAACGGGGAGGTCGTCGACAAGGTGCCCACCGGCATGGTCTTCGTCGACGGCTTCGAGCTCGGCGACGCCGGCGGCCTCGTGCTCCGCGACCGCCAGCAACTCGCCGGCGACGGCATCCTGATCGCCGTCGTCACTGTCGACGCGCAGAGCGGCGACTCGGTCGCCCCGCCGGAGCTCGTCGCCCGCGGCTTCCTGCACAACGACGAGCGCCTCAAGGACATCCTCGACGAGTGCGGGGAGGCTCTCGACCAGCTCATGGACGAGCTCGGCAAGGTGCACGTCACCGGCCAGCGCCTCATCAAGGAAGACATCAAGGACAAGCTGGCCGAGCTGGTCTACTCACGCACCAGGAGGAGGCCACTCATCATGCCGGTCGTGGTCGAGGTCTGAGCGGTCGGCGTCCTTCGTCGGCGCCGGGCACGGCCGACGGCCGCTAGGGTTTCCCGTGCGCACGACGAATACGCACACGATGGCTACGGCATGCCCCAAGCAGGACCGGCGTCGGGCCGCCCCGGCGGCGGCGGCGCGATCGCGAGACCGCCGCAGGGCGCCCGACCCACCGCCGGCCACCTCCCGTCACGGCCGCGAGCTGGCGGCGATCGCCTGCATCGCCCTGGCCGTCTTCCTCGGCTTCGTCCTCTACCTCGGCTGGGACGGAGGTTCCCTGGGGCGCTGGCTGGCCGATGTCGCACGCTGGCTTGTCGGGATCCTCGCGTATGCGCTGCCGCCGCTCCTGTGCCTGGCCGCTGTCCTGCTTGTGGCGCGCACTCAGCGCAACTTGCGGCGGGGCTTGAGCTGGGGCATGGGTCTGCTCGTGCTCGCCTTCCTGCTGGCCGCCGCCGCCGACGCCTTCGGGCTCTTCGCCGGCGAGCGGCCGCAGCGGCTGTTCCGGGACACGTACATGACGGCGCACGGCGGCTTCGCCGGCGAGCTGCTCTGGGCGGCCCTGCGGAGCGTGGTGGGCCGCGTCGGTGTCGACGTGCTCGTCCTTGCGATGCTGCTTGCCGGCCTCCTTCTCGCCACCGGGTCGTCCCTGCGCCAGTGGGCCACGCACTCCCGCGAGGGCGTAGCGGCCGCGGGCCGGGTGGCTCGCGGCCAGGCCGAGGCGCTGGGCGCGCGCCGTGGCGAGGGCGAGCCTGCGCGCGCCTACGACCCGCACGAGGACGTCACAGTCGCTTCCGCCGACGTCTTGCGGACCACGGTGCTGCCGGCAGCGACGCCTACCGCCGTCGGCCACGAGCCGGCGCCGGCGTGGGAAGACTTCCGCGAGCCGTCGCCTCACGTCGTCGACGGAGCGTTCACGGTGCCGGAGATCTTCGGGGAGGCGGCGCCTCCCGACGACCTCTTCGGGCCGGGCGAGCCTGCCCCCGCGGCGCCCACGCCAGTGCCCGCCGGCGAGCAGCTCTCGCTGGCGCAGGCCGCGGACGGGCGACCCGAGGGCGACGAGGCCGCGCTGGCCTTCCAGAAGGCCGAACGCCGTGTCTGGTCGCTGCCGGACGCCAAGCTGCTGCGCCGCCTCGAGGCGGCGCAGGGCGAGTTGCCGGAGGATGTCCAGCGCGTCTCCCAGCGGCTGGTCGAGATCCTCGGGCACTTCAACATCCCGGCTCAGGTGATCGGCACCGTGTCGGGGCCGCGCGTGACGCGCTACGAGTTGCGTATCGAGCCCGGCATCAAGGTGAGCAAGGTCGCTTCGCTCAAGGACGACCTCGCCTACGAGCTTGCCGCCACCGACGTGCGCGTCCAGGCGCCCATACCCGGCAAGACGGCCGTCGGTGTCGAGGTGCCCAACGTGCGTGCCAACTACGTGACGCTCGGCGACATCCACGACCTCTTTCCGCCGCACGCCTCGCCGATGGCGTTCTGGCTGGGCAAGGACGTCACCGGCAAGGCGGTCCAGGCCGACCTCGTGCGCATGGTGCACCTGCTCATCGCCGGGACCACGGGCTCGGGCAAGAGCGGCTGCCTCAACGCCCTCATCAGCTCCATCCTCCTGCGCGCCACGCCGGACGAGGTGCGCATGATCATGATCGACCCCAAGAAGGTGGAGCTCAGCAACTTCAACGGCGTCCCGCACCTGCTCGCTCCCGTGGTCACGAACATGAAGCAGGCCACCTACGTGCTCGACAACATCACCCGTGAGATGGATCGCAGGTACGACGTGCTCTCGCGCAACGGGTGCCAGGACATCCGCGCCCTCAACAAGAAGCTGGCGCGCAGCGGCGAAGACCACATGCCGTACATCATGGTGATCATCGACGAGCTCGCGGACCTGATGATGGTGGCGCCCTCCGAGGTCGAGGACTCGATCATCCGCCTCGGCCAGCTCGGGCGCAGCTGCGGGATCCACCTCGTGGTGGCGACGCAGCGGCCGTCGGTCGACGTGGTCACCGGCATGATCAAGACCAACATCCCGTCGCGCATCGCCTTCGCGGTGGCCTCGCAGACGGACTCGCGGATCATCCTCGACCAGGGTGGGGCGGAGAGCCTGCTCGGCATGGGCGACATGCTCTTCAGCCCCATGGGCAGCAATCGCCTGCTGCGCGTGCAGGGGGCCCTGATCACCGCCCAGGAGATGAAGCTCCTCACCGAGCACTGGCGGCGTCAGGCGGCGCCGCAGTTCCAGGAGGACCTCCTCCAGAACCCGGCAGGGCCCGACGCCGAGCAGCAGACCGCGGCCGGCGGCGACGAGCATCTTGCCGAGGCCATCCGCACGGTGGTGAACACGGGCGCCGCCTCGGTGGCGCTGTTGCAGCGACGCCTCCGTGTGGGCTACGCGCGCGCCGGCCGCCTGATCGACATCATGGAGGAGATGGGCATCATCTCCGGCTACGACGGCAGCAAGGCGCGCTCCGTGCTCATCGACGAGACCGAGTTGCCCGCAACGCTGGCGCGCCTCAACGGGGAGGCGCCTGCCGAGGGGGCGGCGACGATCGCGGCCGCACCGCTGGAGGCGCCCGCGGACGTGGAGGAGTGACGCCGCGCCGCCGCGCGGGTTTGTCATCGCGCGGGGCCGTTACTAAACTGGGAGTTCGGGCGCGGAGCACCCGCCCGGCGCCGACGAGCGAGGAGACGCCCATCCACCGTGTTTGAGATCGGCAACACGCTTCGCGAGGCGCGGGTACGCCGCAACCTCACGCTCCAGCAGGTCGAGGAGGACACGAAGATCCGTGTCAAGTACGTCCAGGCCATGGAGAACGAGGACTTCGACATCATGCCCGGAGCGGCGTACGTCAAGGGCTTCCTGCGCACCTACTGCACCTATCTCGGTCTCGATCCCGAGGTGATCATCGGGGAGTATCGCTCCAGGGGCGCGTTGCGCGGCGAGAACGTCGAGCCCTTCGCCGGCTCCTCGATCATCGGCAAGCCGCGCAGTCACAGAGGCCGCAACACGGCGGTCTTCGTCGCCGTGGTCTGCCTGCTCGTGCTCGCCGTGATCTACGTCCTGGGTGTGCGGGCGGGGGACGAGGGCACGGCGACGACCAAGCCCGGCGCCCTCGGCCTTACCAGCGGCTCGCCCTCGCCCAGCTCGCCAGCGAGCCCGAGCCTGAGCGTGAAGGAGCGGCTCGTGGATGTCGTGCGCATCAAGGCCGTCGCCGGCGACTGCTGGGTGCAGGTGCGTCGCGACGGCCCGGAAGGCACCCAGCTGTTCACGGGCACGCTCAGAGAGGGTGAGAGGAAGGGGTTCAAGGGCCGGGTCCTCTGGATACGGCTCGACCAGCCGTCCGCCGTGAGACTCGTCGTGGAGGGCACGGCGGTAGCCCCCTTCGGCGGCGCCGGCCCGGTCGATCTGCTCATCGAGAACGGCGACGTGAAGGAGCAAGGCTGATATGGCCGCTGAGTTCTCGTTCGACATCGTCTCGCGCGCCGACCTCAACGAGGTCCGCAACGCGGTCAACATGGTCCAGAAGGAGATCGCCACCCGCTACGACTTCAAGAAGAGCGTGAGTGCGGTCTCGCTGGAGGGTGAGGCTCTGGTGCTCGTCTCCGACGACCAGGTCAAGCTCAAGCAGGTCGTCGACGTGCTGGAGGACAAGCTGGTACGGCGCAAGGTCCCCCTGAAGGCCCTGCAGTACGGCAAGGTCGAGGAGGCCTTGGGCGGCACGGTCCGCCAGCGGGTGCCGATCGCGCAGGGCATCCCCGACGACAAGGCCAAGGCCATGAACAAGATGCTCAGGCAGCGCTTCAAGAAGGTCAAGGTCCAGATCCAGGGCGACACCGTGCGGGTGTTCTCGCCGAGCAAGGACGAGCTGCAGGCGGCGATGAACGCGCTCCGCGACGAGGAGTGGGGCATCCCCGTGCAGTTCGTCAACTATCGCTGAGGGCACTCCGGCGGCCGGCTTCTTCGTCCAGACTCTCGGCTGCCCCAAGAACGAGGCGGACAGCGACGCGCTGGCTCGGCGGCTGCGGCACGCCGGTCATCGCGAAGCGGCAGCCGCGGCCGCCGACGTCGTCATCGTGAACACGTGCGGCTTCATCGACGCCGCCAAAGAAGAGTCGATCGAGGCGATCCTCGCGGCGGCGGAGTTCGCGCACGCTCACGGCGTGAGGGTCGCCGCCGTCGGCTGCCTCGTGGAACGCTACCGCGACGAGCTCGCTGCTGAGATCCCCGAGGTCGACCTCTGGTGCGGCCTCGACGCGAGCCCCCTGCTGGCGGCGCTCGCAGGTGCCCCGGGCTGGGAGGGTGGCGCGGCGGGCCACGGCTCCGCCGTGCCGGTGCCGCGCCGTCAGCGCCCCGTCGCCGCCTACGTCAAAGTGTCCGACGGCTGCGACCGCCGCTGCGCCTACTGCGCCATCCCTCTCATCAAGGGCGACTACGAGGAGGTCCCGGCCGGGGCGATCCTGGGCGCCGCCCGCGCGGCGCTCGCCGCGGGGGCGCGTGAACTCGTCCTCGTCGGCCAGGACACGTCGCGCTGGGCGCAGCCCGGGTGGGGCGGGCTCGAACGCCTGCTCCGCGAACTGACGGCGCTCGAGCCCGCCCCGCTGTGGCTGCGCCTCCTCTATCTCCAGCCCGACGGTGTCGACGGGGCTCTCCTCGAGACCTTGGCGCGCTACGCCGTGCCCTACGTCGACATCCCCCTGCAACATGCCAGCGGCGCCGTGCTGCGGCGCATGCGGCGCGCCGGCGACGCCGAGCAGTATCTGGACCTCCTCTCGCGGGTCCGCACCGTGCTGCCGGGCGCTGCCGTCCGCTCGACCTTCATCGCCGGCTACCCGGGCGAGACGGAGGAGGAGTTCGGGGAGCTCGTGGAGTTCGTGGAGGCCGCCGGCTTCGCGGCTGCGGGCGTCTTCCCGTTTGACGCGCAGGAGGGCACGGCGGCGGCCACGTTGCCCGGGCACGTCGCCCCGCAGCTCGCGCTCGAGCGGGTCGGGCGCCTCGGCGAGGTCATCGACGGGGCCGCCGCGCGATTCTGGCGGGCGCTCGCCGGCCGTACCGTCGATGTGCTCGTCGAGCGTGGGACATCGCGGTCCGACGGGGTGATCGTGGGCCGCTGCGCCCTGCAGGCTCCCGACATCGACGGGCGCACGTACGTGAGAGGGGCGCGAGCGCGGCGCGGGCAGGTCGTGAGGGCCGTGGCCGACGCCGGCGTCGGGTATGATGTAGAGGCCGTCGCCGGGGGCGCCCAAGCGTGAGCAGCCAGCTGAATCTCGCCAACTCGATCACGATCGCGCGGATCCTGCTCATCCCCGTGTTCCTCGTGGTCTTTCTGTCGGGGATCCCCGAGCCGTACGGGGACATCGCCGCCGCCGCCGTGTTCACCCTCGCGGCGGCCACCGACAAGCTCGACGGTTACGTCGCGCGGCGCAGCAAGCAGATCACTACCTTGGGTCAGTTCCTCGACCCGCTGGCGGACAAGCTGCTGATCGCCGCGGCCCTGCTCGCGCTGGTCAGCGAGGGCCGCGTGGCGGCCTGGGTCGCGATGGTCATCATCGTGCGCGAGATCGCCGTCAGCGTGCTGCGCATCGTCGGCGTCGCCCAGGGCGTGTCGATCCCGGCGGACCGGTACGGCAAGCTCAAGACCGTCCTGCAGACCGTCTACATCGTCTGGGTGCTCGTCCCCACGCGCGATGTCGCCCGCCTGCTCGGGATGCCGTCCGATCTGGCCGCCGCGGTCGAGTGGTCCCTGGCCGCCCTCGTCGTCGCGATCACACTCGTCTCCGGCGTCCGCTACTTCGTCAATGCGCGCGGCGTCATCCGCCTGCCGGGAGGGCCCGCGCGATGACGCGAGGCTTGCCGCAGGCGGCCGTCGTGCTCAGCGGCAACGAGCTCCTCGACGGCCGCACGCGGGATACAAACGGAGCCTTCGTGAGCGCCGACCTCAGCGCCCGCGGAGCGAAGGTCGCGAGCGTCCTCGTGGTGGCCGACGACGCCGAGCGCCTGGAGGCCGCGCTGCGCTTCTCGCTGGCCGCCGAGCCAGAGCTGCTCATCGTCGGAGGGGGCCTCGGCACGACGCACGACGATCTCACCGCGCGCTGCCTGGCCGCGGCGCTGGGCGTCGGTCTCGAGGAGCACTCCACCGCGCTCGCCATGGTGGAGGCTGGGGTGCGCGCCGTAGCGGCGCGCCGGCATCTGGACGCCGACGCCCTCCTGCCTCTCGCCCGCCGCCAGGCCATCCTCCCTGCCGGCTCCACTCCCGTGCCGCCGGCAGGCGTCGCCCCGGGCATCGCGGCGCGCTCCGGCGGCACGCGCGTGTTCGCGCTCCCCGGGGTGCCCTCTGAGTTCGAGGCGATGTGGCGGGCGATCGCCGTCGGCCTCGAGGCGGAGGGGGTGTTCCCCGACGCCGCCGTGCGTATCGTGCGCATCCACGGCGTCGGCGAGCTCCAGGTGGGACCGGTCCTCGAGGCGTGCCCCCGTGACCTTCTGGAGGCGGGCATCAACGTCGGCGGGGGAGAGGTCACGGTCGTGCTCCGCTACGTTCGTTCGACGGCGGCGCAAGAGCAGGCTGACCGCCTGATCGCCGCCCTCGAGCGCGATCTGCCCGTGTTCAGCAGCGACGGCCGCACGGTGGACGAGCTCGTCGCGGACGCGCTGCTGAGCCGGGGCCGGACGCTGGCCGTGGCCGAGTCGTGCACCGGCGGCCTTCTCGGCGCCCGGATCACGGCACGGCCGGGCAGCTCGGCCTACTTCCGCGGTGGCGTGATCAGCTACGCCGATGAGGTAAAACGCGGGTTGCTCGCCGTGCCTGGCCGCCTGCTGGATGAACACGGCGCGGTCTCGGCCGAGGTGGCCGGCGCCATGGCGAGTGGAGCTCGCGCGGCGACGGGAGCCGACTATGCGCTGGCCGTCAGCGGCGTGGCCGGGCCCGACGGAGGCACCCCCGAGAAGCCGGTGGGCCTCGTCTGCCTCGCCTGCGCCGGGCCCCGGGGCGTGCGCACGGGCTGCTCAGGCTTCCCCGGCGACCGCGCCTCCGTGCGCGAGCACAGCGTGACGGCGGCCCTGCATCTCCTGCGGGAGGAGATCGTGACGTGACGCGCGGCGAGGCCGACCGGCTCTTCGTGGCCTGCGAGCTGCCCGCTGCCGCGCTGGCCGCGCTCGCCGGCTGGCAGGCCCGGTGTCTGGGCGCGAAGCCCGAGTTGCGCATCAACCACGCGCTGCACCTGACCTTGGCGTTTCTCGGCGACGTGCCGCGGGCACGCACCGCGGAGGTCGTCGCGGCCCTCGAGACGGTGCGTTTCGCCGAGCTCCCGCTGGCTGTGGCAGGCGTCCTCTTCCTGCCCGAGCGGGGGCGCAGGCGGGTCGTCGCCCTCGCCCTCGACGACCGCAGCGGCGGCCTCGCGCAGCTGCAGGCGGACGTCGCGCGCGCCCTGGCCGACAGCGGCCTGTTCACGCCCCACAGGCGGGCCTGGCTGCCTCACGTGACGCTCGCCAGATTCCGCCGTCCCGGTCAACCTTTTCCCCTGCAAAACGTCACCATTCCGGAGTTTTGTGCCGTCCGCATGGTCCTGTATAGTAGCCTCCTGGAGCGCACCGGCGCGGTGCACACTCCCGTAGCTGTCTTTCCCGCGTCCTGAGCAAGAGAGGAGCGCTACCTTGGACAAGGACAAAGC